>CAZNKR010000099.1:0-2611 GCA_964573715.1 uncultured Roseburia sp. | reverse complement strand
GAGTTACTCCATTTTCATTTACTACTTCAAACACACTGCATTGCACCTCCTTGTATTTTCTTCACTTATTTCTAGTAGTTCAAAGCCTGATAACTTAGTTATCTTAGGAAATATTCAAATTAAGAGTATAAAAAATCAAAATAGTAAAAGACTTTTCCATCTAAGATTTGTTTATTTCCTTTTCAGCTTTTAAAATAATAATTTTGTATTTACTTTTAAAAATAAGTTTTAAAATATATAATTCAGCATTGACTTATAAAAATAAGCATAGAGTTTTACATTTCATGATTGGATAAAATAATAAAGAGTAGCATTTTATAAATAAGAGAAAACTATTAGATTTAAGTTAGGACTATTAGAATACAGACTTTTATAAAAAACCTTTGATTATAATTTTCCAAGAAAGAATAGATTTTTCAAACGATATTTTTTATTAAAATATGAGTAAAAAAATAAAGCTTAGACTGAAATTCAATCTAAGCCTTACTACTATAAATTATTAACAAATCTCATAATTTGTAAGTACCCCAACTTCACTTAACTTATTACACATATCAGAAATATAAGATGGAACTGTTCCTGAAATATGAAGATTAACATCTGTATAGACATTACCTTTAAGAATTCTCACAAGTTGTTCAGTAAAATTGGAGATACTGAAGCTTTCCTCTGTCGTATCATAAGTAACGGAAGTATATACCCCATTTGGTGTTGCTTTGCTAATCTTCTTACGAATATCTTTAGCAATTTCTACAATCAAACCCTTGTCTATAATTTCTCTAGCCTTTTTACCAATCTCCTTATCCGTAACTTTATAAAAATCATTGATACTGAGAATTCGTGGTTTATATAAAACATTTGCTTTAAACTCTTCCTCAGTGATACCTTCCTTCTCCATTACAGACAATTTATACTTCTCCACACTTTCATCTCTTTTAGAATTAATTGCAGGTAAGTATGCTTCAATGCATTTTCTATCTGGAATATTGCACCCAATTAACATAGACTCCTCGACAATATTGTTTATAATATCAATCAACTCTTCGCAAGTAATACAACCTGAATGTTCAAATGCAAAAGGCTCAGATACTTCCTGCTCCTCTAAACCACTTCCAATGAAATACACATCTAAATGATGAGTTCTCTGCTTGTTGCTTAACAAAATACCATTTACCAAAGTCTTAAGTTCAAAAAAGCAATGTCTATTGATTAACTTATAAGGTAAAATGCCTGCATCTGCGTAATTAAGGACTGTCTGATAAGAAAGACCTGAAAGTATTGCATACTGTGTCACATCTAAATAACCATTCTCTAACATAATAAAACCTCCTTTGATTTTCTAAGCAGGAATATAAAATTCCAAACCTAATTTTTATTTTTCATTCACTTTTGATAAAGTATATTCTGATTTAGCTTAATATAAACAGAAACTGAATAATCTAAACAGATTTTTTATATACATATCTTAAACTGACTTATAACAATACCTGAGTAGCAATCTGCTCTCTTGTTAATACCCCATCGATATACTTCACTGCTAAATCTGAATATCTGTTACCTTTTAAATTAATCATGAATCCTTGTTCATCTAACTTAAAAGGTGGAACATAGATACAAAACTTCCTGCACAGTTCTACCAAGCCAAACCTCAGAATCAAAAAAGGATTACAGGCTACCTCTGACAAGGTATCCCTCATAAGTCCTAACTCTGAAATCTCATCTCTAACAAACCTCTCTATAAGGTATCTTTGATTTCTATGGTAATTTATAGGATTAAAAAGATACTCCCTATCACTTCCTACTGTAGATAATTCCAACTTATATGCTTCACATATAGCTTCAGGCTCATTATCACATTGTCTTCCAATATAACAGTGACCTCTATACCAACATCGTGGAACAAACGTATATCTTTCTCTCCCTTTTGTAGGTCTTGATGCATACCCCAAGAAGAACTTATTCATTTGGTATTGATAACCTGCTACTTTGCTTATATTAGATACTAAACGATTGCTTTCAAGACCATCTAAAATCTCATATTTTTCAGATTTTTTTACCTGTCCATAATTAAGTATTGCTACTGTTTCTAAATCCAAAGGAAACTCTTTGAATCTTCTTAGGAAATCAACATCCTTATTTGAATAATAGTAAGTGGCATCAGTTTTCAAATCCCTAACAATAGAGCTGGTATTATACATTTCAATCACTGTCGTTCCATTACCCATCGAAAACTTAGACTTAGGTTGATTACAGCCTATCCGAGTAAAGTCAGAGCAATTATACTGACAGTTTTTATAATCATCTGAAAAAGCACCTAAGCTGTAAAGTCCATTACTCTCGCAAATTCTTCTAATATCATAACCTCTTTCAAGGTAGCTATCATAAATACCAAAAAACTGATTAAAACAACTGAAGATTTTTTCTTCTGGTATTAACTGTCCTTGGAACTCGACCATTGATACCCCATTTATAACTTGGCGTGGTGCATCAAGATATACTTTCATAAGTTCCGAAGTCTTACCACACCACTTAACATATTGGTCTAGTCCAGTAGTATCTTCTCGAAATAATAAGCTACTATAATTCATAAACATACCTCCTTACGCAAGAT
>CAZNKR010000098.1:0-2643 GCA_964573715.1 uncultured Roseburia sp. | reverse complement strand
CACTATTCTTCATTTTTATCTATAAAAAAATATGAAAACATATATTTTTTCACCAAAAAATTCTCTTATATTCTATAAACATATAGCAATTTTCACAACAGAATCTTTTTCATCTGCTCCTATATAATAATACATATCAAAAGATGAATTGGTATCAGAAGTACTAAAAGTCGCTTTAATTCCTTTATAAGTTCCCGTAATGTATAAGCATCAAACTCTTCTGCATTTGCAGTTACTAAAATCTTCATTTTGATGTATGCAACCGCACTATTTGTAATATCTATAATGCTTGCTCCCTTACTGCTATACATAAGTGTTATTCCTACAAAGTAAAATGTATGGTCAATATCTTTGATAAATTAATAATGATTTTCGATAAAATAATTTTGACTTTTTGCTGTAAGTATGATAGGTTATGTTTATTATTATTTTGCCGCCGGGTAAACGTCTTGATACCATTCCATTAGGCCTTAGAAGGAATGGTGTTAAGGCGTTTTTTTGTTTATTGGAGATTTAATTCTAAACAGCTTGGTGTATCAAGAAGGATGAAAAGAATCATGTATACATTATCCGAATATATATCCAATATGGTGAACTTTCAAAAACAGTACAGTGGGAAGTTTATCTTTGAAGTAACAATTATAAGAGGATATCGACGATAAAGTATCTGTTCAAAAGCTAAAAGATGTTATTCAGGATATTTCTCCTGATAAATTGATAGTCGTAAGGCTTGAGGAAGAAAGGTTTCAAAAAAAGCTTGGGATAACTGATGAGCGTTATATAGAGATTACAAATATGCTTCAAACTGTTACCCAATAGTCAAATTGACATTGGCACAGAACCAATATTATTACTTTAATAACAAAATCAACCCACCAGGGTTTCTATTGTGTAGTAGTCCTGCGTTACACAATGCAGGCCTATTTTTTATTCTTTCATGGAGGTTTCATTTTATGAATCATACAAACTGTTTTAAAGATTTTATAAAATACTCATCATTAAATGTACTTGGTGTGATAGGGCTATCCTGCTATATTTTAGCAGATACTTTCTTTGTTTCAAAAGAACTTGGAACAAATGGTTTAACTGCATTAAATCTTGCAATTCCAATATATAGCTTTATTCATGGTAGTGGGCTAATGATTGGTATGGGTGGAGGCACTAAATATTCTATTTTAAAAAGTCAAAATGACAAGGTGGCAGCAAATCGTACATTTACAAATGCTGTTATATTGGCGCTTGGTTTTGCAATCGTTTTTTTTGTAATCGGGATTTTTTTCTCTGAAACAATTGTAGAAATGCTTGGAGCTGATGAAACGGTTTTTCAAATGAGCAAAACTTATCTGCAAGTAATCTTACTGTTTGCCCCTATGTTTTTACTGAATAATATACTCCTGTGCTTTGTAAGGAATGACGGTGCTCCACAACTTTCTATGACTGCTATGATTGTGGGTAGTTTATCTAATATTGTTTTAGATTATATTTTTATTTTTCCATTTAAAATGGGAATTTTCGGAGCAGTCCTCGCAACTGGTTTTGCCCCGGTTATCAGTATGTTTGTACTATCTTCTTATTTCTTTAAAAAGAAAAATTGCTTTCATCTGAAAAAATGCAAAATTTCAAGAGAATTAACTATGACTATTTTTTCAAGTGGATTACCTTCACTTATTACAGAAGTTTCTTCGGGTATCGTTATCATTGTATTTAACATTATTATATTAAGACTGCAAGGAAATATCGGTGTTGCTGCATATGGCGTTATAGCTAATCTGTCATTAGTAATAATGGCAATTTATACAGGTATCGCGCAAGGTATTCAGCCGATTATCAGTAGTAATTATGGCGCCGGGAACTGCGCAAATATTCAGGCAATTTTGCGTTATGCTCTAACAACCATGTTAATTATATCGGGTATAGTTTACTTCTGTATATTTTTCGGAGCTTCACAGATAGCAGCTATGTTCAATAGTGAACAAAATACTCTTTTGCAAAATATCGCTATAAGCGGATTGAAGTATTATTTTACTGCCTGTCTATTTGCTGGATTTAATATTATTATGTCCGTTTACTTTACTTCTACTGAATACGCACTCCCTGCGCATATTATTTCGATTTTGCGTGGATTTGTAATTATCATACCTATGGCTTTCTTACTATCGTCAATCGGTGGCATGATAGGCGTTTGGTGTGCATTCCCAGCAACTGAATTACTTGTAAGTATAATTGGGATTACTCTATATTTACTGCATAAAAATAAAGTTGAACATAAAATATAACAGCTTTAGAAACAAACTTGAGAGAAAAAACTAATTTTATGTATAAAAAAATATAAAGATAATTATTTCCTTTGGGTTAAAGATTTTAGCTTTCCACCAAAAAATAATCTTGCATAACGTAACATTAGAAGTCACAAAGAAAAACTAAAAGTATCTGGTCAATATCCGTCGGTAACAGCCGCCAAGTTATTTGCTGTTATTAGTACATATATTGAAACCTGTTATCGAAATGGCGTAGATACTTTTATTGCAGTAAATCATCTTACTACTGGTAACCCATATATCCTATCAGAACTACATGGCGAGGCATGAACTTCGGCTTCTTGAAGTACTTGAGCCACGGCATTCGCCATGGCTCCTTTTATCT
>CAZNKR010000097.1:0-2746 GCA_964573715.1 uncultured Roseburia sp. | reverse complement strand
TTTTGACAAACGAACAAATAGATGCATTGAATGGAATATCATCCGACGATTTAAAAAATGTAGTTATCTCCTTCAATCTCAAATGGGACAGACTAAGAGGGTATCTTGCCAAGATATCGAGAAAAGAAAAAAGCATTACCTTAATTACTCATCCCTTGCCTGAAGCAATTAATCTGAAAAGCGCTCCTTCCTTATTTTATTTTGAAAATTCTATAGAATTTTTAGATCAAGCCGGAGAATGGTACCTGGATGAAAAAGGGATACTTTATTATATGCCCCGCAAAGGAGAAAATATTGAAACAACTTTTGCCGAAATACCCATATTGGATGAATTGCTTAAAATTGAAGGGAGCCCGGAGAATAAAGTAAAAAACATGGTTTTTAGAAATTTATCGTTCCAGTATACCAAACATATCATGCCCAAAGAAGGCGAAATGCCTCAGCAGGCTGCTGCCAACACAAAGGCGGCGGTAACTGTCAATTTTGCACAAAACATTACTTTTGAAAATTGTGAAATCGGCAATACGAGCAATAATGCCATATGGCTGAAAAACGGATGTATCAATAACAAAATTGCTCATTGTCATTTTCACGATTTGGGTATCGGCGGCATAAAAATCGGGAATCCTTCTGTACCGGCCAATCCATTTTTCATAACCGAAAATAATGTCATCGAAAATAACATCATTCACTCCGGAGGTTACGAAATACCCACAGGCGTAGGAATTACCCTGTTTCATTCAGGCAACAATACGATTTCACACAACGATATAGCAGATTTCAGGTATTCCGGCATATCGGTGGGATGGATTTGGGGTTATAAACCCAGTTTAGCAAAAAACAATAAAATCATTTATAACCACATTCATCATCTGGGTTGGGCCGAATTAAGCGATATGGGAGGCGTATACACATTGGGACCTTCGGAAGGAACAGAAGTGAGCAACAATGTAATACACGACATCTATTCATACGATTACGGTGGCTGGGGACTCTACACAGATGAAGGTTCCACAGGCATAACATTGGAAAATAATTTGGTATATAACTGCAAAAGCTCGGCATTTCATCAACATTACGGAAAAGAAAATATCGTTCGCAACAATATATTCGCAAATAATATCAAGGCTCAATTGGAAGCTACACGAAAAGAAGATCATCTTTCATTCACCTTTACCAACAATATTGTTTTTTTCAATAGAGGTGTATTGATTGGAAAACCCGGATGGGATGTAATACGCATCGATGCAGAT
This sequence comes from uncultured Roseburia sp., assembly GCA_964573715.1. Taxonomy (GTDB): domain Bacteria; phylum Bacillota; class Clostridia; order Lachnospirales; family Lachnospiraceae; genus SVEL01. The sequence goes on along the minus strand of CAZNKR010000097.1, from coordinate 1,493 downwards.
AAAAATTTATATTGGGATACGCGAACAACGGATATTCGCTTTTTGAATTATTCATTTGAGGAATGGAAACAAAAAACGGGGAAAGATAAAAATTCCATTATTGCAGACCCCATGTTTGTTGATCCGGAAAATAATGACTTCAGGTTTAAAAACATACAGAATATAAATAAAATAGGATTTAAACCGTTCGATTACACGCATGCAGGTGTATACGGAGACGATGATTGGGTTAAAAAAGCTGAACCGGATTCAGCAATAATCCATGCCTACAATGCAACGATTGCAAAAAAAATAATGCAAGACAGCAATACATAATGCAATGAAAATATCCATTATGACGGCTACATACAATAGCGAAGCCACCGTAAAAGAAAAGTGTAAATGCGCAAACATATCCCGATATCGAACATATTATTGTGGACGGGGCAAGTAAGGACAACACATTGGATCTTGTGAAAAAATACGGAAAAAGAGTGTCTCTAATCATATCCGAACCCGACAAAGGAATTTACGATGCGATGAATAAAGGAATAAAAGCCGCAACCGGTGACGTAATCGGAATATTGAACTCGGATGATTTCTTTACCTCAGACAATGTAATATCAGCAATTGTTTTTGCTTTTGAAAATAATGATATCGATGCTGTATACGGAGATGTTCACTACGTAAATCCTGAGAATCTGAATAAGTGTGTAAGGTATTATTCATCTGCGGTTTTCAAACCCTCTTTATTTAAATTTGGCCTTATGCCCGCTCATCCCTCTTTTTATGTCAAACGAAGCTGTTACGAAAAATATGGCGTTTATTCACTGGATTATAAAATTGCTTCCGATTTCGATCTGTTGATACGTTTTATCCATATTCATAAAATAAAATACAAATATTTGAAAAAAGATTTTGTAACAATGCGAACAGGTGGAGTAAGCACAAAAAATCTGAATAGTAGAATGATATTGAACAAAGAAGACGCAAAAGCATGTAAAAAATATGGAATTCGGACAAATCTACTTCTGTTATCACTAAAATACCTATATAAAATTTTCGAAATTAGATAATGAACATCCTTATCACCGGCATTAACGGTTTTGTGGGTTCCAATTTCACAGAAAAGTGGAAAGAACATCATATTCTCTATGGCTTGGATATAAACCAAGCTCCGAAAGATGGGGTGATTGCAATATACAATTGGGAACAACTGACGGAAATACCCGAAACGGATGCCATTGTTCACCTGGCAGGCAAAGCACACGATACAAAAAATGAAAGTGAGGCAACTGAATATTTCGCCGTCAATACAGGATTGACACAAAAGATTTTCGATTATTTTCTGCAATCGAGTGCACGAAAATTCATTTTCTTCAGTTCGGTGAAAGCAGCCGCCGAAAGTGTTGCCGGTGAATGCCTCACCGAAAATGCTGCACCTGCCCCCAAAGGGCCTTACGGTGAATCGAAAATTAAAGCGGAAGAATATCTCCTCAGTAAATTGTCGCAAG
>CAZNKR010000096.1:0-2796 GCA_964573715.1 uncultured Roseburia sp. | reverse complement strand
CAGAAAGCACAGGCTGAGCTATATGAAAGACAAAAAGAAGCAGAAGCTAAAAAGTATAGACCGTCACACTATAAGCCTTTATTCTCTCTCCATATAGTCAAAATAAATAAAGGACAGACATTATTACTCTGACTAAATTAACATCAGATTATTTAATGTCTGTCCCTTTTATGTTATTATCTCTTACTGTAACCAATAAAAAAGAACAGAATTCCCAACCGTCCAAAGTTTGAATCCTGTTCTCTCACTTTATTCCACCAAATCAAACGATTCAATGGGATAACTACATTAAAGATAATAACTATAAAGACAAAGAAAATCAATACCTTAAATCAAAATACTTACTCTTAAGTTTTCGTCTATTAAAGAAAGAGCATCAGTTATAGCTAGACAAGAAATGACTACAAGACTTATTAATATGTATTCAAATGGGGGTCAAATACCTGCTCACAAATTAATGGAGTATATGGATATGACCCTAAATAGATTATCTGATAAATTCATTAAAGATGAAATAAATAACATATATAATGATTTGATTAAGATTTTACAGCCAATAGAGTATAAAAAAATAAAGAAAATAATACATAATAATCAATATTAAATTAGACCACTAAAATAATTATTCTTATTTGTTGAAATCTTTATGTTTTCATTATATTATATTTACATAAAATAATTTGATTTTTATGTTAAATATGAAAAAACAGTTAGGAAGAAAAAAGATGAAAGTAAACAAGACAAAAATGAACAAGATTGGAGAAATTTTGTGCATTATAATTGTTTCATTTATTCCTGTACAATTAATCATAGCAATCATTATTAGTGGGAATAAGGAAGAAGAAGTAAACATATTACAAAGAAAAGAAATGACATCTAAAATAAGTACATTAGAAAATACAACAGAACCAGAAACTACTACAGAACCAGAAACTACAACAGAACCAGAAACTACTACAGAACCAGAAACTACTACAGAACCATAAATAACTACAGAACTAGAAACAGTAGCTGAGGTCCGAACAGAGATACAAACGACAATGGAGCAAACAACTCCGGAGGAAACAACTGTTAAAAGAATAGAACTAGAAACAACTTCTCAAATAATTACTTATAGTCAAATGGATGATTCTTTAATTAAGCAAAAAATAAATGAACTAAGAAGTATCTTTCCTGCTAAAAGATACTGGAATCATCATAACACAGAGGCAAATAACCCTTATGATGTATATGCAACAACAGATGTTCCTTGCAGTAATTTTGAAGAGAAATGTGCTTATTGTAATATATATAAAGGAATAACAAACACTGTTATGCCATATGCGGTAAAAGGCTCACAATGTTTGGGATTTGCGTCTTTATGTAGTGATTACATATTTGGAGCAAATGAAAACATTAGAGTTTATTACGAGTTTAGCCAAATTCAAATTGGCGACCAGGCAAGAATTAATAATGATAATCACTCTGTCTTAATTATTGATAAGACAGATGAATATATAGTTGTTGCTGAATGTAACGCAGATTATAAAACCTGTGTTATTGGATGGGATAGAAAAATAACAAAGGATGAACTATCCAACTGTAAAAGCTGGTATGTTAGTAGACGTAAAGCATAATAAAACAAAAATAGAAAAGCGGAAAATATTATGAATAAAATACAAGAAATAATAATCCAAAATACAGAAACCCTTACAAATACGGATGTATGGATAAAACAAACACTTATGAAAGTGTACCAGGCTATGATAATCAATACATAATAAGTCCTGATGGGCTTATTTGTAGGGTAAAATAATAATTTCTTAAAAAGGACATCTCTAAGGAGGTGTCTTTTTTTTATCTGTATGGAAACACAAATATTAGTTTCAAAAATAAATCAAACTAAATAAAAGAAAATAAACAGGAGGATTTATATGGAAATTAACATTTACGATACAGATAGTAAATACGACATTATATACACTGACCCAGCATTGAATATAAAAAAAGTAAGAAACCCCAAAAAGCATATGAAATGATAGAGGATATGTTTCCTAATACTAAGAAATTAGAGATGTTTGCAAGGACAAGTAGAACAGGATGGGATGTATGGGGAAATCAAGTCAATTTGTTTAAATAAAAATAAATCATACTGTTAGTTTGCATTAAGTGGTCCGATATAACAGGTAATTATTTGCATATACAAAGAATGGAAGTTGCTGATTATATAATTAAAGATGATGGAAGTGTAATAAGAAATGCTACAAAAGTAGTAAATCATACAAAGTCATACGCAGGAGATAGAAAAGTATATTTAAATGAAGAGGCAAGGAATATCTTGTCTATGGTTAAAAAAAGAAATTTAATATATGGATATTTTGATGAAGATTATGTATTTGTAAGTAATATTCATAAAAGACTATCAGCCTGCTCAATAAATGAATTCTTGTATAAGTTGTGTGATGATGTTAATACTGAAAAGAAAAGTAGTCATAAAATAAGAAAAACCTATATTTCATCATTATTTGATGCAAACATCAATATAAATAAAATAAGAGAAATAGCAGGACACGAAGATGAAAAGACCAGCTTAAATAATTATTGTTTTGATAGAAGTATTGATAAAGAAACAGAAAAAGCTTTAGAGCTAGTAAAATCAAAACATGCATAAAAATAAAAAAAGGTCATTTTAAAAAAGTGTAAACAAGTGTAAACAAATCTAGTAATGACTACTGATATTAAAAAAGTGGCTTAAAGCCATAAAAAAAGAGCCTTTAAAAGCTCTTTAACGTAATAAAAAATAGCAGTTCATAGGGG
>CAZNKR010000095.1:0-2799 GCA_964573715.1 uncultured Roseburia sp. | reverse complement strand
ATTAGTGATGGCAGAGGGATGAGGCCTTGCTAATCGCGAAGCGATAACCGAAGGCCGGGGTAAATTAGTGATGGCAGAGTTTACTAAACTTTTATGAAAACATACCGATATATATATTGAAAAAGATGATTGTCATTACCAAGGAGGGTTAAGAGATGAACGTAAACGGAATTCAGGCAGCTTCATATGCACAAGAGGCATACACAGGCACAAGCACAAAGAAAACAAATTCTAGTACAAATTCAAAAACAGAAACAACAGATAACGAGTCAGGCGCAGTATATGAAAAGTCGTCTAGTAAAATGACTGATTCTGAAAGAACACAGTTAATTGCAAAGCTTAAGGCAGACACAGATAGCCATGTTTCGCAATTAAAATCATTAGTACAGAGCTTATTTTTAAAGCAAGGACAAAAGGTAACAGATTCTGATGATATGTGGTCAATGTTAGCAAGTGGCGATTTGCAGGTTGATGCAAGTACAGCAGCAAAGGCTAAACAAGAAATATCAGAAAATGGATATTGGGGTGTATCTCAGACATCAGATAGAATATTTGAGATGGCTAAAGCACTTTCGGGTGGAGATGACTCTAAGATGGAAAAGATGTTAGATGCCTTTAAAAAGGGATATAATCAAGCAACTAAAGCTTGGGGAAAAACATTACCAGGTATATGTTCACAAACATACGATGCTGTTTTAGAAAAATTCGAAAATTATAAACAGGAAAACTAATATGAACAATATAGTCAGTATAAAAGTTACAGGAACTCAAACCATTGATGGAGACAAAGATAGTATAACCACTATTGCAGATGGAAAGTATTATTATAAAAACGAGAAACATTATTTTATGTATGAAGAGGATACCGATAATGGAATTCTAAAAACATTGATTAAGGTTTCTGATGAGTCAATGGAAGTCAAAAAAAGTGGCAGTATAAAAATTCATTTATTTTTTAAAACAGGGCATGATATTAATTGTACCTACGAAACACCTTATGGAAGTATACCTGTAACCATATATACAAAAAGACTAGATATGTATATTGAACAAGAACGAATGAAAATTATTGTTGAATATGAACTTAAAAACCATGACCAAGTGATGATGTATAGTGAATTGATTGTGGAAGCAGAATAAAAGGCGAGCTGCACTTTAAATGATAAGTGTGGCTCGTTTTTTGTATAAATTCTTGTGTAGAAATTAACATTGTTGTATAAACCTTTTATTTTTTAGTTTTTATGTCCGAAATTATTTAATAATTCTTTTTTTACATTATATAGCTTGTCTGATAAATCTACATGCACTTTATGAGGATTAACAAGTCGTCTAGTTTCATCCCATAGGGTATTAAGCTCATCTTGGCAATAGCTTTGAATCTCACTAACGCTAGGAGATTCATAAACACAAATACCTTTTTGGAATACTGGAATAAGAAGTTCTTTTACAAAGTATGTTCCCGCAGGAAGATTTGTTTTTTTCCATGTTTCAATAGGATCAAAGATAAGCAAATCTTTTGATTCATCAATGGTTTCCCCAGCAAGAGCAATAAGATCTGCCTTTATCTTGCCTGATTCTTTATCGTAAATTCTAAACACGGTTTTGTTACCTGGATTAGTAACTTTTTCTGTATTTTCAGAAAGCTTAATTTTAGGTATAAAGCTTCCAGAAACCTCATCAAATACTGCGGAAAGTTTGTAAACACCTCCAAAAGATGGACAATCCTTTGAGGTAATAAGGTTTGTTCCAACACCCCATGAAGTAATCTTTGCACCCTGTGTTTTTAGTGAATCAATTAAGTATTCATCAAGGTCAGAAGAAGCAGAAATAACGGCGTCCTCAAAGCCAGCAGCATCAAGCATTTTTCTGGCTTCCTTTGAAAGATATGCTAAATCTCCACTATCAAGACGGATACCATAGAAATTAAGAGGGATTCCTGCCGTACGCATTTCACTAAATACTCGTATTGCATTTGGAACACCCGAACCTAGAGTGTCATAGGTGTCAACTAAAAGTATGCAAGCATCAGGATACAGGTCGGCATATATTTTGAAAGCTGTATATTCATCCTTAAAACTCATAATCCAGCTATGTGCATGTGTTCCTTTTACTGGAACGTTCCACATTTTGCCAGTAAGTACACAAGAAGTACCACAACAACCACCAATAACTGCGGCACGAGCACCGTATATACCAGCATCAGGACCTTGAGCTCTTCTAAGACCAAACTCCATAATGCCCTCACCTCTAGCAGCGTAGCATACACGAGATGCTTTAGTGGCAATAAGGCTTTGGTGATTAACAATGTTTAAAAGAGCAGTTTCAACAAGCTGAGCTTCCATAATAGGTGCAACTACTTTTACTAAAGGCTCTTTTGGAAATACAACACTACCTTCAGGAATTGCGTAAATATCACCTGAAAAATGAAATGCACTAAGGTATGTCAAGAAGTCTTCATTAAATATGGAAAGACTTCGTAGATATTCAATATCATCATAAGAAAAGTTTAAATTTTTAACGTAATCAATAGCTTGCTCTAGGCCACAACAAATAGCATAACCGCTTTCGGACGGATTTTTTCTATAAAAAACATCGAATACAACAGTTTCAGTTGAATTACTCATAAAATATCCCTGCATCATAGTCAGTTCGTATAAATCAGTGAGTAATGTAAGATTTCTTTCTCCCATAATATTCCTCCAATTTGAGTTATTTCTACTAAAATAGCATAATGACAATAATTTTTCAATGATTTGGGACAAAGTCAATGATTTGAGACGAAGTCATAAAGTCAAAAAC
>CAZNKR010000094.1:0-2848 GCA_964573715.1 uncultured Roseburia sp. | reverse complement strand
CTGCCTTAGAACCGAAGCCTCCACTTCCTGAAGAAGTTGTAGCTTGTGGCTGATTAGATATACCTCTTGCCTTAGCTGTGCCTCTTGCCACTGAATCAGAGATTTGTTTACCCCCAATAAAGCCTCCTGCTACTTTACCGATTGTTCCTGCAACTGCACCACCTATCGATGTTCCTACAGCCTGTGCAAAACTAAGCATTTCCTTAAAACATTTCTTACATACCTTATAATAAAGAATAAGGACAACAAGATTAATTACTATCATTACCAAGACTACCATCACTGGGTCACCTAGTGAAATTGCATTACCCCCTCTTTCTGTCACTGCTGTATTACCCTCAAACATGAAAAGTGATACAATCCAAGCTAGACCGATTGAGATAGCACCATACTTAAGTAATGGAGAAATCAATGATTGCCAAGCAGTTCTTACAATATTCATTTCCAACTTAATCGCTGCTGCTATTATCATCAGCACACTCATAAAGAATAGAGCGATGAGGAAGAATAGCTTAAGAGCTGGAATCGCATATACTGCTATAACATCTAAGATTATTAAACCTATACCAGTTGTAATTGATGAATTTTCAACTATTCTCTGATAGTAACTCTTATGCTCAACACTTGACTCTGTTGTGGATGTACTATTCGTTGTATCCATAATATCCTCGCCAGTTGACTGAGCTAAGATAAGTCTTAAGTAAGCATCATAGCTGAAAGTCTTTAATTCGTAACTTTGAGGATACAGAGTATAACTTGTACCAACTACACTACTCTGGCTGAACTCTTTATTGAAAGCAAATGTTGTTAACATACCTGCTGCATTAACAAGGACATCATCATTGAAAGTAGCATAATCCATTAACTGAAGTAAATCTTTGTAAACACTATCCTGTACCCCAATGATTTTCTGCTCTACTGATGTTAAATCCTTCATTGTAAGACCATAATACTTCATCTCACTTCTGGAGAATACCATCATACGACCATCAGTTATATTACCACTTGCATCTGTCTCATAATATGATGTTGGGTCAAGTGGGTCAGTTACAAGGAACTTCTCACCTAAAATTGAAATTGTTTCTGATTTAGCATAATTACAATCATATAAAGTATCTACCCAAGGAGTATATACATTGAATAATCTCTCTACATTGTAATTGTGCCACCACTTATAAATATACTCGTCTGAGTACTGTGGATTTCCCTGGGCATCAACTGCATTGAAATTAGGAATTTTAACTGTTTCTTCATCTTCCTCATACTCAAGCCTTACGTCTTCATAAGTATATAGTCCATATATCTCATCCCAATCAAGCACAACTTCATTTGCACTTCTTAGATAAGGAATTACATAATAGAATAATGAACGCATATTACAGAAGTCTTTCAACTCACCATAACCATTACCTGCATCTTCATCATAATTGTAGAAATAACTCTGATTATCAACAGTATAGAGGTCAAGTAAACTCTTTGTGCTGTTCTCAGTAATACCACAATTATATGTTGAGGAATTAGACTGGTCATACAAATTCCAAGTGAAGAAGTAAAATGGGGATTCTGTATATAATCCGTAGTAGAAATACCCCAAGGACTTCTGGTCATCATCATTTGTTGTAGATAAAGCATTTCCCTCAGTATCAAGACCTGTTTGTAAGTTTGCAACTGTTAAGTTGTAATCTTCATTAGCAATACCAAAAGTTGTAGATGCTAAATCATTATAATTAATTCTCAAATCACTTTTAAATCTAAGTTTCTGCTCAAGCAATGATGTACCTACTGCACTATCTAATAAGTAACCAAAACTCTTATTGCTACCTAAATTTGTAGAAGTATCAGTTAAGAACCCTGAAGCTTGTGCAAATGCTAAAGAAGTTTCATTTGCAGTATCATCAATCTTGCTATATACAGAATACATCGACTTACCACTACTATATGAAATATCTCTTGCTCCTGAATCCTGCAAATAAGCTGGATTGTAACCAATCAAAGGTGCAATACTATTTACATCGCTTCGATAAGCAATTGATTGATACATATAAATATCTGCATAGTCTCTGTATAAATAAAGTGCATCATCATAATCACTGAATGACTCACCAGAAACTGAACTGCTTAAAACGTTTTTCATAAGAGATAAGCTGTTAGAACTAGATGTCTTATTGGCTTCACTTATTACATTAGAAAGAACGTTATCCTTCTTCGGTGCCATCCACTTCATCTTAACAGTTGTATAATCACTTTGGTTACCATCAGACTGCTGATTGAAAATAACTTTTAGGTAGTCTGACTTGTTATCTGCTGTACTTGCACTTAATAAGTCATTTAAATAGGTCTGGTGCTGTACTAATGCCCAATAAGTAAATTTTTCTCCATAAATACTATCGCAAGAATTATTGATAATATTTACTGTTCCGTTGATTGCTAATGGTGGTAAAAGTGCAACTACCATGAATAGCAAAGTACCAAATATTGCTCTTTGGAATGTCATGCTACCAACGATACAGTATGAAATAAGAATTACAAAAATCAGTATAATTAGATACACAACTATATTATTATACTCATCAAGCAACCAAGCAGTCCATGAAATATCAGACAATGTTGGAAGTGTAACGTATCCTGAAAAACCTAAATACTTGGTAGCACCTGTAGTAGATACCCCACTTGAATTACCAACCATATCTTCATGCCAACCAACTAAGATACCTGATACTTTATTCTTAAACCATGTTGATACATAAGAGATACCTTCTGTTGGATGTAAGAAGTAATAAATCATAGACTGAATCTCTTCCTGCATTGCATTGTTAGATATTTTAATACCTGATAAATCTACGTTTCC
>CAZNKR010000093.1:2405-2969 GCA_964573715.1 uncultured Roseburia sp. | reverse complement strand
TCAACGAGATACTGGTGTCAACGAGAAATTCAGGTTTCGAAGGAAAGCGAGAGACCAATTATAGAAGTTGACTTGATAGAAAAAGGAATGGACAGGAAATTTCCATATGCAGGGAATGTTCCAGTTGTTAGGGCTGATATAAAGAATGAAAAAATCGAAATAGATGATTTATACAGAATATTAGAAACAATTCTCATAGAAACAATAAGATATTATTATGTGGATAGTAAATTATCAAAAATTGAAAAAAAAATAACAGGACGAGTCAAAAGGATGAGTAGACCACCTGAAATGTGTGATTTACAGAAGATATTAAAGAAGGATGGAGATTTTATCAAATTAAACTATGATAGGATTGTTTATCCAGATCCACCAATTTATTCTGAAGAACTAGATTTTTTTAAACGATTGGGAATTAATGTATGTACACCGGTAGAAATGCAGTCTCAAATACTTCTGAATAAAAAGATAGGTATATCTATTTCAAATCCAGATATAGTATATTTGGAAAAGATAGGACAGAATGAAAGTCATTTAAAAAAACTATCTCAAATATTAGCTAAA
>CAZNKR010000093.1:0-2395 GCA_964573715.1 uncultured Roseburia sp. | reverse complement strand
CATTGATATATGGCGGAGATTTAAGAAAAGATGGATTTACTGAAAACTTGATATTAGAAGCTAAAATTCTGAAAGACAGGACTAAATCTGAAGATATACATTTGAAAAATTATTTATCATGGCCAATATACTTAAATGATTCAGAAGAAGTTAAAGATTGGAAAGCAAATTATAAAGGTATATTGGAAATGGTAAATGTCGGAACTGATGAAGACATAGAAAAGTTGATTGTTTCGAAAGAAGAGTTTGTTTTTCCTGATACTGAAAATAATTGTTATGTGTGGAGTCGGTCATTAACTAAAATGCGTGACATGATGATTAATGATTGTGATGTCCGAATTTGTGCGGGAGGTAGAGATAAAGGGTATAAAGGGAAAATGCCCGGAGTTTTGGAAGAAATAATTATTGCAAGTGAAAAAGGGGTTCCTATATATTTACTAGGAGGATTTGGAGGGATTGTTCATAGCGTTTGTAAAGTTATTGAGAAGGGTATTGTTTCAGAAAATTTAACACTAGAATGGCAAATAGAAAATAATGTTGGATATAGAGGTTTGCTGGAATTGTATAAAAATGGTGGTGAGACAATAAATTATATGGAAATTACAGAAAAAATTAAACATATCAATTTGAACAATGGATTAAGCAAAGAAGAAAATATCAAGTTATTCAATACAGTATATTTAGACGAAGCTGTACATTTAATATTAAAAGGGTTACAATCTATTTAAAAAGAAAGAAGGTATTTTTATGGCACATAAGGTATTTGTGAGTTATCATCATGCAAATGATCAAGCAAAAGCGAATCATCTAAGAACACAGTATGGCGAAAATAACACGCTGTTAGATCGATCATTGGATGAAGCATATGAAGATATGACAGATGATGAAATTTTAGCTGCAATTAGAACGGAACATTTAAAGGATTCAACTGTTACTATTGTTTTAATTGGAAGCGAGACTGCAAACAGGAAATGGGTTGATTGGGAAATATATGCTTCACTTAGACCATACGGAGATAGAACGCGAAATGGATTATTAGGAATATATCTACCTACAGCAGGAGATGCACCTGCTAGATTACAAGATAATATAGATTCGGGATATGCGGTAACAATGAAGTGGGAGAATATTTCATGGCAGTTGGAAAGTAAAATTAATGAAGCATATGATAACCGAAACAAAACAGAACTGGTTAAAAACGGAAGAAAAAGAAGAGAAAGAAATAGCTGATACTACGGACTCCAATCCTCATCCATAGCATCCGCCCATCCCTGCAACTCTCCATCAAGAGCCAATGCAGCATAAGTAAGCGGATCATCAATCGCCAGATTATCAATCAGCCGTTGCGAATTAGGCGTGGTATGCAATCCATCCTCTGCAACAGCGCAGGATAAAAAGAGCAAGGTGTTATCAGCAAAGGCAATATCAATGCCATTCTTGTATTGGTTATAGTAAGCAAAATGTATCTTCATTTGTTTGATCCTTTCTTGAATAGGTATGAGTGTGACAAGTCCTGCGCAGTAATGGGACTTGCAGGGTAACTAACAAGTATGCAACATTATATTGCACAAACCCTGTATTTCTGGGCTTTTCAAGATATCAAAACGTTAGTTTCAGTTCTCAAAGAGATAATTATTCGGAAACGAAGATATCAAGAAAAGCCCATTTTACAAGGGTTTGTGAGTATTCAAAAGAATATCTGGTGTTTATTTGATGTTTATCATCAAAAAAATACTTATTTGGTGGGTAGATTCGTTTCTATCCACCTTTTTTTTATAACAAATAGATGCAAGATTTTTACACCTTGCACCTTCTTATAGATTTATTATTCAACTAATATCAAGTAAGAATTTACTGTCTTTCGTATCTGTTCTCTTAGTTGTTTTTCTGATAGAGTGTTCTTATAAGCATTATAATCTATGTTAACCATAGCCTTAACAAAATTATGAAGGACTTCCAGATAAGCCATTTCTTCATTTTTCATAAGCTACCACCTTATACAGGCAATACCATAACAGAACGAGCAATTTTTGCTGTGTACTCCGTCATATCAAGACCGATTTCCGTATCTTCATCAGTAAGCACAATTCCCATTTTATTAGAGAATTTCACAAGTGCCTTCTGCATTTCAATCATTTTGAAATAGGTTTTACTTGGTTTAGCATTGATAGAATTTGCAATATCAATCATATTTGAAGTTTCAAAGTCAATAGCTACTGTACATTCATCAAACTTCTTGGACTTAATACCATAACTAGCCAATAATGTTTTTACCATATCAAGAGTCTTTGCCTGTCCTATGAATGTTTCTGCAAAATCATCAGCCATAGTGTAAGATACACCCGAATTATTCATGATAATTCGTCCATCAGTGGCTTACGCCGCATAGTTACAG
>CAZNKR010000092.1:0-3073 GCA_964573715.1 uncultured Roseburia sp. | reverse complement strand
TTTCTATAAAGGTATAAGATTTCTCAAATAATTAGTAGATGATAAATGACTGATAATGTTTCTAATAAGATTCTTTTACGGAGGTGGCATTTATGAAAAATAGTGGAAAGAATAGTTTCGTTTATAAGTTGTTATTAATGGGCTCAATGATTTTCTTGTTTTTCATTAATAACAACAAAGTTTATGCATCTCCAGAACAGGAAAAGGATGTTTTATTTATCAGTTCCTATAGTGGAAGTTTTATAACAGTTCCTGATGAAATTACAGGATTACAAAAGGTATTCGATAAAAATAATGTGAACCTAAAAGTAGAATATATGGATACAAAAAGATATTCATCTGATGAAAACCTGGAGAATTTTTACGAAAGTCTAAAATACAAATTGAAAAACAGTCCTACCTACGATGCGGTCATTGTGGGAGATGATGCTGCGTTGCAGTTTGCAATGGATTATCAGGAGGAGTTATTTTCTGAGTTGCCAATCATTTTCATTGGAATTAATGACAGGGAACGAGCAGAAAAGGCAGCTTCTAATCCATATATGACGGGAATTATTGAAGAAGCAGCATTACTGGATAATATCAAATTGGCCAAACATTTGAATGAAAAGGCAACAAACGTGGTGGCAATTGTTGATAATAGTATTACTGGACAAGGCGACCAAAAACAAATCGACGCAATTGGGAAGCAATTTGATAACCTGGAAATTAGGATGTTGAATGTATCCAATCACTCTTATGATGAATTTGGAACTATTCTTGAAGGAATTGGTGAGGATACAATACTTATATTTCTTGATATGAACCAAGATATTACAGGAGAATATTTAAGTCTGGATAAGCAGTTTCAATTAATCAAAGAACATACGAATACTCCGGTATATCGTATCAGTGCTGGAGGAGTCGGAGCCGGACTGCTTGGTGGCAAGATGATCGATTATGAGGAATTTGGAACAAGGGCTGCGGAGCTGACGATGGAGGTATTTACAGGAAAATCAATTGATTCAATGATGTTAATAGAAGAGACACCATACTTTTATATTTTTGATTATGAGATTCTTAAGAAATATAATATCGATGAGAAATTAATTCCTGACGGAGCTATTTTAATTAATAAGAAAATAAATCCCCTGGAAAAATATAAAAAATATATTATTATGATAGAAGTAGTATTCGTTTTTCTTAGTATATTGGCAATTATACTTATCATCGATAATATTAAGCGAAGAAAAATGCAAAGAGAACTTCAGGATAGTCACGATGAACTTATGGCTACCTACGAGGAACTAACTGCATCGGAAGAAGAATTGCAGATGCAATATAATATTATGCAAGAACATGACAAGGAGATTAATTTACTATATGAAAAATATGATATAGCAATTACAGGTACAAACAGTGCAGTATGGGAATTATGCCTGGACACGAATGAGCTTTTAATATCAAAGAATATTAAACTTATTGTAAACAAATTAATACCGGAAAGTGGAAATTTAGAATATATGTTGAACTATGTGATTCATCCTGATTATAGGAAAATGGTATTAACAGAAATAGAAAAATACATATATGGAGAGAAAGAGGAAATCAATATTCAAGTACCGACAAATGTGGAAGGAGAACGACGTTGGATTTTAATCAGAGGAAAAGGTATTCAGGGCGATGACGGAGAATTCAATAAAATATATGGTATTTTTTTAGATATCACTACAATGAAAGAGCAAGAAGAGTATATTAAATATTATGCAAGTCATGATTATCTGACTCATTTGCCGAATCGAATGAAGTTCATAGAAACACTGTCTGAAGAATTAATAAAGAAAGCCAATGGGGCAGTTCTTTTATTTGATGTTGATGATTTTAAAAGTATCAATGACACTTTGGGACATGTATACGGCGATGAATTGCTAAAACAAATAGCTGACCGTTTGAGAAGTATTAACGATGAAAAGATGTTTGCTGCAAGAATGGGCGGAGACGAATTTTTGGTATTATTAAAGGATGTTACTACAATTGAAAATACAGATTGGTATGTAGAAAGAATAAAAAATGAATTATCAGAAGTATTTTCGTTTGAGGGAATAGAAAATTACATTAATTTCAGCATGGGAATCACATTTTATCCAAAAGACAGTGCCAATATTAATGAGTTGATTATGAATGCAGATACAGCTATGTATAAAGTAAAACAGAATGGAAAAAACAGTTGTACTTATTATCATGAGGATATGAAAAATGAGATCAGATCAAAGAAAGAGATAGAAGATATTTTACGAAAGGCAATAAAAGAAGATGGATTCTGTTTACACTATCAGCCTCAAGTAGATGTGAAAACGGGGATGATTGTTGGATTTGAAGCGTTACTCAGATTAAAAAATCATTCCATAAGTCCAGCAGAATTTATTCCAGTTGCGGAAGAGAGAGGCAGCATTACCGAAATCGGAAGATGGGTAGTAAAAGAAGCTGTTAAACAGATGGCTGATTGGAAAAATAGAGGGTTAGGTGAAAAAACAGTTGCAATTAATTATTCCTGTAAGCAATTGGGAGATAAGGGTTATATTGATTATGTCAGACAATTGTTGAAAGAATACAATATAAAATCGGAATTTCTTGAAATAGAAATAACGGAAAGCATACTTCTTGAGAATGATGTTCAGACAATTGAATTTCTTGAGGAACTCAAAATGTATGGATTTAAAATTGCACTAGATGATTTTGGAACAGGTTATTCGTCACTTAATTATCTCACATACATTCCGGTTGATAAAATCAAATTAGACAAATCAATTATTGACAAATTTCTGGAATATGAAAGTATTAAGGTGATTGAAAGTTTAATTTCCCTTGCACATAGTCTAAATCTTAAAATTACTGCAGAAGGGGTTGAGGACTTTAGTGAATTTACGAAGTTAGAGCAGAGCAACTGTGATTATATTCAAGGTTATTTGTTTAGCAAACCACTGATAGAGAATGATGTGGAAAACATTTATAATAAAAATTTAATTCGTAAATACAGAATTTAATTAGGGGAAAGAATTAGAAATTGATAGACACCATCAGACGATTTGATAAT
>CAZNKR010000091.1:0-3082 GCA_964573715.1 uncultured Roseburia sp. | reverse complement strand
TAAACGATTTCTATATGATTTATTTTTTTATCTAAAATATCTTATCTTATAATAATACTATTTGGAGCTGTAGAAAAACTTATCACTGTACATCCCATATTTTCCATCAACAATTTATTATTAGGGGTTGTGAATCGACCAGTTGTATCATACATTAACCAATTTGGAGCATCGAAAAATGCTATCTTTGGATTTACTACTTTATAAAAATCCTCTTTGAGTCCACCATTTCCATGATGTCCCATCTGCAAATAATCTGATTTTAATTTTTCCCCATATTCACTTAACAAATAATCGCTTAATTTTTTTCCTACATCTGCACAAAACAACATTGACTCATTTTGACCGTTCACTTTAAACATCATCGAGCCATCATTTAGTAAATCATTGGATAGTTCATCAATTTTATCTTCATATGTACTTAAAATATCAATATTTAGATTTCCTACCTGTATTATATCTCCAGCATGTACATATTCTAACTGTTCAATAGACATGGAAGAAAATCTATTATACATATCTACATTATCCCAGGATGCGTTTTCCATGCACAACTGAGGTGTTGCCATATCCACTGTATAAATTTTATTAATCTTTATTTCTCTCAAATCATCATATATCTCACAAAATGCTCCTATATGATCTTCGTGTGGATGTGTTAATATCCATGCATCAACATGATTACCAAGGTTAGTAATTACTGTTCTCACCTCATCTGCACCATTCATCCACCCACCATCTATAACCACAAGATGGCCATTATGATCCTGAATAGTGTAAAACATCTGCTGATTTTTTTCGGAGTCACCATACTGGGTGATTAAGAAGTCTGTGTCTGCCATAGTATTATCTACTAATCGGAATATAGAATAATTACCAACATCAGCCACAAAGATATACCCCGCTTCTAGTATCTTTGTTTTACTTTCTAAATCAGATTTGTAAACAAGATAAGGATACTTTCCTTCATATGCATAATAAGCCAAGGCCTGTGCATCTAAAACATCCTCATCAATAATACTATTTACCTTTAAGTTCAAAACAGAGTTATTCATTTCACTTAAATTATTTCTTTCGTATGAAACCCTTAACTCTGTATTATATTTTTTAATTTCATCAGAAATTGATTTTGAAAGAATTACTCCTTTTTCTTTCATTCCATTAGCTATAGCATCTTCATCAATTATATTACTTACCTCAAACATATATTGATTTGCTTTATACAAGTATCCTCCATATTCTTCTAAAATACTATATAAGCTAAATTCATAAGTTTCAATAGGTGTTCTAGTATAAATATATTCTACATTTAAATCCTTAAGTAACTTACTAATCTCATTACTGTCTATATCACAACTTTCATAGACTTTATCATATAAATAATCATATGAATAATCTGTATTTGGAATTAGTGACATATTTCCATTAATATTTCTTGCCTTAATAACATTAATATTTGATGAATACTGTCGTGGATAATACGCTAAACTTTCTGGAAACAAACATGTAACTTCTTTTTCATCTACTCCTATTAATTCGCATACTTTAACAACTTCCTCTAGTATTTTGTACTTATTACTATGGTCAGTAAAATAAAGGTCTTCTCCATACATATACTTTCCAGCATAATTGATCATTAGTAATGTTCCACATAAACAAACAATACCAATAAATCTTCTTTCTTTATATATAATATCAGAAAGTACATACGCAATTAGTATATATACTGGCAATATCCAATATAATCTCCAATATACATCTACACCTGTTACTCTTTGAGCAACAAACTCTGTAAAATATGGATTTAGAAATGTTGCAAACAACCCGCATGTCATACCTACAAGTAATATTGTTTCAATTTTTTTTCTTTTTTTAGCCAATAAATATACACAACTTAACAGTAACAATACAAAATATGATTCTCTCATCATTGTCATATCGAAAATATCAACCCATTTACTTGCAGAGCGTTGCATATATTTTTCCACGTTGGCCGACCCTGTAATAGAAAAGAACATATATATATCAAAAACAGCAATATGAAGCATAGTTATAATTGCATATTTTAAAACATTAAAAACTCTTTTAAAGTCCTTTTTGAATATTCTATTTATTATATATGGTATTCCAATAATCAAATATGCAATCGGCATCAAATATATACCCACTGTTGAAAACCCCATCCCCACTACAACAATTAAGGCATTAAAAATCCAAGTGAAAATATTATCTCTTTTCCTATAGATATTTATACAATTTGCAATTAACATTGGGAATGCAAAATTTACAATCATTGCTTTCCCTTGCCATATTCTCAATAGTAAAAAACATCCTGATGAATATACGGCATAACCACCAAAAATATTAAGTAATGCCATAAAAAACATAAAAATGTATAACTTTTTCTTATTGAATATTAATTTTTTTCCAACTTCAAAAATACTTAAGTAGCATATAAAAATCAAAAAAGCTGGAAATACCGAGTGGCACAAAACAGCTGGATGAATATTAAAAGTCTTAGCTATAGTAGCTACAAATAATTCCCATGAAAATGTATCACTTCTTACACTTTGGGAGTATGAATCTCCTCCATTATATACACTATCCCCCATTAAATTTATTTCATCTTTTTCAACAGCTATATTAGATATCGTAATAAAATACCCATCATCCGCATCCGTATGATGCATATAACTACTCTGAAACATTTGAAAAGAAATTGCGATAATAGTTAATATCAATCCCAAATAAAGATAATTTTTGATATTAGTTCTTTTTAAATATTGTTTATATTGTTTTGTATACAAAAACGCAATTAAAGAAGTCAAAACAAGGATAACCACAATTACAATATACGAATAGTATAATACATGAAATTTTAAGTTAAACTTTATACATATCAATGATAGTAATTCAAATATAGCTCCTAAAAACACAAATCCATAAACAATATTTCTAAAGATATGTGTCCGCATCTTCATTGTTTTAACAACAAAATGACCCACTAATAAACTACATAACAAAATTGTTACACACGCTAATCCGCCATTTATGATTATTTCTTTCATCGTATTCTTCCTTT
>CAZNKR010000090.1:0-3171 GCA_964573715.1 uncultured Roseburia sp. | reverse complement strand
TGCCGAGTACAAATTTCATAAGTTTTTCTAAGGCTTCAATCTTTGTCCTGTCACCACTGACCGTGTTTATCATCTGTTTCTTTCCTTCCTGCAATTGCTTCTCTTCCAAAATTAAAGCCGTAATCTTTTTGCTGAAAAGAGCCGGCTCTAACAGTCCGCTTGCCATTACACTTGTCAGCACCTGCCTTTGCTCCATGTTCTTTTCTAGCTTTGTTTCATATTCCTGTATCTGCAGGAGCCTGTTCTTATCATCAAATCCCTGCAGGCTGTGAAGCAATGGCTTTAATATACGCTGATGGGCAAATACCAGTTTATTCATCATGGTAAGGAACGCCGCCTTTATGCCATCATCCGTAATGTACTTCATGGAGCAGGAATACCTGTCCTCGATATGATGGGTGCAGCACCAAGCAATGTAACTTCCGCTCGGCTTATAATGGCTTCTTCTTTTAAAGACTCCGCCGCACTGTCCGCATTTGATTCTGCCTGAGAAGCCATAACGATTCTGATAGCGTTCGGTTCTCTCACCATTTCCTTTTTCCTTGCCACGCTGATTTAGAACCTCGTTTGCCTTTTCAAAAATCTCGTGGCTTACAATCGGCTCATGATGGTTCTCACACAGATATTGATTCAACTCTCCATCATTAATATGGCGGCTAAATTGGCTGTCGGTGTAGGTCTTTTGGAAAATCACATCACCTGTGAATTTTTCATTGCGGATAATCGCATTGATGGCTCCGGGGGTCCATTTTCTTCCTTTTTTGCTTGCAACGCCGCTGTCATTTAGTTCCTTTGCAATGATATGGGTGCTTTTCCCGGCAAGCGTATCTTCAAATATCTTTTTAACAACCTCTGCCTGCTTCGGCACAACAATCATTTCTCCGTCTGCATTTTCATAGCCATAAGGCGGATAAGAAATGATGTAGGTTCCATTCTGGAAGCGTTTCTGTATAGACCATTTGTTATTTTCAGAAATTGATACCGATTCACTTTCCGCAAGACTGCTTAAGATGGAGAGCATCAACTCACTTTCCATCGTGTCCGTGTTAATATTTTCTTTTTCAAAAATCACGGTAACATTCAGACCAATCAACTTTCTTACCAATTCCAAACAGTCTGTGGTATTTCTGCTGAATCGGCTGATGGACTTTGTAATGACCAAATCCACCAATCCTTTTTCACAGGAATCTATCAGAGAATTCAGACCGTCACGGCACTCCTTTTTCGTGCCTGTGATACCTTCATCGTAAAATATCCCTGCATAATCCCAGTCGACATTGGATTTGATATAATCCTCATAATGTGCTTTCTGCGTATCAAGACTGATAAGCTGTTCATCACTTGCCGTAGATACTCTGCAATAGGCAGCAACACGGGTTTTCGTCTTAACCGATAAGACATTATTTTCTTCAATTTTTGTTATCCTTTTCATCAACTCACCTCGCTTTCGGTATGGACATATTCCCGTACTAATCGATATATATCAAGTCATTTAGGGCATAATCTCCGCTAAATATGGGGAGAAAGTTTTGCGGTTTCTTTTGCTGATTTTGTTGAATTCATCCACAGAAATCAGGCCCTTATCAAGCAATGCTTTTGTCATTTTCTGTGCCATACAATATTTATAATCACCGCACAGCTGTTCCTCAGTCATGCGTGATTTCATAAGGACAGGTAAACTGTCCGGCTCTGTAATTTTCGTTACTGTTTTGTTCTCATCATTCATTAGAAAAGCACCTCCTACCTTATAGCCTTGGCAGGAGGTGCAATCTGACGATTTCTAATCTTTTTTATAGAAGCTGCATTCGTATCCATCCGCACGGAGAAGAAGCCCGGAAATCCAATGCGGAGTCCTTCCCATCTGTTCACACACAGCATTAAGGGAAACTCCCATGCTGCACTCAATAATCAGTTCATCATGAACATGACCGCAGATAAAACAATGAGATAAGGTGCGCATGGCATAGGCAAGAATGTCACGGCTGATTGCCTGCACGATATTTTCCACGAACTTGGGACCGTAGCTTTCGATGCGTTCCCATTTCTTTGCACCGCCCACGCCTTCGTAGGTCACTGCCTCGCCGCCGAAACGGTTCTCTCCCATGCGTGGCTTCACATAAGAAAGCCGTCTGCCGCTTGGCAGCTGAATGAACAGCATCCCGCTCTGGTAGAAAAAGCGGATGCCGTGTGTTTCTGTGGTCACTCTGTTCTTGACCGTATCCTTCACACAGCGGTCAACATCCCACCAGAAACGCACAATATTTGGATTGGCGGCTCTCCATGAATCCACAAGCGGCTGGAGTTCTTCCTCCTCAAGTCCCATATCCAAAGCACCCATCGCTTTCAATGCACCGACCGAACCGCCGTAGCCGAGAGCCAATTCTGCGATTTTACCCTTCTGGCGGAGATGCCCGTTCTCGCCGTGCTTTTCTACAGGTACACCGAACATGGCAGATGCTGATGCACAATAGATGTCCCCGTTATTCTGAAAGACCTCGCTTCGCCAGCTTTCCTTGGCGAGGTACGAAAGCACCCTTGCTTCAATGGCAGAGAAGTCCGCCACCACAAATTTCATCCCGGTCCTCGGCACAAAGGCTGTGCGGATGAGCTGCGACAGAGTATCCGGGATATCATCATATAAAAGTTCCAGCGCAGTATAATTGCCGGACTCTACAAGACCACGCGCCTGCCTTAAATCCGGCATATGATTCTGAGGCAGATTTTGAAGTTGAATCATTCTGCCAGCCCATCGGCCGGAACGGTTGGCACCATAAAACTGAAACATTCCTCTCGTTCTGCCGTCCTCACAGACTGCATTCTGCATTGCCTGGTATTTCTTTACAGAGGACTTGGATAGCTGCTGCCGTAGAAGCAGAACCTCTGCCAGTTCCTTGGGTGCCGTTTTGACCGCCTGTGCTACTTCCTTTTTGCCAAGGCTGTCCATCTCCAGACCGTTATCCGCAAGCCACTGCTTCATCTGCACCACGGAGTTGGGGTTATCAAGGTCGGTCAGTCCCTGCATTTTCTCTGCCAGCTCCGCTTTGGATTTTGCATCAAAAGCAATAGCGTTCTCCACCACGTCCATATCAAGTGCAATGCCACGGTCATTGATTTCCTGGTCGAGATGGTATTCCTCCCACACAAAATCCGGCACAGGATATTTTTTCAGCC
>CAZNKR010000089.1:1526-3346 GCA_964573715.1 uncultured Roseburia sp. | reverse complement strand
TTCAAGCTGATTTATCAAGGCATACGGGATGTTTTCCGTGTGCGAAGTTTGAGTTCAATATAATTTTATCCCCGTCAATTTCCAGAATTGCCGTTTTTCCCATCAAGCGCTTGGTTCTAATACCTCTCCACAATTGAAAGAAATAGGTTTCTTCATTTTTATAATTAACGGATTTCACTACCGCATACTCATCAACGGAATTCCACTTTGTTATCTTCTTATAGCTTCTATACCTCACAGTATCATCTAAATTATTCACATCAACGACAATGGAAGCGAATGCTGTAGAACATAAGCAAATACAAGCACTTACTAAAACTACTACTCTCTCTAGAAACATAAGAACCCTCCTGTGTTTTCAACATTTACTAACTGCATCAAAAAGAAAAAAACTCGAAAATCTTCGTTTTTATATTATATCACTTTTATCTCCATTATAAAATCAGAATTCCTCTCTCATCATAAACAGAACTAGAAATGCCATCATTTCGTAGTGACCTATCCAGCGCCATGATGGTAGCAATCGCACCATCTATCTTCTCCGTAGACTTTTCTTTATCAGCTTTAATGTTACCGGCTGGGTCTGAACGAATGAAAATATTATCCATCATCCACCGAAGAACTGGATGTCCACCGTGTGCTATTTTCTGCTCCAAGGTTAATTTCATGAGTTCCTTGGTAGGTGGGCTCATATCTTTAAAGCCCTGTCCAAAGGGAATAACAGTAAACCCCATACCCTCTAAGTTCTGCACCATCTGTACAGCGCCCCATCTATCAAAGGCTATTTCACGGATATTGTACTTCTCTCCTAGCTCCTCTATGAACTTTTCAATGTAGCCGTAATGCACTACATTACCCTCGGTAGTTTCTATCTTGCCTAATCTTTGCCAAGTATCATATGGTACATGGTCACGCCTTACCCTTAGGTCTAGCGTTTCCTCTGGCACCCAAAAATAAGGCAAAACAATGTATTTATCCATTTCATCTTCCGGAGGGAAAATTAAGACGAAAGCCGTAATGTCTGTAGTAGAAGATAAATCTAAGCCTCCATAGCAAGTTCTACCACGTAGGCCATCTTCATTTACTGGAAAAGCACAAGCGTCCCATTTATCCATAGGCATCCAGCGAATAGCTTGTTTTACCCATTGGTTAAGGCGAAGCTGTCTAAAGGAGTTTTCTTCAGCAGGATTTTGCTGAGCAGACTCACATGCTGCTTTGACCTTATCTATGCCTACCGTAATATCAAGTGAAGGATTGGCTTTCTTCCACACCTTGGGATCAGTCCAATCATCCGTTTCTTCGGCGCCATATATTACTGGATAGAAGGTTTCATCGTGTTTGCGTCCTTCTAAAATATCCTTAGCCTTTTGGTGAGTTTCATAGCAAATAGAATTGGTATCAGTCCCTGCTGTCGTAATTAAGAAATACAAAGGCTGCATTCTTGCATCACCAGAACCTTTGGTCATAACATCAAAGAGTTTTCGGTTAGGCTGTGTATGTAGTTCATCAAAGACAACCCCATGAATATTGAAGCCATGCTTGGAATATGCCTCAGCAGATAATACTTGGTAAAAACTATTAGTCGGAGCGAAGATAATTCTTTTTTGGGAGGCTAGTATTTTGACTCTCTTATTTAAAGCCGGACACATACGCACCATATCAGCAGCTACATCAAATACGATAGTAGCCTGTTGTCTATCAGCGGCGCAGCCGTAAACCTCAGCTCTTTCTTCTCCATCACCACAGCAAAGGAGTAAAGCTACCGCTGCAGCAAGTTCCGATTTACCCATTTTCTTGGGTATCTCAATATAGGCTGTATT
>CAZNKR010000089.1:0-1426 GCA_964573715.1 uncultured Roseburia sp. | reverse complement strand
GCTTCTTCTGAGGTTGGCTCAACATCCCAGCCTCTATCGTAGGAGGCTACTTCTTTGCCGCCTTCTCTTATCAGCAGCTTGGAAATCTTACCGCCTTCAATGCCGTACTCGCTACCGCTTGAGTACACTTTAACCTCGTAATGGTAAACCTTGCCTCTTACTAAAATTGCTCCTTCTTTCCACATGGTGCCTTCCTCCTTTGCTTTTGTTATACACATATTCGCTCTTATTGAACTATATAGCAAGCGAATACTGTGAGAGATACTGTATACTTTACAGTTCTCCTGTGAGGATGAAATGCACATATTCTGCCTTGTGCTCCTCAATAAAAAGCACCAATTCATAGTAGCCTTTGGAATTCGCAATGACCTGCACCATATTTACCGCAAACATATTAGTTTCGCCTGAGTCGCGGATAGCTAATATCTGAGAACGTATTTTAGCTTTATTCATTATCTCGCACCACCCTACATAAATCTTCGCCAAGGACCACGCTGAGGCTTGAACCGTTATCCCAATCAACCATTATGGAACCTAAGTCATCCACGCCCGTTACCATGCCTTTAGTGCCCACAGGAGGCGCTTGGCAGTCCTCCATACGTATTAGTTCAACCCTCATGCCCTCTTGGTAGCGTTTTTTCATACTTTCTACTCTTGCTCTAGATGGGAAGTTCATTATTTCGCACCTCCCTTGAAAGCTGCGTTACCGGAAAGGTTACTCAGTAAAGTTTTTCTGATTTCCTTATATTCTTTGCCAATAAAGCCTAGCCTTAAAAGGAAACATCTGAAAGCGTACTTTTCGTTTTCTACTTCTTTCTTTTGAGCTGTAATGCGCTTTTGGTCTTTGCTCATTTTACAAAGGGCCACCACAAGCTCTGCTGCAGCTTGGCAAGTTCCGTATTCAGGCTCAATTCTAAACCAAGGGAAGGAAACCTTCTCTTCATCAATCTTGATGGGAAGTTCGTCAATCCCCAGAGCCTTTTTAATAAGGTCACCTTTGACCTCTAGAAGTCTCGTTAGCTTACCGCAGTCTACATGCTCCAAGGGAATGCTAATAGTGTAGTCTATCTTTTCAGCATCTTCCGTAGGTTCTTCCACCGCATTTAGCTTTGCTGCCAAAGCCTCTAGCTTTTCGTCATGCAGGATAAATCCTCGCTCTGCCAAACCGTCCAGCAAGTTTTCAATCTCCTCGCTGTCTGCCCTATCATCAAATTCTAAAGTACCATCTTTTGTGATGGTGAAGTAATCCACAAGGTATGCCATGCTTGGCGTTCCTTGGTAGATGGCCTTTATTCCAGTCAATTCGCTGATTGCTTTTACTAAATCCTTTCTCTCTTCGCCTTTTAAATTAAAATTGATTTTCATTTTTTGTGCCTCCCTTTCTTTTGGTATGTACATATTCGCTCTAAAGGCACATAATAGCAAG
>CAZNKR010000088.1:0-3407 GCA_964573715.1 uncultured Roseburia sp. | reverse complement strand
TAATTTTTCAAAGAAAGGGTAATGAAAACTCTGTGTTTTCATTATACAAGGTGAATCCATTAAACAAATCAAAGTCTACTAGGAAGCTTTCAGATTTAAGAAAGCTATGCAAGCTTCCGTTTTGGATAATAGCAATAACAATGATATTGTTTTTGATCGCTATGGTGATTCTTATATTTTTTTAACCAACGTCCTTATTACCTCTATTTCCTATTTTACCGATGAGCGTTGCTTTAATTGTATTCGAACTTCTAAAGGAGAAGCACTTATTTAATGAAACCTACCGTAATGAAGAATTAATAGAACAAAAAAATAATTATCAGTTGTCTATTGGCGGGGTATATGCTATTCTTTAAAAAAACAATATTAATACATATGAGAAGTTTTCGCTGTTAAAAAACGAATGTGAAACAATAGTAAAAAATCAAAAAGAAAAACATATCAAAGCTAGGGACAAAATCTATAGTATGCTTATAGGTGTGCCTTATGTTATCGAAAATATATTCTCAATCAAAAGCCAAAATCATACATCTCCCTGTACAATAAAACCGCCAAACGGATTTAAATCCATTTGGCGGTTTTATTGTGGGAAAGGCAAGTTTCCGCATATCAAAACATGACAAGATAAAAAAATATACTTATTTAAAAGTCAGCTTTGCTGAATTATTTAGGAGGTACCGCATGACAATATTTGAACAGGATGAATCAGAATTGTAAGTGATATAAGCGACAAAATGTGCCTTTGTCCATTTCACAATAAAGAACGCCGTCCATGGAGCTTTATGAAAAAACTTTGACTGCCTTGGATTCAGCAAACATGGTAATGATTTTGACTTTACGGTGAAGAAATTCAGAATTTCAACTCTAGATGATGCAAAAATGTTAAGTAAAAATATCTGAAGTTTTACCATTAATTTATTTCTTTTATTTCCCAGAAGGTGCAATAACTATCTCTCCTGATTTTTGCAAAGCAATTTTTGCAGCTACAGGACCGATTATAGAATAGATAAATGTTGAGCAGAGGATTACCACTCGAATTTGTTCAGCATACTCTGGTACAATATTTCCTGCCACCACTATCAACCCAAGAGCAACTCCTGCTTGAGGCATCAATGTTGGGCCAAGATATTTGCAGATTTTATCCTCTTGTTTTGTAAGCTTTCCACCTATCCATGCGCCACCAATTTTTCCTGCAATTCTTACAATTACATAAGTAAGCCCTATAACACCAATCCCAGCAAGTGCAGAAATCTTGAAGCCTGCTCCTGAAATTACAAAAAATATCATAAATATAGGTGGTGTAAATCCATCAGTCGCCTTTAAAACTTTACCTATATCCGAATAAATATTCACAAGAACTGCGCCCAATGTCATACAAGCAAGTAAAGGAGATCCATGCAACTGTTCAGCAAGCCAATATGTAAGCATTATAAATGCAATTGTTATGCACAGAACATTCGATGGCTTCTTAAACCAACGAAAGATTATTTTCATTAATACGCTAAGTATTGCTCCGATTACAAAAGATATAAGAACTTCAAGAATAGGATTTAATATTGATAAGAAAATATTTATATGTTCTTGGGAATTCATCATCTTTACAATTGTAGCGGCAAAACCAAAGCCTATGAGTGCGACCGCATCGTCAATAGCGACAACACTCATAAGCATTGATGTCAGAGGGCCTTTTGCCTTATATTGATTTATTACCATAATTGTCTGGGCAGGGGCAGTAGCTGCTGCAATTGCTCCTAAAAGAATAGATAATCTTGTATCAAATCCAAAAGCAATTAATGCCACCGTGACTAAAATTATAGCCCCAAATGATTCACAAACAGCAATTAATATTGGTGCCGTTCCTACTTTTTTGAAATAGTTAAGATTAAATTCACTTCCGATTGAAAAGGCTATAAAACCAAGTGCGACATCTGAAATAACAGCAAAACCGTCAACCATTGACGCAGGTATAAGATTTAATAATGACGGGCCTAAAATCAACCCTGCAATAAGATAACCTGTAACATTGGGAAGCTTAACGAATTTTGCAAGCCTTCCAAATAAGATTGCTGAAAAAAGAATGAGTGCTGTTTCAAAAATTATCTTGATATCCAATTATTCTATCCCCTTTGTAAAATCAATAGGTACACTGAAAATTACCCCAGTATTTTTCCTAGAAAGATCGCCTGTGACAGATTCGATTGCTTTTACAGCTGTTTCAAGCTGATTTTCCCTGATTACAGTAAAAATCAAGTTGTTTTTCTCTCTTTCAGGACTGAGAAATGATCTCAATGAACTTAAAAAAGAAATCTCATTATCATCATGATTATTACTTAGAATTCTTGCCATGCCCATGCTGTCAATAACTGTTGCGCCTTTAATTCCGTTTGTCGCTAATTCAGTTAAAACATCATCAAGCTTTTCCGTTTCATTTAAAACAAAAAACAATAATTTCATATGCATTACTCCTTTGATATCATTTATATTATTATAGCATATTGCATTGTTTTTTTCTACTATTTATATTGAAATATTTTCCGCTAATCATAATCTTATATATTTACTAATATTGGAATTAATAAAAAAGCTTGGCTTTTAGGAACTCATAATATATAATAATATTGCGAGTTCCGAAAAGAAGCGATGTTTGATTTGAGTCCACATACAGGGCGTCAAAAGGCGATAAATCCCAAAACGTTAATATTAAAGTTCGCAATATTAAAGTTCGCTTAGATAAAAATACTAATAATGATTTATTAGTATTTTGCGAGAAATGCAATATCACAAGGACGGAAGAATTCATAAAGGAATTATATTGCTTTGGATAAAAACAAATAGAAGAAGCGGCTCTCCCTTAGTTAAAAGTCAATCCACTTCTATTCCCCACAATGCCGAAACCGACAATTGCAGTTTAAATATTGGTTATGTTCTAAATATGTACTTTCCATAAATCAACACACCAGCCGAACTCGAGAATATTGATAACCAGACCGAAGTATAGAACATAGTAATCCCAAAAGGTTCTAAGATTTTTTTAAACTCCTTAAAGACCGCATCTTTTCGTTTCCCAAAAGTATATGCCAAAATGTCACCTGTATCGTGATTTATTGCGAGCCATAGCCATCGCTGATTACTCTTGTTTTGTACAAAACTCCACATTTCATCAAGTTCTGCCTCTTTAACTTGGTCATATAGTACAACATCAAACTGTACTTCATATAGTTTTTCCTGTTATAAAATATATTCCATATTTATATTACTTATTGATTTTTTGATTTTTTTAAAGTTTTCATCACTGTATCAGTTGATATCCCAAGAACCCTTGATATATCTCTGATTCCGCTTGCATTTGCCACCATTTTTATCACCATTCTTTTTTACTTCATTATACCACAAAATACATCTTTAGT
>CAZNKR010000087.1:0-3453 GCA_964573715.1 uncultured Roseburia sp. | reverse complement strand
TAAGGATTTCAAATCCATATGGTGCAGGACAAATGTCAAAAAAGGGTATTGGTGCTGTAACAGTTTTTGCCGAAAAAATACTATCTGATGAAGTTATAACTATTTGGGGAGATGGAAATACAGTAAGAGATTATATATATATTGATGATGTGGTTAGTATGATTGGAGAGTTTGTCGAATATCATAACAATTCAGATCACGAAGTCTATAATATAGGAACAGGTGTTGGAGTGACTCTTAATGAGCTGATTTCTTTGCTTGAAAAGAAAACCGGAAAAAAGGCAAATGTTTCCTATGAACATAACAGAGAGATAGATGCAGCTAGAAATGTCCTAAATATGAACAAAACATTCCATGCTATAGGAAATATTGTTAAGTATCCTATTGAAAAGGGTATTAACCAATATTTAGATATAATGGAGCATAGGGAGAACTATGAAGCATAAAGTAAAAAAAGCAATTACATTAGTAATTAAAAAAATTGAAAAGCTTTTAAGAAGTATTTATCATAAGATGCCAATTTCACATAATTTTAAGGTTAAAGCCAAAAACATATTTTTTTCTGTTTTTGGCTGTTTTTTGAAAAATACACCTTCTTATATAATATGGAAACAAACACAAGTAAAAAAGGTTGTAAAGAAAAAAATAGATTATGACGAATTTGAAAACCTTAAATTAAATAAGTCAATAGCAGTGCAATTACATTTGTTTTATGTGGATTTATTAGATGAATTCACTGAATATCTAAATAACATTCCATACAACTTTGATCTTTTTATCTCTATTATTGATGAAAAAGATAAAGAAAGAATAGTAGAAAAAACTAAAGAAATTAAAAATGTAGATAAAGTTATTGTCAAGGTTGTTCCTAATAGAGGAAGAGATGTGGCACCTTTTATTGTAAGTTTTGGAAGCGAATTACAAAGGTATGATTATATATGTCATTTACACAGTAAAAAATCTTTGTACACAGGTAACGAACAGGCTGGATGGAGAAGAACTTTACTAGAAGGTTTAATGGGTAATCCAAAGCAAGTAGTTGATATTTTTTATGAATTTGAGACAAATCCAGAAATAGGACTAATATATCCGGAAACCTGGTCAGGACTACCTTACTGGGGACATAACTGGCTTTCAAATACGAAAAGTAGAGATGTTCTTATGGAAAAACTTGGTTTTGTAGACGTTCATTATGACAAATATGTAGACTTCCCTATGGGAACAATGTTTTGGGGTAGAATGGATGCAATATCCGACTTTTTCAGAGGGAAAATAAAATTGAATGATTTTCCAGAAGAAAATGGACAAGTAGATGGAACAATAGCACATGCTTTTGAAAGATGTTTAGGAGCACTAAATAAAATTAACGGATATCAAGTAACAACTTATGACAATGAAACAGATACATTTAGCCATGGTTATGGAAGAAAAAATCTAAATCAATATTGGGCGAAATCGGCAAAAATGCTTAAAGATGAAGCATATCGATACGATATTGTAAGCTTTGATATTTTTGATACACTATTAACAAGAAATATTATTGCTCCTGATTATCTATTTCGGATTATTGAAATTAAATTAAAGCAAAAAGACATAGATTGTCAATATGCAAAGCTTCGAAAAAAAGCTGAAAATAATTTAAGAAAAAAAGGTGAAAAAGTAGATTTTACAATTGATGAAATCTATGACGAATTTCAAAAAATTACCAATTATACAAAGAAAAGTTGTGATATAATAAAGGAACTTGAAGTTCAAACAGAGCTGGAATATATAGAGCCAAGAGCTGAAATGATTCAAATATTGAAGTATGTTAAAGAGGAACTTCATAAAACAGTAATTTTAGTTTCCGACATGTATTTATTAAAGACAAATGTAATTAAGCTTCTAGAAAAATGTCAAATAACTGAGTATGATGAATTGTTTATCTCTTGTGAATGTAACTTGCGAAAAGATAATGGGACAATGTGGGATATGCTTGTAGAAAAATATCAAGGCAAAGAAATACTGCACATTGGTGATAACGAAAAATCTGATGCACAGTTACCAGGTGATAGGAAAATCAGTATTCACCATATATTTACAGGAAGAGATGTTTTCTTACTTTCGAATATTGGTCGTGGGTACAAAAAACAAGAATATTGCACTATAGATAGTGTAGCATTAGGAATTATTGTTGCTAAATACTTTAATAATCCATATGATTTTAATGATTCTAAATTTAATATTAAAATTGGAAATGAATATGATTTAGGATATTGTATCATTGGGCCAATTGTATGCGATTATATGAGATGGGTTGCTAAAAAAGCATTAGAAAATAAGAATGATAAATTACTTTTTTTAGCAAGAGAAGGATATTTATTTAACAACGTTTTTGAAGTAATGAAAAAAAATTGTCCAGTGTTAAAAGATATTCAGGGTGAATATTTATATGCGTCAAGACGAGCTATGACGGTATGCAATATTAATACAGAGGAAGATATACAGGATTGCTTAACTATTATGTATGAAGGTACATTAAGCAAACTAATGTCCTCAAGATTTGGAATTATGTTAGATAATAGTATTGAAGATTGCGAAATATTCTTACCAGATGATTCAGCAAAGGTTATGAATATAATAAAACCTATGATTAAGGATGTTATTAGTTCATCGCAAAGGGAAAGAGAAAATTATTTATCATATTATGGAAAAGTAGTTTCAAATTCTAAAAGATGTGCAACCTTAGATATTGGCTATGCTGGAACAATACAGTATTTTCTATCAAAATTTACAAAAGATACATATGATGGATATTATTTTGCTACTGATAATAAGCTATTACCTTTAAGAATTGAAGGAAATACAATTAGTGGAAGATATATAGAAAAAGATGAAATACAACCTGCATCATCGTCATATATCCATAGATATAGTTTGCTGTTGGAAACAGTGCTTACATCAATGGATAATCAATTTATGTTTATTGATGAAAAGATGGTACCTCATTTTAGAAGCGAAGATAGCGGAATATCAAAGGATATGATAAGAAAAATTCATCAGGGGGCTTTGGATTATGCTAATAAATTATTCGATTTACTAAAAAATATAGCAATAATACAAGAGAGTAATAAGCTAGTATATGAAGAAATTATGAGAATGTCAGTTGAAGAAAATCTTTTAACAGATGAGCTAAAGGACAAATTTATTTTAGAAGATAATTTTTGTACAGACAAGGAAATAAATGTGTTTAAAAGATTAATAAAAAACTAAAACACGGAGGCAACAATGAAAAAAAACATACTAAAGAAAGTACTTGGATTATTAATATCTTTTGTATTTACATTAGGTTTAGTACTCACGATAAATACAGGAGAAACACAGGCTGCTACTGTTTCTGCAGTGTATAAGGGAGTTGATTATTCAGCTGTATTTAATTATCAATATTATTATAAAATGTATCCAGATTTACAA
>CAZNKR010000086.1:0-3560 GCA_964573715.1 uncultured Roseburia sp. | reverse complement strand
AATAGCCCCTTCTAGGGGCTGTGCAAACCGCCGGTTTTACCGGCGGTTATGATTTTCTCTGTACCCTACTTACTTGCTCAGTCCCAGATTATGCTGCAACACGCTAGACGCTAAGGCTTGGTAGACGAGATAGGCGACTATCGCAGAGGGCAGGGCGCTGGCGGCCATGGAGATGGCACAGTTAGTGGCAGAGACGGAGGCTACTTGATAGGGCAGCCCCAAGACGAAGAACTTGAAGGCAAAGCGCAGCAGCGGCTCAGTCACGATATTAACGATGCTGGCACCGATGCAGGCGGCAGCTACGATGCGCTCCTTGTGCACTGCGGTGTCTAGGTGGCAGAGGGGGTAGGCGATACCGCCGGCGGTGAGGCCAATTAGTAGTTTGGCCACGAAGGTGGGGGGAGCTGAAGTGACATAGCCAGCCAAGATATCGGCTAAGGTCAGGCCTACGGCACCGGCGAGACCCCCGTATTTGGGACCGGTCAAGAGAGCGGCCAAGATAATGAAAGCATGACCAATATAGATTTTGCCGGTCAGGCCCAGACCCATGGGAATCTCTATCCGCAAGAGGCTAAAACAAATAAGGGCCAAGGCCGCACACATTGAAGCAACGGTTAATTTGGTAATTTTCTTCATACTGCAACACTCCTTTTAAGGCAGTATTATAGAAGAAAAGTTTTCCTTATTAAAGATACAGTTTGGTTCAGATTTGGCAAAAATTGTTTGTGCCTTATCTAGTAATGGCACACTGTCTCAGACACTACATATTGCGCCCAGAATTAAAGACTTTCGTTAAGTCCGGAATTAGTGTAAAATAGTATTGCGTATTTTGTCCATATAATTATGAAGAAAGATTAAGGGGGAAACCTTTTGCAAATTAGAAAAACATCTGCTTTGGTAGAAGCAGGCATCTTGGCCGCTATAGAAGTGGTCTTTGCCCTTGTGGGCTCTTATGTACCGGTATTAAGTTTGTTCGCCGATTTTCTGCTGCCTTTGCCTATCGCTTTGTGCGGTCAGCGCAACGGCTTCAAGTGGAGCCTAGGCTCTTTGTTGGTAGCTGCTATGATTATCGCTATCATAGTAAATCCCGTCCAAGCCCTGTCCGTGGTCGCGGTCTTTGGCTTGATTGGCTTGACCGTGGGCTATTGCATGCATCGTCGGCTCAGTCCGGTGAAGCTATTGCTCTTTGGCTCCCTCTCCGGCTTGGTAGCTATCGGCTTCAGCTTCTTGATTGGCTATCTGGTACTGGGCATTAATATGATTCAAATGATGCTGGATAGTATGCAGCAAGGTCACCAGATGGTGCTGGAGTTTTACGCCAAGATGGGTTACTCTGCGGAGCAAATGGCGGCTATGACCCAAGAACTATCGACTATGACCCAAATGATGGTGATGATTTTGCCGGCTGCCTTTGTGATTGTGGCACCGCTCTTGGTCTTCCTGAACTATTGGGCCGCGCGCAAGATTCTAGGCAAAATGGGTATTCAGTATCCCTGGTTCCCACCTTTTATGGAGTGGAGCGTGCCGCGTTGGTCGCTGCTGCTCTACGGCGCAGGCTTAATTATGGTCATGGGGTTTCAGGTTGATCAGACAACTATTGGCTACAAAATAGGCTTTAATCTTTTTGTTTTTAGCTCTTTGCTCTTGCTGTTGCAGGGAGTATCGGTGCTGAAATGGTATGTGGTAACCAAGAACAAACCGCGTTGGTGGTTCTCCGTTGCTATAGTAATAATCTTTATGAGTTCATTCTTGTCACAAATAATTTCTCTGTTGGGTGCTTACGATATGCTTTTTGATTTTCGCAAACTACATCCCGGCCGCAGGACGCTGGGGCGTAAATAAAGTGAGGCGCAATTATGTTTCAAGTAAGTAAGAAATTTTGGGGTAATATACGGGTTGCTGGCGGTGTTGTCGGTGCCGTGGCCGTTGTGTACGGTCTACTGGCGCCCCTGCCGTATCTAAGCATCGTAGGAATAATTATCTTACTGATAGTCTATTATTTTAGTCAGCGCAATTCCCGCTTGAAGGAAGCTTGGCTCAATCACTATTTGGACACGGTCGTACGCAATATTGATAGAGCCAATAATTATGCGCTGCACAAAATACCTGTGGGTATTGCTGTTTTTGATAAGGAAGGCAGTTTGCAGTGGAAGAACGAGTTGTTCGAGACTTGGGTGGGTGGCAAAGCCGACGAGGGCGATAGCTTCAGTGCTATTTTGCCGGCACCGGATAATAATTTTGATACCCTCAGTCTCAAGGACGCCGATAAGGATATCCGTATCGGCGAGAAGTATTTCTCTATGTTGGTGCGAAGAATTAAGATTACCGAGGACGGTGCTCAGGATAACGGCTTGGTTATTTTCCTGCTGGATACTACGGACAGGGAAGTCCAAAAGGCCAAATTCAAGCAAGATAGTATTTGCTTGGCTTATTTGCAGTTTGATAATTATAATGATGTGCTCAAAGGCCTGAACGAATCTACCCGAGCTAATCTTACGGTAGAGGTAACTAAGGCGGTCGGGCAATGGGCCGATGAGATGAAAGGTATTTTCCTGAAATATGCCGATGATTTGTACATGGTCTGCTTGACGAGGAAGGCTCTGCAGGAGACCATGGCGCGCAAGTTCGATGTCATGGACAGAGTCCGGGAGATTAAAGTGGGTAACAAGATTGCTCCCACGGTCAGTCTGGGCGTGGCCGGTGGCGACTGGAGCCTTGCCGAGCTGAGTGAGAAGGCACAGGCAGGATTAGATTTGTCCTTAGGCCGTGGCGGTGACCAAGCATCGGTATCGCTAGATGGTGAATTGCAGTTTTTTGGTGCCAAGAGCTCTGTGCAGGCTAAGAGTACTAGGGTAAGGGCGCGTATCGTGGCGCAGGCTATTCATGAATTAATGACCAATGCCGATAAGATTTTTATTATGGGTCATGTGAATGAGGATTATGATTCTCTGGGTGCGGCAGTGGGCGTGGCCAAGATGTCCATGTCGCTGAACAAGGAGACTTATGTGGTCCATAGCGGGCAGGGCTCCTCTTTTGAGCGTTTGCAGGATTTGGTAACAGATTTGGATGAGCAGTACAAGGCTATCTTCGTGGATGAAGATCAAGCTCTGGCAGCGGTGACCAAAGACAGTATTTTGATTTTGGTAGACCATCATCGGGCGATGCTGACCGCATCCCCCAAGGTGCTGGCGGCCATCCCCAAACGAGTGATTATTGACCATCATCGTCAGGCAGAAGACATTATTCAAAAGGCTGTTTTGCAGTATTTGGAGCCCTCATCTTCTTCGACTAGTGAATTAGTCACGGAGATTCTGCGTTATTTCAATGATAGGATGGATTTTACTCCTCTGGAGGCGACTGCTTTGTATGCCGGTATTCTAGTGGGTACCAAGAACTTTGCGGTCCAGACAGGCGAGCGTACCTTCGAGGCAGCGGCTCTCTTGCGGCGTGAAGGGGCAGACCCGTCCATGGTGTCAGAGTTGTTCAAGGATGACCAAGCGACGATTCTGGCTCGTGCCCAAGTGGTGGCGTCGATGGAGATACCTATCCCCGGCCTGGCT
>CAZNKR010000085.1:0-3629 GCA_964573715.1 uncultured Roseburia sp. | reverse complement strand
GAGAACCAGTATGGAGAGCTTGCTACTAAGGCAAGTGTATGGGAGGAGATGGCTAATGAACAGACTGACCCTTATGCTTACAAGATGTATAAGACCTATTCAAATAACCTTGAAAAGCAAGCTGGTCAGTTAGCAAGAGAAGGACTTAATGCTGCAAGTAGAAGAGATATGCTCAATATGAGAGCAAGGTATAGCAAGGAAATAACCCCTATTGAGCAAGCCTATACAGCAAGACAGAAACAAGCAGAGCAACAGCAGCAAGCACTCCTTCAAGACCCAACATTGATGTTGAGTAGAAGAGCTGCAACCACAAGTCTTGATGATTATATAAGGAACCCTCAATTAGATTATAAAGCATATTCAGGTAAGTTAATTACTGCACAAGTTGCAAGTGCTGCTGCTGCATTGGCTAAGGAAATGCAAGAGGAGCCAAGGAAGTGGAGAAGCATCTTGGGCAATTCATATTATGAATCTATGATGCAAAAGGGAGTGTCGTCAGATATGATAAGCAGATTCCTAAATAATGCAGATAGTATAATTTATGATGGTGCCAATCCAGAACAATTTGGAGTACCTGTAGAAGTATCTGATAAGTTAAGAGGGTTATTAGAGGCTCCTTTAGCATCTACTAATATTAGAAGTTGGGAGAGGGGCATGTCTAAAGCAGATTGGAAAGATATTGTTACTCAGGTTAATAACCATGCAAGGCAAGGTCTGTGGAGTGCAGTTGGTGAAACTCAATATCAGACTCTTGATAATTGGAGAGCTAAGATGGATGCTCAAGAAGCTATGCAGATTAGAGCAGAAGAGAGAGTTGCTGCAAGAGAGGCAGAGAAAAACCAATATAAAATCAATCCTCTTCCTCTGAGAAGCCCTCAAGAAATATCTAAGAAGAATAAGCAGATAAAGGACTTCATAGATAAGGGCTATCTAAAGAGAACTGCTAATGGTCTTACATTAACTAATACAGGTCAGCAACAACTTAGGTCAGCTAACTTTAAGCCTATTGTGCAGACTTGGGAACAATATAAGAAAGCCAACCCAGGAGCATCAAGAAGTTCTTATGGTGATATGGTAGCAAGAGTTGAGAGAATGGGTAATAGACCTAATGTCTTCTCTACTTGGTACAATGGAAACATTGGAGGATATAACCCAAGAACAGGTAAGGTAGAAACTCCTACTACAAGGCTTAACAGATATGAGAATAGCATAAAGGCAGATTCTTATGATATCTACCACACTACTGAATATGACAGGCAGTTAGACTCTGAATATGGAAAGGAATACATGACACAAATGTGGAGTGCTGCTGAAACAGAAGATGATGAGAAAGTCCTCTATGGAGTAGAGTTTGGTGGAAAGAAAGGATGGTCTAAGACTAAAGCTTATACTAAGAAAGACCTTGAAGGATATACTGTATCTAATATAAGGTACTTCAAGAATGGGGATACAGCTATACTTCAGTCTACTCAGAAGGGAAAGCATGATATAATCAGAATACAGATACCAAGAGGTATGAATATAGGTGCTGAAGCCAATGTAAGAAGTGCCATTACAAATGCTGATTATTGGGGAAGTGTATTATCAGAAGGCAGACAGCCAGTCATAACTGCTAATGGTGAGATAGCAACAGATGCTAATGGTAATATAATATATTCTAACACTCCTCAGACTGAAGCTGACAAGGTGGTATTGAAGAAAAAGCAGAATAGAGCTTTACAGGATATATATGGATATGGTTCACAAACAGTGGTTCCATCACAAACAAATAATGAACAAATAAATCCTTGGTACTAATATGGCAAAGAATAGTACAAAAACTAAAGAAATAGATGTGACTAAGACTGGTCCTCAGTCTTATAGAGACTTACAAAAAGCTAATGGGGCAGCATTCAAAGGTGCTGCCTCAGAAAGCATATTCACTAACATCCAATCACCAAAAGGATATGTGCAACTAAGTGATGTCATATATGAGGGAGGTGAATATTCTCCTATATATACACAGAGCCAAGGAGAGGATACTTATGGTAGTAGTATATTTGATGAGCCTTATGCAAATGAGGAGGATTTTCAGAATCTATCAGATGTAAGGGCAAATAACCAACCTTGGTATGCAAAGGTTGGTGCTGGTCTTGCCAAGGGTGCTGTACTTGCAGGTACTACTTTCCTTAATGGTCCTGTAGGCTTAATATTTGGGGCTGGTACTGCAATAGGTGAAGGCAGATGGTCTGGTCTTTGGGATAATGATTTCTCAAAGGCTATGCAATCTGTTAATGAGTGGTCAGAGAAAGCACTTCCTAACTACTATACAAGAGCAGAACAGGAACAGCCTTGGTATGAGAATATCTTTACTGCAAACTTCCTTGGAGACAAGTTCATAAAGAACTTAGGTTTTGCTATTGGTGCATTCTACTCTGGTGGTATTGGTGCTTCTGCCTTGAAAGGGGGAATATCTGCACTTCAAGCTACTAAAAGAGGAGCAAAGCTATTTAATAGTGCTGCTAATTTAGCTAAGACTATGGGAATTGTAAAGGATGCTTCACAGTTTCCATCAGTGGTAACTGCTGCTGTAGGTGCTACTATCTCAGCAGTGAATGAGGGCAGAATTGAGGCTCTTAATAACAGTAAAGATTGGTTTGAACTCCACAAGCAACAACTTGATGACAACTATGCTCAAAGAATACAAGCTATCAAGAACCAATATGAGGGTACTGAAATATATAATAGTCTTATAGCTTCTGAGACTGATGCCTACAATAAAGCACTTGGTAAGTTAAGTGAGGATAGATTAAAGATGGGTAATGCAGTCTTGCTTATGAATATACCTATCCTTACTGCATCTAACATAATTCAGTTTGGCAAGTTATATGCTAATGGGTTCAAGACTGCAAGAAAGGCTACTAATATAGTAGGTAGAGCAGGAGAATATACTGCTGGTACTACAAGATTAGGTGCTACTGCTGCAATAACAAAAGGTGCATTATCTGAAGGTACTGAGGAGATAGCACAAGGTGCTGCAAGTAGAATAGCAGGTAATTACTATTCTACTGATGTAAATAACTTCTACAAGTCAAAGACTGACCCAGAGGCTGCACAAGAGACTTTGAGTTGGACTAAATCATTTGCTAAGGGAATTAATGAGACAGTAAATGATGGTTCCTCATGGGAAGAGTTCTTTATTGGTTCTTTGACAGGTGCATTAGGTATGCCAAGATTTAGAGGAGTTAGAAGTGAGTCAGGCTCACTACAATCTCCTATTACTATTGAAGGTGGTGCTATTAATGAGGGGAGAGAGTACAATAAGAAGATGGCAAGGGAGAATGAGATTGCCAACTATATGAATAATAGAATAAACTCTCCTGAGTTCAAGAACTACTATCAAGGACTTATCAGACATAATAAGTATCAGAATGATATGAACCAAGCTGCTGAGCAGGGTGATGAGTTTAACTTTAAGAATGCAGAACATGCTCAATTAGTATCTGATATTGCTATGTTTGATAATGCAGGCAAGATGGAAGACCTTACTGCCTTGATTGATGCAGCTTATGATACATCTGATGAGAACCTTGCATCTATTGTAGAGAATACTACAACTACTCTTGAAGATGGTTCTAAGGTTGGTCCAT
>CAZNKR010000084.1:0-3804 GCA_964573715.1 uncultured Roseburia sp. | reverse complement strand
AGAGGGTTTCGATCCTTTTCCCTTTATTTTTGCCAATTATAATTTTACACTAAGGTGTCCAAATGTCGTTAATAAATGATGATTCCTCCTTATAATTAGCAAGCAACTATCCACCTCGTGATAAAAGTTAATAATATCCGCAGTGAAGGTTTTGCATATCTTCTAGGGAAATTTTCTTTCCTTTGATGTATAATTAATATATTATACTTAGAATTAATACATTCTCATCTAGGAGGATAG
This sequence comes from uncultured Roseburia sp., assembly GCA_964573715.1. Lineage (GTDB taxonomy): Bacteria > Bacillota > Clostridia > Lachnospirales > Lachnospiraceae > SVEL01. Next base: position 3,564 of record CAZNKR010000084.1, on the reverse strand, counting down.
CTATGAACAATGAAGGAACTATTTCCGCAGCTACACTGACTAACAACAAGCAGGTTGCAGCCACGCCTAATGAGGCACAACGACGTTATGTGAATTTTGACCCAGGTCCTGTAACACGCAAAACAGAAATACCCGGCTTATTACTTGATTTTAATTATGGCGTTCGCCTAGTGGTCCCGCAGGGCAATTATCATGTGCGCTTCATGGACAAAGATACTAGTACAATCCTATATGATGCTGATGCCAATGGTGCTTTTGTAACCAGCACTAAGAAATACTACATTAATTTCAGAGTGGAAGTATTTAAGGACGGCCAACTTATCTATACTCATGATTTGACTCTCAAAGATAAAAATGTCCATATACGTTATCCCGTCGGAACTTTGGGAGACATCATGGCCTGGTTCCCTTACGCCGAAGAATTCCGTAAGAAGCACCAGTGCAATGTCTATTGCTCTATGAGTGAAGAACTGGCCAGTCTCTTTAAACCTGCCTATCCTCATATTAATTTTATCAAGCCTGACACAGCACCACCTGATTGCTATGCCACCTACTATATGGGTATTTTCTTCCCTGCCACAGATAGAATCCATCAACCTGTTGATCACCGCATTGTAGGCCTTCAAAAAACAATTCCTTATCTTTTGGGACTAGATGTAGTGGAAAGACGCCCTATCCTGACTCCTTCCGACAAACCGCGGGAAGTCAAGGAACCCTATGTCTGCATTGCTGCTCAAGCAACCAGCCAAGCCAAATACTGGAATAATCCCCAGGGCTGGATTGAAGTAGTTGCTTATCTTAAGGCAAAAGGTTATAGAGTTCTGTGCATTGATAAAGAAAAATGCCATGGCGCAGGTCGTTATTGGAACTTAATCCCCTATGGTGCTGAAGACTTTACCGGTGGAAGACCACTGCAAGACAGGGTAGACATGCTCTCTCACGCTGACTTTTTTGTGGGGCTGCCTAGCGGATTATCTTGGCTAGCTTGGGGTACAAGTATTCCCATCATTATGATTAGCGGCTTCTCCTTGCCTCATAGTGAATTCTATGCTCCTTACCGCATCATTAATTTTCACGTCTGTAACGGCTGCTGGACTGATAGCAGTGAAGAATTCTGCCATAACAACTTCACGTGGTGCCCTCGTCATGAGCACACAGAACGAGAATTCGAATGCAGCCGCTTCATCAGTGCGGGGCAAGTCTTCCAATCTATTGACCGCCTGATGGCAGACCACCATCTTGACCCCAAGACAAAACAACAAGGGAGGAATAAATAATGGAAATAGTAAATAACACTCCAACTGCCAACCAGGCTCAAGAACCTAATCCAGCCCCTTATGCAGAACAAGCGCCAGCTCTAACACCGTCCGCTGCTCCACTGGAACAAGCACCGCAAAGTACTCAGCGTCCCTATATGACCTTTAACCCTCCTCCCGTCACAGGCAAGGCACCACTCAAAGGAATATCCTTTGATTTTAATAAAGGGGCCAGAGTAGTTGTGCCTGAAGGTGATTATAGGGTTCGTCTCATTGACCAAGATGCCTGCTTAACAGTCTATGATGCTAAGGCCAGCAACTGTATGGTTACCAGCACCAAAGTTTATTTTGTTAATTTCCGCATCGAAGTCTACCAAAAAGACAAACTAGTTTTTGAACATAATTATAATGCTAAGGGCAAAAACGTCTTGATGAAGTTTCCGGATAGTGCTTTGGGCGATGTCTTGGCTTGGTTCCCCTATGCCGAAAAATTCCGCAAAAAACATGCCTGTCATTTGTATTGCATCATCAATCCCAAATTTGCAGATATTTTTAGCAAAGGTTATCCTGAAATTAATTTTATAACCGATGAAGCACAAGTGAAAGACCTTTATGCTTCTTATTTTGTAGGTCTTTTTGCTCCTTGGGAGCGCCGTGACTTACAACCTTTGGATTGGCGTATGGTCGGGTTACAACGTCACGCTGCTTATCTCTTAGGTGTAGAGCCTGTAGAGCACCGCATCAAACTTGTGCCTTCCGCAAAAGCAAGGTCCATTAAAGAGCCTTATGTCTGTATCGCTGCCCAAGCAACGGCTCAAAGCAAATATTGGAATAACGCGTCTGGCTGGCTTACTACAGTAGAATATCTAAAGAAACTTGGTTACCGAGTGCTTTGTATTGACCGTGACCGTATTACCGTGAACCTCAACAAAGGCAACAGTATTCCTTATGGTACCGAAGATTTTACTGGCGACCTGCCTTTGCAAGAGCGTATCGACCTCTTATCTCATGCCGATTTCTTTATCGGTTTAACCAGTGGGTTATCTTGGCTAGCTTGGGGTGTCGGCATCCCCGTTATAATGATTGTAGGTTATACTGCCCCTGGCACCGAATTCTATACACCTTATCGAGTGCAGCATTTCCACACCTGCAATAGCTGCTGCAACGATATGCGTGTCCCTCAAATGTACGGTAATTTTGGCTACTGTCCCCACCATCAGGGAACTGACCACGAATATGAATGCACCAGATTTATCACGCCTGAACATGTGAATAAAATGATTGATAGAGTTAGAGCTGATTTACAACAAAAAACAAAGCAGTAAACAAATCACTAAGGAGAAAATCTCATGCCAATTATTAATGTAGTACATGATTTCCGTTACGGCAAAATAATGTATCCGGCCCGTGACCGTTATATCGGCAGAGCTTTAGCTGTTTATGGTGAATATTCCGAAGGAGAAGCTCAACTGTACCGCCAATTAATCAAAGAAGGCGATACAGTGGTAGAAGCAGGCGCTAATATTGGCAGTCTAACTATTCCACTTGCTCGTTTCGTCGGGGAGCAGGGTCGGGTTATCGCCTTTGAGCCACAGCGCCTTATCTTCCAAATACTGTGTGGCAATATAGCTCTTAATAATCTTACCAATGTATATTGTTACAACAAAGGTGTCAGCGACAAAGCCAGTTCCATTCTCATTGACGACCCGAAAGCTTTCGAACCCGATGCCAATACAGGAAACTTTGTCATCAACTCGCGACCTGAAGGGTATCAAATTAACCTGGTAAGATTAGATGACCTTAATCTGAAAGCCTGTCGTCTGCTGAAAATAGATGTGGAAGGCATGGAGCTACAGGTACTAAAGGGCGCCGCAGCAATGATTAAAAAACTACGGCCCTTCATTTATACCGAAGCAAATAATTCAGAAAAGAATAAGGAATTACTGCAATACCTCAAGGCTATGAATTATAAAATTCATGAGCATAGACCGCCTTTCTTTAATCCGAACAACTTCTACGGTAATCAGGAAAATATCTTTATTCAAGAGGTCTTTAGTCTAGAAGGTAAACCGGTTTGCAAGGGTAATATTATTTCGTATGATTGGCTATGTATACCGGCAGAAATGCAAGTCGATATGAAAGGTTTCAACGAAGTAGAATAAAATTAATATTTAAGGGCCAGTCACAAAATTTCGACTGGCCCTTATTTGCAACTATGTCCCTACTCAAATAGAAAGTTAATCACCATATAAAAAAACACCATACCAAAAGGTATGGTGTTTTCTTAACCGGCAACTTTCTATCCTCC
>CAZNKR010000083.1:0-3827 GCA_964573715.1 uncultured Roseburia sp. | reverse complement strand
TTATAATAAATCCAGCAAAACAAGGGCTTGTGGATAAAAGTACGGAAACTCAAGCTTTAATACATTGAAAAAAATTTTTAATGTGCTATTTTAGTAGAAACTATCCAAAATGGAGGACAATTATGGGAGAAAGAAATCTTACATTACTCACGGATTTATATGAACTGACAATGATGCAGGGATATTTTATGAGTAATTCCAACGAAACCGTTGTATTCGATGTTTTTTATCGCAAAAATCCGTCTGAAAGTGGTTATGCCATTTGCTGCGGTCTTGAACAGGCCATAGACTACGTTAAAAATCTTAATTTTTCATATGATGATATTGAATATCTTAGAAGCTTGTCACTGTTTAGCGAAAACTTTCTAACCTACTTAAGTGCATTTCATTTTTCTGGAGATATTTATGCAATTCCTGAAGGAACCGTTGTATTTCCAAAGGAACCATTGGTTAAGGTAGTTGCACCTATTATGGAAGCACAGTTAGTTGAAACAGCTCTTCTTAATATTATTAACCACCAAAGTCTTATTGCCACAAAGGCTTCTAGAGTTTGTTATGCCGCAAGAGGCGAAGGCATTATGGAGTTTGGTCTCCGTCGTGCTCAAGGTCCAGATGCTGGTATTTATGGTGCCCGCGCTGCTGTTATTGGTGGCTGTACTGGTACCTCTTGTGTACTTACAGGAAAGCTTTGGAATATACCAGTAAAAGGAACTCATGCACATAGTTGGATAATGAGTTTTAAAGATGAGTATACTGCCTTCAAAACATACGCTAACCTCTATCCGGATGCCTGCATCCTTTTAGTAGACACCTACGACACCTTAGGTTTAGGTGTCCCAAATGCAATTCGTGTATTTAATGAAATGCGCAATAATGGAATAAAGCTTAGCTTTTATGGTATCCGATTAGATAGTGGCGATTTAGCCTACCTTTCAAAGGAAGCTAGAAAAATGCTGGATGCTGCCGGCTTTAATGACGCTGTTATTTCTGCTTCTTCAGATCTTGATGAATACTTAATTGACTCTCTAAAAACACAGGGAGCTAAAATCACTTCTTGGGGCGTAGGTACAAATCTTATTACTTCAAAGGATTGTCCTTCCTTCGGTGGTGTATACAAGCTTTCTGCTGTATTTGATGAATCTTCAGGTGAATTTATTCCTAAAATAAAGCTTTCTGAAAACACTGAAAAGGTCACAAATCCAGGAAATAAAACTGTATTTAGAATTTATGATAAGGAATCAGGAAAAATCAAGGCAGACCTTATTGCTCTTGCTGGTGAAGAGATTGATACAAATAAAGATTTACTTATATTTGACCCAATTGAAACCTGGAAAAAGACAAATCTTCCTGCAGGAAGCTATGAAATCAAAGAGCTTCTAATTCCTGTTTTCCAAAAAGGTATTTGCGTCTATGACAGCCCAAGTGTTACTGACATCCAGATCTACTGTAAGGCTGAGCTTAACACTCTTTGGGATGAAACTAGACGATTGGTTAATCCGCATAGAGTTCATGTTGATTTATCAGACAAGCTTTATAATGTTAAAAAAGAATTATTGAATAATTTCGGACACAAAAATTAATAAACCTATTTAAATGTCTATTAAAAAAGCCACCTAGCTTATCCAATTGGGAATGAATCCCTTTTGAATATCTGGGTGGCTCTTTTTATTTCACTTTTTTATCTCACTTTTTATTTCACCTTTTTATTTATCGCCTACAGTAAATCGCAATTCTTTCGTTACATATCCCAATTCATTTCTACCAAACACAAGTGAATAATCTCCTGGCTCTAGTTTACTATCATCAGTAAAGAAATGTACCGGAATTACACTAAATTCTTTTCCCTTAACTTCTCCTTCATCGGCAGCATCAAAGCCGCTTACCTTGGTAGCCTCATTATCCTCTAGCTTATATAAGCTGAAAGATTCATCTAATTTTAAATCCTCACTCGTCCAATTTTGAATTTCTACGACTACAGATGTGCTTGTTATTGTATCTGGATGTATATTTACAATAACTTTATTTTCAAGTGAATATTTTGGTTCATCATTTAAAAAAGCTTCAAGTGTTGCCATATTATAGAGTATTGAAAATGTATAACCCTCTGAATCTTCATTTTCAATGTTTTTACGATAATCTATGTACGGAACATACATTTTAATCTTTCCATCGCTGTTTTCTTGCACATTTACTCTTACATACAAGTCATCATAGCCATCTATTGGAAACATAAAATGGGTAACCCCTGCTTCTTTTTCCAGCTTTACAAAGCTGTAAGGAAGAAAATCCTCTAATGTCATAGCTGCATCTTTATTTCTAAGCTTAACAGCTTCGGTAAGTGTAATTTTTGTAGTATTATTACTTTCAAGCTCACTATAATATTTTCCATAGTCTTCCTGTTTTACACTGTTTGGGTAATTATATTCCACTCCATTTGTTTCTACACCTGAAGTTTTATTATATAACTCCATGCCTGTCCCGATAAAATAATAGTTAAGTGCTTCATAGGAAATATCATTAACCGATTCTTCAGTAAAGCCAAGCTTTTCCATATAGCTTTTTTGAGAATCGTCTAATGCAGAATAATATCCAGATTCTACTTCGTTTTGATTTTCCTTAGTAGTTGTTTCGTTTTTTCCTTCATTTCCACATCCTGTAAATGAAATTATTACTGATGACAATACTAGTAAATATAAAATCTTTTTCATTTTCAAACCTCCTCTATCTTATATCTGATAATCCACCATTAATTACTAAACCTGGAGTCTTATCATATTTGTTCCAAACACTACTAGAAAAGTTTATTACTCCGCCCATCCCTGATGAACTAATTGTATAGCTTTGTGATTGTGATAAAGAAATATTATTAACAGCATGCTGATATGAACCATATACAGTAAATGGATCAGCACCTGTAGCAAAAATTACGCTCAGTGAACATTTTAGACTTCTAGATGTTGTATCTACAATATTTGTTGAAAGTCCTAACCCGTTACTTAGATATTTAATATTACCATTCTTATAACTATAGGTAATAACGTTACCATCATAATATTGTTTTCCTTCAACATTATTTGTACCTTTAATATTAGCTGTCAATGAAGCCTGATTAACTCTCATTGCCAATACATCAAACGACTTACACTGTGGTATAGAAAGCCATTCGCATGTTAAAACAGCTTTTTTCTTTGATGCTTCCACATTAACATATTCCAAAGTTATTTTTTTCATAGGTGTAATAACTTGGTCTTTCCAATCACTCATACTGTAAACAGAAGCACTTCTCAAATTTACCTTGTCATTGTACTCCTTTTCAGATATACACTCATCTTTAGTTGAAACTTTACCTTTATCATCTACTGTTTCCACGGTTTGAATAATTATAGTTTCTGATGCAACATCCTTCAATGTTACATTCTTTTTAATATACATATACTCTTTTTCCGATAAATAATCAATCGCACTCTCGCTTAATAGTTCATTCAAATCTTGATATTCACTTTCAGATAAACTTAAGCCTTTATCATTTTGATAATATGTTTTTGATTCTCCTGCTAATGATACCGAACTTACTAATCCTATAAATGCTATACTTGCCACAACTGTACTTAATATTTTTTTATTGTATTCTTCATACTTTATCCTCGATTCTTATTTTTCATTTAGTATCTCGACTCCGTTCCCTAGAAAAATATATTTAACCTCCTTAATTATTTAGTTCACATTGTCTTAACACAAGTAATTTATCACAAAAAAAACAGTAAATCAACTATATATGATAGCGTAAATTTACTGTAGGAATTAAATAGGTAGATTTCACCTGTGAT
>CAZNKR010000082.1:0-4009 GCA_964573715.1 uncultured Roseburia sp. | reverse complement strand
TAAGTTTGAGAGTATCAGGCGTTTGATGGTGGTATATTTTTTTTCGGGAACAGGAAGCTTCGCACCGTTTGACATGGTAACGGTGAATCGTTCAATTTTGCTGACACATTCAGGATTGATTAGAAAACCTGCATGAATGCGAAGCAGGAAATCAGAGTATGTTTTCTCAAAGTCCGGGAGTGTGCCATTTACAATAATTGTATCCGTGCTTGTGTGAATACAAAGCTTTGCAGTTCTTTTTATCGTTTCAATATATAGCAGACGGTTTATTGGAATGCGGTGCACACTCATGTCATTCGATGTGACAGTCATGTAACGCTCCGGCTTTTCAACCAACTGTACCGGCATGCCTAAACTTTGATAGTGTATCGGATAAATGGTGTCTCTGCTGTTGTATGGCCATGCGTTACTGATGTGAAGAACAGCAATCTCCCAGCGGAAATCAGAACCGCTTTCTGTGCGTACCTTTTTTTTGTACCAGGAGTAGTGAATCCTTTGATTGTGTAAATCTGTATTTCCATCAGGATAATGGGTATAGATTTCATATTGCAGGATAACCTCATGTGCGGTTTTGCTGGGAGAAATACAGATTGCACGTATCGATCCCATTGTGAAGCTTAGTCCGTGTACCTCTGCTGAGAATGTGGAAATAACCTGTTCACGTCCCCGCATTTCCTGTCTCTCAGCAGGACCAATCCACAACACATCTTCGCTTATACTGTCAAAATAGGGTTGGAGATTGTTATTGTAGTATTCGGTGATAATATGGATGGATTTATAAATTAAATCGTTTGCTGTCATGGCAGCTCTCCTTTGCTTTTAGACATATATTTAAAAATGATTATAGTAGAGTAAGGGATAAAAAGCAAGTTATCTGCAATAAAAATAAGTTATTAAAGGAGAAATAATGGAAGTTGATATGCTTTATGATATACTTAATCAGAGTGTGAATTTATTGAAAATAATGTTAAAACATCGGGAATGGAGGAAATTTTAATGATGAAATTAAAGCATAATTTTAAGAAAGGAATGGCATTGGTTCTTTCACTTGTTATGGCAGCAGGACTTGTCCCGGCTATGTCAGACGGAGCAGATACCGTGCAGGCTGCAACCGGTACGGGAACAGAGCCAAGTGTGACAGCATATGCCACAAAGGATCAGTTAATGACCGCATTTACCCCGGATTCTAATGGTAATGCTACGACCATCGGCAGGCTGTTATTTGGTAAAAACAGCAGTGAAAATGCACAGGAATGGTACATCTTAGGAAAAGATACCGGTGTATCAGGGGATCATCCGGCTATGTGATTGATACTTTAAAGGTAGATGGTTTGGAAGTGACAGCAACCACAAGCTACACCTTTAGTGATGTGAATGCTAATCACAACATAGAAGTTGCCTTTAAACAGAAAAGCCAGACACCGGATGTGCCGGTTGTAACTGCACCAAGCATAATCACACAGCCGGGCAATGCGACAGTGAAGGTAGGAGAGACTGCAACCTTTACTATAGCAGCAAGCGGAGATAATCTTACCTATCAGTGGAAAATTAACAGAAATGATGGAAACGGCTGGGTAAACATTGCGGGTGCCAATGCGGTAAGCTATACCACATCTACAGTAGACAAGAGTTGCAATGGTTTTCAGTATAAATGTGTTGTTTCAAACAGCGCAGGAAACGTAGAGAGCAATTCCGCAATATTGACCGTACAGGATGCGGGCGGTTCCGATAATCCTGACACACCGAATAACACTTATCAGATTATTGATGGAGCAAACAGTAGATGGACGCATGACAGTGATGGTAATATCACCATCCGGGGTAACGGAGACTTCTCCAAGTTTACCGGAGTTAAGGTGGACGGATGGTTCTGCAAGCACTACATTTACAATAAAAGCGGATACCTCCGATGATAACGATGATAATCAGCAGATAACCGCTCCAAAGACAGGTGATAATAGTCATACGGTTTTATGGATTTCTTTGTTAGGAGTGTCATTGGCAGGATTACTTTCAATGATATATATGAGAAAGAAAAAGGAAAATGAATAATATGTAGCTTTAGACGAGAACATATATTCAGTTTAGGGGATAACCGGTATCACAAGAGATGCTGATTATCCCCTTTGAATTTGATAGTCTGTATGAGGAACGGGAATATGAGCTGATTGCAGTATTTTATTACCCTGTCCTGCTGTTCCTATCATGTAGAAGATGGGCGGTTTGTGGTGATTGGAAAACGTGTATGAAGATATTTATTGAAATTAAAAAATAAGTGATATGCAATGAAAAAAAGTTAATTGACGAAAAAACATTAACAAATTTACCGCCTTATTGTATACTAAAGTACCGATATATATCCCCCAAAATGAAAATTTCTAATCAGAATAAAAACAAGTGGTGTTTTATCTGGTAGGAGTTTCCAGAATAAAAAAATCGGTGGGTTAGGTATCTTTATGGTTAAGAAAAACATGGATGATATGCAATATATTTATCGTGATGGGCAGAACCGGTTGCGGATAACCAAATGTGTCTGAATCAAAAGAAAAATTGGTTTTAAAAGGAGACAGCATGAGAAAATTATTAGAAGAATTTTTTCAACATTATTTGACAGAACGGAATCTTGAAGCTACACTGGCAGTTCTTACAGAAGATGTTGTTTCGGTGGGAACTGGAGAACATGAAATTTCAAGAAATAAAGGAGAGGTTCGAGAATTGCTGTTAAGAGAATTTGAGGAGCTTCCAAATGCATTAGAATATGAGATTTGTGATTATATGCAAAATTTTTCGGGAGGGGGTAGTATATGTACACAGTTAGCTGCTTTTAACATCAGATTAGAGGCAGAAAATGAAATTACGGAAATACATACACGACTTACTTCTACCTGTGTAAAAGATGGTAATGAATGGAAAATTGCAAGTCTGCACATGTCTACCCCGGAACACGATCAGGAAAAAGATGCATTCTTCCCGCTTTATTACGGAAAAAGTGTAGTAGGAAAATTGTCGAAGGAATCCGAAGAAAAACTTACGGAGCTTGTGACAAATGCACTTCCGGGAGGTATTATGGGTGGATATCTGGAAGAGGGTTATCCACTATATACCATCAATAATAAAATGCTGGGAATTCTTGGATATACTTATGAAGAACTAATTGCTGTAACGGATGAAAAGATGATGAATGTTATTTATAAAGCGGATAAGCAAAGAGTAGAAGAAAGTATCGTGGAACAGATACAGGAAAAAAATGAATATGAGATAGTGTATCGTGTTGTTGGCAAAAACAATCGTCTTATCTGGGTAAATGATATTGGAAAAAAAATTATTACAAATGATGGGCGGGAAGCCATGATCAGTATTATGACGGATATTACAGAACAGTTAAAGAGAGAGGAAATATTAAAGTATGAGGCAGAATATGATTCATTGACAGGATTAAATAATAGGAAAAATGCAGTCTGTTTGATGGAGAAAGAATTTAATAGAAAGGCAGGCGGATATTTCTTCATTTGCGATGTTGATAATTTTAAGAGTGTAAATGATACCAAAGGGCATTTATTTGGAGATAATGTGTTGATCAAACTTGCTGACATTATGAGAAAGCAAGCAGGTGATAAGTCAATTCTTGCAAGGCAGGGCGGAGATGAGTATATACTATTTTTCCCTGCTGACATAAATAAAAAAGATGTCATGAATATTATGCAGGTGATTCAGAAAGAATTTTTGAGCTATTTGAGAGAACTTATACCGGAATTAAATGTTTCCTTGAGTATCGGTGGTACGGAAAGAGCAGCAAATGAGGATACAAAAACTCTGTATGACAGAGCAGATAAAGCATTATATCAGGCAAAAAAACAAAAAGGTGAATTAAGATTACAGGAGCAGACTGTATGAAAAAGGTCAGAAAACAACATTTAGGAAGCACAATAAAGGGAAAAATTACTATCTATGCAGCAATCAGTATGGTAGTAATGATAGCAATAACTGCATTGATCAACAGCATTGTACT
>CAZNKR010000081.1:0-4063 GCA_964573715.1 uncultured Roseburia sp. | reverse complement strand
AAATATTGATTTCAGAGGATAAATCCATAAGGCAGGTGACAAGGTATGAGCTTAAGAGTTAATTTATCCCAAACAAGTAATGAAACGGACGCATCAAAACTTGCAAAGGGATCAAAAAAGAAAACTTCTTACAGATTAGATAATCAAAATAAGGATAACAATCCTATTTTAGAAAAAAGAAATAAGGCTAGACAACAAGCTTTCAAAATTGTATCAGCGGCATGGGACAATGATATTAAAATTGACAAATCTATCGATGAAATAAAAAACCACATTCTTGATATGGCTAGGGAGATGAAAACAGCTAACGATGAAATAGCTAAATGTGATGATGAAATTTCAAAGCTTGATACAAATGATGTGGAATATGAAACTCGTATTAAGGAAATTAACGATAGACAGGATTATCAAAAAGAATTAAGAGATAAAGCAATAATGAATATGCAAGCAGATATTTCAAACATTACATCCATTGGCATAGAACGATTAAAATCTGATCCAATGAGGGATGCTAATAAGCAGGCGGATGCCATAATGGAAGCATTAAGCAAAGATATTATGAGTGTGCTTATGAATGAAGTAAAGGATAATGTGGATGAAACTGCTAAAGAGGTACAAGAAAAGGCAGAAGACAAAGCAAAAGAGAATAAAGAGGAAGAAGAGAAAAAACAGGAAGCAGAGCTTAAAAGAGCAATTACTCAGGCTCTTTTAAGTGGTACAAAGGAGGCTGTAAACAAGGTTAAATCAAAGGAAAGTGAAAATAATAATCTGGATATTGATTTAGATAAGCTGATTGGAACAGACACGGGAAGTGAAAAGATTAAGGCTGCTTCTGAAAGCTTAAAGGATGTAAAAAATAGTATGAAGCTTTTAGAAGCAGACTTAAAAGGAATTCAAATAGATGAGAGTTTATAAAAACTTATTTAGCTGTAAAGGTTGAGAATATTTCCATTGCATCTACAGCACTTTCGTCAAAATCAGCATCTACTGTTGAGTATGTGAGAGCATAGAAGTCTCCATCACAGTCAAGAACGATTTGTCTTCCATAGATTGTAGAAGAATTGTCGCTTCCACCGGAAAATGTATAATTAATAACGATACCATTGTAGTTATTAAGAACTATATATCCAGCAGATACAGCATCATAACCATCAATTGAGTCAAAGGTTTCAGTTAAGCCTGATAAATAACCATCCAGGTCATCAGCCATACCAACGGTATCCTTGCTAATACTTATCTGTGTATTCGTTCCTTCGATTTGGAAGAAATCTATACCAGAGGTTTCTCTTTTGACGAAATTATTTTTAACCTTTATAGTATAATCATCATCTTCAAAATCTGTACCTTCAAAACTTGCTTTATTGATAGTTTCGTTGGCTAAGGTTTCGTACTCAGCTTTATTTGCAGCTGTGGTAGTTTCAGGGGTAGTAGTTTCTTGTATAGTAGTAGTTTCTTCTGTGGAAGAGTCTTTTCCACAAGCCGATAAAGATAAAGCAGCTGTACAAGCTACCATTAATAAACAAATATTTTTTCTCATAAAGTCTCCATTTCACTAAAAAGTGCGTTATTTACAACCACTTGATGATAACAAAATATACATTAATTGTCAATTTGCTGAATATAATAAAATGATGAATTATTTGTGAACGCATATGGGTGAAATTAGTAAAATCTGTAGAGATGTAAGAAGAGTTATTATTTTGGTTTTAAGAATTGTTATTTTTGTCATTTTATTACTTATACTTTCATCTTGTAGTATTACTATGGTTGAGGAAGAGAAACTATCGGATTTGCAATATGAAGTGGTAGAATACCATTTTATGAGTAAAGAATTAAAAGATATCTATGATAAGGCAATGTCACAAAACGAAAGAATTACATATACATTTTTAGATGAGGAATATCTGATAGTGTGTTATGGATACTACTTTAATAGGTCCACCAAAAGACATTAAGATAGAAGAAAAAAGCAGTTATCCAACACTTGTAATTAAAATTACAGCAAGTGATAAAAATGTAATTTTTAAATAGAAAAGTCTGAGCAAATCAATCAAAAGGATTTGCTCAGACTTTTTTGCAGTGGACTATTTCTAGATTTTCATTATCCTAGGTGCTTAACTAAAAGCAATATTTCGTCTGGAACAATATTTTCAGAAGTCAGGGAATTTATTTCCATAATGTCATCAGTATTAGTGCGATATTCCTTAGCGATGCCAAATAATGCAATACCTAATGCATTATCGTATAGGTAGGAGTACATTTCTTCCTCATCCATGTCCATAAGTGCATTTTATTGTTATTAAAATTAAAAGTGTATCGTGTATACAAAATTCAATGTGCGATTGCAAATAAATTTTCCGTATGATAAACTAGACTTATATTTTTGCCGTATTCACATAATAAGTGTGATTAATATAAGAAATTGGAAGTTGGAGGATTTTATGAAATACGTTAAAGAACGAGCACATGGCAAAATCAATCTTGCCCTTGATGTGTTAAGAAGAAGAGAAGATGGATATCATGATGTACGTATGATAATGCAGTCAGTAGGGATTTATGATAGCGTTGAGATTCAGTTAATAGGGAAAACATTTGATGAAAAACCACAGATAGATATAGAAACAAATCTGAAGTTTTTACCAGTAAATGAAAATAACCTTGCATATAAAGCGGCTATTCTTTTAATGGAAGAGTTTAACATTTATTATCACATTTCTATTAGAATCAGAAAAATGATACCTGTTGCAGCTGGAATGGCAGGTGGAAGTGCAGATTGCGCTGCAGTATTAAAAGGTGTTAATAAAATGTTTGGACTAGGGTTAAGTGAAGAAGAACTTAAAAGAAGAGGAGTTAGATTAGGCGCAGATATTCCATATTGTATTATGGGAGGAACTGCATTGTCGGAGGGTGTTGGAGAGATACTTACACCATTATCTCCTATGCCTAAGTGTTATATTATTTTAGCAAAACCATTTGTAAATGTTTCTACAAAGTTTGTATATACTAATTTAAAGGCAAATGAATTAACATATCATCCAGACATAGATGGAATGATAACAGCAATTAACAATAATGATTTTTATGGTATGGCATCAAGACTTGGAAATGTACTAGAAACAGTAACCGAAGTTGAATACCCAGTAATAAATGAAATAAAAATAAAGCTGAAAGAGTTAGGCGCAGTTAATGCAATGATGAGTGGAAGTGGACCAACAGTATTTGGACTTTACGATGATAAGGAAAAGGCCAAAAACACCTTAAAGGTATTAAAGGAATCAGAATTATGCCGACAGGTGTACATTACAGACGGAGGTAACGGAGATGAAAGATATTAGCTTACATATGGATGAATATTTGCCACTTCGAGATGTTGTATTTAATACACTTCGAGAAGCTATACTTACAGGCGAATTAGAACCAGGGGAAAGATTGATGGAAATTAAATTGGCAAACAAACTTGGTGTTAGTAGAACACCAATAAGAGAGGCAATGCGAAAACTAGAACTAGAAGGTCTCGTGGATATGACACCGCGAAAGGGAGCTGTGGTGGCTGAGATCAGTAAAGAGGATTTGCAAAATGTGCTAGAAGTACGACGAGTCTTAGAACAATTAGCTGTTGAGTTAGCCTGCAATAACATTGAAACACAAGAAATAGCAGAACTAAAAAGCAATCTAAAAATATTTGCTTTAGCAGTTAAGAAAAATAATCCAACAGATATAGCAAAGATTGACGTTGAATTTCACGACATAATATACAAAGCAACTCATAATGGACGTTTATTACAGATATTATCTAACATTAGGGAGCAGATGTTTAGATATAGATTAGAATATATTAAAGACCAGGATACCAGACAAACAGTGGTAAGAGATCATGAAAATCTAATAAATGCAATAAGTAGCAAAAATATAGACGAAGCAAAAAAAATAATAATGTCCCACATAGACCACCAAGAAAAAACCATCATGAAAAATATGGGTTTCATTAGTGATGGCAGAGGGATGAGGCCTTGCTAATCGCGAAGCGATAACCGAAGGCCGGGGTAAATTAGTGATGGCAGAG
>CAZNKR010000080.1:0-4574 GCA_964573715.1 uncultured Roseburia sp. | reverse complement strand
AATTATATCACATATAAACTAATTTAGTTTTTCTTTGCTCTTTTCAATAATTTTATCTAGTTCTAATCCATACTTTTTGGCAATATCCTTTGCGTAGCTTAATCCATCAGGCATAGTTCTTACTAATTTATAGCTTCGTAAACCATCTTGTCTATTTTCCATTTGAGCAGCAAGATTATCAATTTTACTTTTGTTTTCAGGATGGGCATTGAACTGACTTACTTTCATTGGTAAATTATGAATATGTGTAACAAAAAGTCCTCTTAGTCCAATAATTCCCAGTGCAGTAATAACCTCAGAAGCAATATAACTAGCTTCATCTCCTGATGTTGATGAAAATGCCTCATCCATAAGTAGTATACTATTTTCATTTACCTTATCAAGAATATGGCTAAGTTTGTCACATTCAAATTCCAACCTACCCTTTCCATAATTGTTTTCATCTGATGATGGAAAATGAGTAAATATGTTATCAACTGGGCTAATAGCAGCAAATTCTGCCGGAACATAAAGTCCTAACTGAAATAAAGCCTGCACCATACCAACTGTGTATAAAAAAACAGACTTTCCACCATGATTTGGTCCTGTAATTATATAAAATCTGCCTTTATCATCAAATTCAAAATCATTTGTAACTATATTAGAATCTGGAACTCTTATTGAAACCATAGGATTATAGGCGCCCTTTAACAAACACATCTTATCCTGCATTTTACATATAGATGGTTTACACATACTTAATCCACGATTAGTCATATCAAAAATAAACTTCATTGCTGCATTAATAAATCTCATATCATTTAAAACAGCCACTAAAAAGTCTGTGCTTCCAGAAAAATAATTATTTATAAGTGGTTCAAAGCCCCTGATATTTCTTCTAAAAATTTGATTAAGACAATGATTTATTGTTGTTTGAAACGCTAGCTGATCATGCTTATCTAATGTTTTAAGTACCGAACTAAGGCCTGTTATACAACTAAAGCTATCTTCTCCACCTTTTCCGAGAAGTTTATCTACAATGCTTCCATTCTTGTATTCTTTGGTGTTGATAGAAACTAGTCCCGCATCACGAGCTTGAAGAGAACCATCCATATTTATTCCAAGTGTAATACTTTTAATATTTCCAATGCGAGTCTCCATCTTACCTAACTCAACTTTTAATGTCTTATATTCTTCACTTTCATATCTATTTCTAACAATATCACAAAACTCTAATAATCCTGTAGAATGAACATTATACTTTAATAAACCTTCCCCAAGAATGTCCATTATTTCCACATACATCTCTAGAATCTTAATAGAAAAAAGATTGCTCTCAGTAGTCATATCACTCTGATTTGTAACCTTCCTCATATCACATATATTTTGAATAAGTGGGACTACTTTTGTGAAGATTTCATAAATCTTGGGATTTTGATATATATCATCTATAACCTCAATTCGATATTCTAAAACCTTAGGATTCTTTGTAAAATATGTTTTTAAGTCAAGATTAGTAACGCCTAAAAAGCTTTCACGTCTTAAATATATCAATCCATTTATTCCTAAATTATCAACGAATTCAAAATCTGTAAATCCGTCCTGATCAAATCCATCGTATCCCTTTGGATACAACAAGCTCACTGTTTCCATAAAAAAATCACCTCTATATGGAATTATATCACATATAAAGGTGATTTTAATTATTTAATTGCTAAATTTCCATTAACCACATCAATAATCATTACATCCTTTGCTTTTACCTTGTCAGCCAAAATAGCCTTCGCAGCAAGTGTTTCTACATTTTTCTGTAGATACCTCTTTAATGGTCTTGCACCATAAGAAGCATCATATGCACTATCAATAACAAAGTTCTTGGCAGCCAGAGTTAATTCCACCTTTAGCTCCTTGTCCTTAAGTCTTTTATTAATATCATTAACAAGTAAATCTACAATGCTACCCACATTTTCCTTTGTAAGTGGTTTAAACATTATAATCTCATCAAGTCTATTTAAAAATTCTGGTCTAAAACTACCCTTTAGTTCACTCATCACCATATTTTTGACTTTATCATCAATACTACCATCCTCATTTATTCCTTCAAGTAGATATGAAGATCCTATATTTGAAGTAAGTATAATAATTGTGTTTTTAAAGTCAACCATACGTCCCTGTGAATCAGTTATACGACCATCATCAAGTACCTGAAGTAAAATATTAAATACATCTGGATGAGCCTTTTCTATCTCGTCGAATAAAATAACTGAATAAGGTTTTCTTCTTACAGCCTCTGTTAATTGTCCTCCTTCATCATATCCAACATATCCCGGAGGAGCTCCAACTAATCTAGAAACACTATGTTTCTCCATATATTCCGACATATCTATTCGAACCATATTTTGCTCATTGTCAAAAAGATTTTCTGCTAGTGACTTTGCTAACTCAGTTTTACCAACACCAGTTGGTCCAAGGAAAAGAAACGAACCTATAGGTTTCGTTGGATCCTTTATTCCCGCTTTAGACCTAATAATGGCTTCTGTAACCATTGTTACGCCTTCTTCCTGACCTATCACTCTCTTATGAAGGGCATCAGCCAAATGAAGTGTTTTATTTCTTTCACTCTCATTTAATTTTGTAACAGGAATACCAGTCCATCTAGAAATAATCTTTGCAATTTCTTCCTCTGTAACACTTTCTCTAATTAAGGATAAATCCTTGTTTTTTATCTTTTCTTCTTCAAGTGCTAACTGCTTATTTAGTGATGGTATAGTTCCATATTGAAGTTCTGCAACCTTTTCAAGATTATATTCTCTCTTAGCTTTGTTCATTTCATTTGTAGCATTTTCAATGCTTTCCCTGATTTTACTAAGATTTTCTACTGCTGATTTTTCACTATCCCACAAAGCTTTTTTGTTATTAAACTCATCACGCATATCAGCTAATTCTTTTCTCAACGCATCTAGTCTTTCCTTACTAAGATTATCCGTTTCCTTCTTTAATGCAGCCTCTTCAATTTCCAGCATCATAACTTTTCTTCTTAATTCATCAAGCTCTGTTGGCATCGAATCTAGCTCTGTCTTTATCATTGCGCACGCTTCATCAACTAAATCAATGGCTTTATCCGGCAAAAATCTATCTGTAATATATCTATTTGAGAGTACCGCCGCAGATACAAGTGCAGAGTCTGTAATCTTAACTCCGTGGAAAACCTCATATCTTTCTTTCAAACCTCTAAGAATAGAAATGGTATCCTCAACGGTGGGTTCATCTACTTGTACAGGTTGAAAACGTCTCTCTAATGCTGGATCTTTTTCAATATACTTTCTATACTCATCTAGAGTTGTTGCACCTATACAATGTAATTCGCCACGAGCAAGCATTGGCTTAAGCATATTGCCTGCATCCATTGCTCCATCAGTCTTTCCTGCCCCAACAATTGTATGCAATTCGTCAATAAATAAAATAATTCTACCTTCGGAATTTTTTACTTCTTCTAAAACTGCTTTAAGTCTTTCTTCAAACTCACCTCTATATTTTGCACCAGCCACTAATGCGCCCATATCAAGTGAAAAAATAATTTTATCCTTAAGGCCTTCAGGTACATCACCTGCAACAATACGCTGTGCCAATCCCTCTACCGCAGCAGTTTTACCAACACCTGGCTCACCAATTAGTACGGGATTATTTTTTGTCTTTCTAGATAAAATTCTAATTACATTTCTGATTTCACTATCTCTTCCTATAACAGGATCTAGCTTTTGATTTCTAGCCTTTTCCACCAGATCCGTTCCATACTTTTGCAATGTATCATAGGTATCCTCTGGATTATCTGATGTAACCCTTTGTGACCCTCTAACATTAGCAAGTGCTGCAAGAAATGTATCTTTTGTAATATTATGTGACTTGAATAATTCCATAATAACTTTATTTGGATACTTAATCAAAGCTAAAAATAAATGTTCAACAGAAACATAATCATCCTTAAACTGCTTTGTCTCATCCTCGGCCGTAATAAGCACTCTGTTTAAATCATTGCTTATATGCAGCTCTCCTCCCTGAACCTTTGGTTTCTTTTCCAATAAGCTTTTAACTTCATCTTTAAATATAGCAGTATCTATTTTCATCTTCTCAATCATTTTATTAATCAGTCCGTCTTCCTGATTAATGAGTGCGAAGAGCAAATGTTCTTGGTCAATTTCCTGATTGCCAAATTCATACGCTATTTTTTCACATTGGTTAATTGCTTCAATCGATTTTTGTGTAAATTTATTGATGTTCATAAGCTCCTCCTTTACAAGAAAAAATATCGGTTAATATGAATAGTTGTCAGACAGTTTCTAGTAATTGTGTAGAAATTGTGTGATTTTTTATCCATAGGGATAAAATATCACTTTTTATTAGCACTGTCAATAGGTGAGTGCTAATATTTTCAGATAATTTTTGCTATGCCTTGATTTTACTGGCTTTGCGGGATTCTAAAAACTTTCTAAAATGTGATTTTTGGTGTTTTACGCCACTTTTACGCCATTTTCCACGCAAGCTATGCACGACGGTGCTGAGTGCCTGAGCACTCGTTTAGCACAAACCATTGGAAT
>CAZNKR010000079.1:0-4666 GCA_964573715.1 uncultured Roseburia sp. | reverse complement strand
AAGGGATAAAGTTTGGCGATTTTGTACCTGGCTTGCTCGGCAGCGGCGGAAGGATTGATGGTAACGGGAATGGAGAGCTGAGAAGTCTTCGCTTGTGGGAAACACTTGAAGTGCCAGAATTAAGATACAATAGAGCTGAAGTATTCACAGGAGTACAATGGCAGACATTTGGCGCTGGCATAATCGAATCGGTAGAGATAGATACGGATGAATATGGTCATGAACTGCAAAGCGGTATCATTACGTTGAAACTTGAAGACGGTGAGTTTGGCGCTATTGATGTGGACGATTTTTGTCAGGGTATTTATCACAATTTCGACGGGCAAAATGATACGGTAAGTGAAGACCAGCGGAACGGAAATTTTCATTTTCAGGGATTTAGAACAAGCTATTTCAGGATAACGGAGATATTGGATGAAGGAACGAATGGAAGATTCAGATATGTACTAAGAGGAACATCAGAGAGATGGAATCAGTTAAATCATCCGAAGCCGTTCATGCACTTTGCTTGCTACGCTAACCCTAGCAACCCCGACCGCCAGGCCTGTTCTTATTCTACGACAGAATATTCAATTCGTCTTCGCAACATGACAACGTGGGAGTACGGAGAAGATAACATATATGCCATAGAGGGGAAACTTGACGGCTTCAAGTTGGGAGAGACAATATTTCAAGGAAACGGTCAGGTTATAGGAAATGGTTATTTTTATGGCAATATTCAAAACGTAGTAAATGCACCGTATGAGCTTTTAATCGAACACGATGGGGATAATTTTTTGGCATTCGGAGAGAGCCTGGATATAACCTGTAAGGTAAGAAAAGGGTTAAATGATGTCACCGACGAAGTAGAGGAATGGAGCGTAACAAGGGAGAGCGGTAATCAGACAGAAGATGATGCGTGGAATATAGCACATCAGGACTTCGCTGGACAGATAACACTCCATCACGGCCCAACTTATTCGGACTTGGGTGAAGGTCTAAGTACTCTATTTAGATTCGTAGCTTCCGCAGGGAGCGAAACAGCAATTTTAAATTTGACGATATGATTATAGAAAGTAAAAAAAGAATTAGACGGGAATACCAACCGCTAACAACGGCGGTGAGTCTGAAAATTTTAACTCCTGCAAGCCCAGCTGGGCAGATATATGACCCTGAAAATAACGAATACATCCCCGACAGGGGAATAACGCCGCTTACCATCCTTCCGCAGGTGTTTGCCGATGCGGCGGACGGTAGCTGGACGGCTCATGTGGCCAACCGATTGCTGGCTTCGATGAAATGGTATGTAAACAACGTTGATATTGCGACGCTACCTTCGTGGGCTGGACTATACAGTATTGAAAGCACAGGAGACCTTCGAGGAGCAATAACTATTTTTAGAAATGTACCGGTAGAAGAAAAAATCGAGTTGCATTTCGAGGCGGTTATCCCCGATATGCGTATCGGAGTAAACATCCCTATAAAGACTGAAACAATTTTATTAAGCACATTAGATAAGGCAGAAGATACTTATGAATTGTCTATTGGCGATGACCCTGTAATGAAGTACAATCCGTTTTACGATAGGTTACTAATGTATGATTATAAGGTAGCTAACGGATTAGACGCAGGTGAAAGAGCGGATGCAATTGACGAAAATGCTTATGAGCGAACTATCAACCTTTTAGTAACAAAAGGTGGAAAAACGGTAACATCTGGATACACCGTCGAATTATACAGGGTTACGGGACTAACATTAACACCTATGTCAGAAGCTGATTTGGAGGTTATTTCAATAAATCTTACTTCGATTGTGCTTGACTTGCGAACGATAGAAAAAGGGGACTTTTTGATACTTATAAAGGAAGGCGAGAAGGAAGTGGCACGGCAGCAATGTTCCGTAGCACGTGTTTATCCACCTTTCTCGGTTGAGCCTGCAAGTTCGGTGTCCATCAATCCTGGTGAGACGTTGCATAGAAATTATGCGATGGTACATTTTAACGGTGAGATAGTACGTATTCCTGAACCGATAATCAGGATGGTATGGTACACAGATACCGCTAACATCACCGAGATGGAATGGCAGGAAGGAAGTAGGGCGGTAGTTGAGCTTAACCGTACAGGCATAGGTGATACTTACCTTGATGACTGGATGGACATCTATATCAAGGCCGAACAAAAAGGTGCTTTTTACGGATTAACGGACGGTACTAACGATTATACGGATGAATTCGGAAACGATTATATAAACAACTAATCATGAAATATATTAAAATAAACATAGATAAAGCAATTGAAATAGGAATCAATCCTGTCGGGCATTTTAAGAAAGGTGATTCGATTATTTTAAACCAAAATGAGGTGCTGAATAATCCGCATTTAGAAGGTAATCTTGACTCGAGGGTGAAAGCGCTCGGTGCGAAGATATATACACAACAATATATTAAACGAATGATAAAAAAAGAAAATTATGGCATTTAGTGCACAAAATTCAATTACGATTAAGAGACTAAGGTCATCCGACAGTCTCATCCTCACATTCGAGAATAACGGCATACCGTTGTTTCAGGCAATCGATGAGGTCAGCGGTGCAGTAGCACCCAATTGGGAGATACCCGAAAATCAACCTGTCCGTATGCCCGTTATAACTTCTACACGTGGATTAGTAGTTAACGTACTATCTCATAGTTGGTATTATAACGGAATATTGTTAATTTTCAACGGTGCAGAGATTGGAGGATGGACAACCGACTCGACGGGAAAATTTCAAATCAATGCCGATGGGCATATTAAGATTATTAAGAACCTTGCGAGTGAAATAAATATTGCAGGGGATATTCTTTCATACACTGCGCAGGTGAGTGTGGCAGGTGTGGAATATACCCTTTCAGGGGAATTAGAAATAGTGATACAAAAAATGGGCGCAAGTTCGTATTATGCAACGATACTTGCCGAAACCGAGACACTGTCGAGTGATGTAACACAAACAAATATTACAACGAAACTGTTTCAAGGAGTTACAGAGATTACAAGTTACTATGTAAAATGGTATAAGGATTTCGAAGAGTGGACGGATAAAGCGGGACAGAAAAACATCGTTGTAACAAGAGACGATATAGGCGGTGCGCAATTATTCATTGCAGAGATGTATAAGACAAGTGCGCCAGGCGAGCCCATTCTTGCACGAGCAGGGATACGCATCATGGACATATCCGATGAATATAAGGTGATTTTGGAAATTACGTCATCTAACAAGATGGTTTCCGAAGGGCACGATGTAACGGTTACGGCTAAGATTGTAAACATGAAGACTGGAGCTATATATGCACCAGATGGTGCTGTATGGCGGTTGGATGTGATGGATAGAGAAAACTGGACGTCGTTGAAAACATCGACGACTAACACGATTGTCGTTACAACGACGGAGACAGACCGTGAAGGGAACTACTATGATGTGGACGTAATGGCAGAAGTAACATTTTAAAAATTAACAATATGAAAAAAGCATTAGCAAACGAAACAAAAGTCAGTTCGATGTTGCGGACTGACTCGGTGATGGTAGAAGTTGGCGGCAGTGTGAGACGTATTTCGCTGGACGACTTCACAAATGCCATCAACGCAGGTGATGAACAATTGCTGCGACAGGTGGCTTGGGGTGTACCTATTAAGCAATCAATTCAATCGAGCACTAATTATGGTAGAATAGGCAATCTTACGGCTTGGGAGGAATATAAGCTAAGAAGTGGGCGTTACCTTGTGACAAATGACGGCAAGGCGGCCAAACTTCATCCGAATGACAGCAGCAAATATGCCGACGGCACTACGTTGGACGAAAGTAAAGGACATGTGATGTTTATTAGTCCTCGTCTGTATTTCCGTGTACAGACCGACAGTGTGTCAGGGATACCTGTATTGTGGATGTCGCAGCTTCCGATTGGCGGACATTATATAGGCAATGCTCACAATGGAATGTATAATGTGATGGGAGCTTATAAAGGAAGTATTTCTGGTTCTGCACTTGTATCACGTTCTGGAGTGTCTCCTGCTGGTTACAGGACTATCCAATCCTTTTGGGATGCAGCAAGGGTGAATGGAGATAATTGGGGTTTGATAGACTACGATGCAAGGAAGTTGATGATAATGTTTGGATTGTCTGAATATGGTGATACAAATATTCAAGAAAGGTTGGGATATGGGATTAGTGGTAGTACGCAAAAAGATTTGTGGCCTACAGCACAATCTTTACTTATCGGAGCAACTAAGTCTTTGGGCGACAATTTCGGTAATATCCCGATTGACGTGGTCAATGGAGACATAGTAGGCGATAATTGCAGTCGTGTTAATCTGATGGGCATAGAAGACCCTTATGGGTGGCAATGGGAAATGTCGCAAGGTGTTTATTTCGGTTCGTCAAATAATGCTGGTCAGACAGGCGCAGAAATCTTCTTATATGAAGGTAACAGAATGCCTACTACAGCTGAACTTGCAGCAACGCCGACAGGTATTTTTAGGCAATTAACAAGGCCAATTACATCAAATTATATTCAGAATATTATTTTAGGTGAATATTTTGATATATTCCCAAGTTTGTTAGGCGGAGGGTCAACCTCTTATTGGGCAGATTACTTCTTGGGTAATAGCACTGGACAGCTGTGCCTGTGGGGCGGTAATGCGAATAACGGTTCGC
>CAZNKR010000078.1:0-5198 GCA_964573715.1 uncultured Roseburia sp. | reverse complement strand
TTCTAAGAGCTGAGTTAGGCTTTTTAGGAGTAGCTGTTTTAACTGCTGTACAAACTCCACGCTTCTGTGGTGCAGATGTATTAGTAGCTTTCTTCTTTAATGAGTTGTAACCTCTCTGAAGTGCTGGTGCAGTAGACTTCTTTTCAGCTGTCTGTCTTCCTTTTCTTACTAACTGGTTAAATGTTGGCATGTTTTTTCACCTCCTGATTAGAAATATAAGTATTTGATTTATGCGCAAAAATAGAATATACCTTTACGCAAGCCTTATCATTATATAAAAATGTATAATGTTTGTCAATCATTTTGAGAATTAAATTTTATTCAAATTTCAAAGCATCTGCAACTTTAATTTTTGATGAATATATTGCTGGTATAATGCTTGACAATACACCTACCAATATAGATGCAGCTAATGCTAAAATTACTGCTTCCTTTGATATAACAAGCCTTTCTACATTAAATATTGTACCATTCAGAAATAAATACAAATATGTGGCTGCTGTTACTGAGATAAATATTCCTATAATCGAACTTAAAACGCCATATATGAAGCCTTCAAACACAAACTGTCCCACAATATCAACATTGAAAGCCCCTATTGCTTTTCTTATGCCAATCTCATTTACACGCTCTTTTACTGAAAACAACATTGTATTTGTTATACTGACACCTGAAATCACAAAAATCAGTAAAACTGCAAATAAAATTATATTCTGCGTACTTTTAATATTCTCCGCATTTCTGCTATACATTGTATCAGCATTATTTATTTCATTAATTTCAATATTAATATTTGTTTTACTGTCTTCTAAAATACTTGATGAAATATCTTTATAACCGATTTTATTACTTGTTATAACAAGTGTCATTTTTTCATTCTTTTCAACAGTACCATTTATTAATTTGACCGAATATGGAAGATAAAAATTAAATTCATACATTTTTCCAGTCATTTCAGGGCTGTCTTGGTCTTGTGTTAAATATTTTTTTATTTCCTTTGCATTATCTTTTTCTACATCTGGTGAGGCTATTACACCAACCACCTCAAATCTCTCATAGTTGTATATATCAGCTTCCTCTGTAAAAACAGGAAACTGAATTTCCTTTCCTATGGGATTTTCATTTTCAAACAAAATGTCAGCTAATACCTCACTTATTACTGCAACCTTTTTCTCCTGGAAAATATCTTCACTATTTATAAGTCTGCCTTTCAATAGTCTTGAAGAATATCTGTCATAACTAAATGCTTCCTTTCTAGTCATTGATAAATTCATATTCTCATCTACAAAAATAGCCCTGCCATATATGCTGACCTCATTCATCCTATTATTTAAGTTTATAATATTATAAATTATTCCATCTGAAATCTCCAAACCAGTATTGTATTCCTGCTTATTTTTGAAATATTTATATACCGATGAATTTTTATCTGCCTCAAGTACCACTCCGTTTGCATTTCTATATGGTGTTAAATAATCCTGCTCTGCCTCCAGAAAGGTTTCACAGACAATCATTCCCAACATTAGAATTACTACTGCCAATACTAAACCGCAAAGAGTTAATACCATTCTACTGCTGCTTCGGTACATTTTCTTCCAATAATTTCTAATTAGTGGCCATCTCATTTTTTATTAACTCTTCCTTTAATATGTATTTTTTTGTGGCTATATTTTCAACCTCTTTATCGTGAGTTACAATAATTACTGTCTTTCCGGCTTTATTCATTTCCTTAAACATTTCCAGTGCATTACTTTTGTTTTTCTCATCTAAATTTCCTGTAGGCTCGTCTGAAATAATAAGCTTTGCATCACAAACCAAAGCTCTTATCATACACGCCCTTTGTTTTTCCCCACCGGATATGTTTTCCACAAAGCTATTCCTAATTTCGCCTAATCCATATCTATTAATAAGCTCATCTGCATTTTTTAATCTTTCTTTTTTCTTTTTCTTATCCAAAGAATAAAATATTGGCAAAACTATATTTTCATATACAGTTAATCTAGGAATAAGATTATAAGCCTGAAATACAAATCCCATATTTTGATTTCTTATTCTGCTCATCTGATTTTCTTTTTTTACCAGTTTTCCATCAAAATAGTATTCTCCCTTAGTTGGATACTCGAAAAATCCTAAAATATTTAAAAGTGTAGTTTTTCCAGAGCCTGATTTTCCCATAATAGATACCAAGTCACCTTCCTCTACACAGAAATTAATATTTTTAAGAATCTCCCGCGTTCCAAAGGATTTAGATATATTCTTTAACTCAATCATATATTCTCCTACTCTGAAAAATACTTTTCTTCAATCATATATCCAACATTACAACCATCTAGTTCTGGATTGTCAACTATATATGTATCCTCAGTTTTAACCAGGACATTAAGTTCAACATCATCTACGGTTTCACTATCATAGTCTACAACCTTAACATATGGATTTTTTTCTTCGTCAAAATATACCCAGTCCTTCCCTATTGCTATGGCATCTTCAATCTCTCCATATTTCACCTTAATATTTATTTCTGATTGTTCTAATAAATCAAATGGATTTTCTAACAATACCTTAATTCTTCCATCATTAATAGCAGACTCTACCTTTAATAATTTTAAATTTATAGTTTCTTCACCTGACAAGGCACTAAAACCAATAGTGTTTAATGAGTTTTGATACTTGCTATCTATTGAAACTGAGATTGCCGTATTACTATAGACGAAGGTTTCCATATAAAAATCCTTATTTTTTTCAATACTCAATACTTGCATATCATTTTCCGCTGCAACAGCCTTCCCATTATTATCTGTATACAATACATCATTCTTTTTTACATACTGGCCAACTGCTGCTTTTAATGAGAAATTATTGTTAATACCTTCTACCGCATAAGTCTTAATGCTTTCTCTATTCGTTATAACATTTCCTATAATTTCTTCAGAAATTTCTATTGTTCCTTTACCTAATACCTGACAAGTGTATTCATTCAAATCCTTATTGCTTATATACATATTTAAAGATTCATCAGTATCATTTGTTCCTTTTGATATTATTCCTGTTGTCATTAATACAACAGTCATAGAACAGCCTGTTAATATAACCAACAAAATAATAATTAAAATACTTGTTTTCTTCATATTTCTCTCTCCTGTTATTTCTTTAGCAATACTTCGTTATAATAATCCTTAAAATTTTCATCATATTTAATCAATGGATTATATATAATTTCCTTTACTGGTGTAAACGAAATATATTCTTCGCCATCAACCTCATATTTAAAAACTACAGTCGATACATATTCTGTATATTTTGACAGTTCATTTTCGTTTATCTTTATTGCTCCATCTATTTCATATGTTCCGCTTTTTTTAGTAATCTCCATATTTTTCAAATCATTTATATTAGCTAGCTTTAAGTCTTCATTTGATAATATAATGTCTTTTATTTTAACCTTCTTTTCTACTTCTACCTCATACATAAGCTTTAGATAATCTCTTGGCAAAAATAATGGTGTGCCTATATATTGTATATAATCATTATTCTCTTTTCCATCTATTTGACATATTTCAAATTTTTGAGGTTTAAACTCAAAGATAACATTTTTTCCGTCCTCATCAAATATTTTTATACTATTTATACTTATTTTATCTTCATTGAATTTAATATTTTCTATCTTTAAATCAAAGCTATATAATGTGTAATCATCAATCTTATAATCTCCCTTTTTATATTCAATATCGTAGTCAAATTCGCCACCTATACCCTCTACTGATGTATATAATGCACTGCCTGTGCATTCTTCAACATCCTTTCTGCTCATTACATAAATACTTTTTTCAATATAATCCCCTTCATTATGTACAAAGCAGGATATATTTTCTAATTCCGGACCAAAATAGTCAGGTAGTTTTTCGTTTTTTACTTTTGCATTATTTTTGCTACACGCTGTAAGTGCAGCTAAACATACAATTATTGATATTATTAGTAATAATTTTTTTCTCATATTTTTTCTCCGTATTATAATTGTATTTTTACACCCCCTATTAATTTAACATCTCCTAAAATGCTTTATCTTTTCTATATAATCTTTCAATCACATATGGTGAACTATACTTTAGTATTTGTCCCTTACTTGTTTCTTTGGTTTTACTATTAGTCACTTTAACATCAAATACATCTGCTTCAATATAAGCTATTACTGCATAATATCCTGCCCTCGAACTTCTATTAAGGGTATATTGTGATGATGTTCCAATTGTCTTTTCAAATGTTTCTGCTTTTGTATATGTACCGCCTAACTTTACTGATACCTCTACAGCCTTTATAGGAACCCTTAATCCCAATTCTCCACTAACACCAACACTTGTTGTCTTTGCAATCGAAACTCCTCTTGAAACACCAAGCTTTAATTCCACTGAATTGCTATTTGGTCCTGCCCAATATTTTGTTCCACTTAAATTTCCGAGCATAATTAACTTAGCTGAATTAAAAGTTGCACTCACATTATAATTTACTGTTTTTTTCCACCACAATGACCCTTCAGTTACTGTAAAGCTTGTATACATTGAATATATATTTGTATACTGCTTATTAGTATCTCTAGTTGATTCTAATACTTTTGCTGCCTCTGCCTGCATTGCTGCCGGAATAATAACAGCAATACATACTATGCAAGCTATAAACACCCTTAATTTCTTTAAGCCCTTTTTCCCTACATTTTTTCTTCCTTTTTGTTCCTTCATTCCCTTGGAACCTCCTTTTTTATTATTTGTACCTAACCTTTAGAACCGCAATACATTACAATCCCATTTTGCTAAGTACCTTATCATGGGAACTTCTCTTTAGAAATTCCATTATATATACAACGGTTTCCCGCCACATATCAGGTATATACACAACGCTTATATTTTTTGTATAAAAAAAGCTGCAAATCAACTACTATTTGCAACTAGACCATCTTAATATTCCTATACAATCACTAAGACTCCAAGCTTTGCGTCCCTACATCACTATAGGTTTGCTAAATCTATATATACTTTTTACACGAAGTTAGTATAATACAATAAAACTTGTATGTAAATTGTTAATTTTACCTTAATATTACATTTATTTTTTGTTAAACATTTCAAATACCCTTCAACTCCTACTACATATCTTGAGTTTCCGTAAAATGTAATTTCAAAACGATTAAATCTTCCCAAAGCACC
>CAZNKR010000077.1:0-5426 GCA_964573715.1 uncultured Roseburia sp. | reverse complement strand
AAAAAAAGAGCATCCAGCAATGTGGATGCTCCATTTTACATAAATTTAATATTCTGGTTCAATTAATCCATATGTACTGCCTTTACGTTTGTATACAACATTGATTTCGTCTGTTTCAGAGTTTGTAAACACATAAAAGTTATGTCCTAATAATTCCATTTGTAAACAAGCTTCTTCAGGATCCATTGGTTTAACAGCAAACTTCTTAGATCTTTCGATTTTAATTGTATCATCCTCATCATATTCTTTTTCTACAAATGCCTGTGTGAAACTATCAACATTGTGCTTTTTGTCTACTATTTTGTTTTTGTACTTCTTTAACTGTCTCTCGATTATCTCTTCTACTAAATCAATAGATACGTACATATCGCTGCTCACTTCTTCAGCTCTAACCACGCTTCCCTTTAGTGGAATTGTAACTTCAATTTTCTGTCTTTCTTTTTCAACACTGAAAGTTACATAAGCTTCAGTATCTTCCTGAAAATACTTTTCTAGTTTACCTATCTTATCATAAACTGCTGATTTTAAACCTTCTGTAACCTCAATATTTCTACCTGTAATAATGTAACGCATGATGTCCACTCCTTTTTACTAGAAAATTACTTAAAGAATCTGCTCTGTGTATTTTTTTACCCCACTTTCACGTTCATTTGACTCTTTAACTATGAATTTATTATACCATAATATCATATTTTTTCAAGCAATTATCCCTATTTTTACCTTATTGTCAGATAAATTTCACATAGATTTTAGAAAGCAATATTTGTGCTTTCTGTCAAGACTTTTTTTAGAAATTTTTATCTAAAAATATCGATTGATGAAAATCAACAAAACAAATGTTTGGATTATCATTTCCAACTATGAAACCAATTTCATTGTGGATAATGTGGATAACTTGGTGGATTAATCCTTTTTGGCTAAAATTCGTTGATTTTATTGTGGATAACTTTATGGTGTTTTTTTTACGATTTTTGTATACAAAAGAGTCATTACTGATATTTTTATTTTTTTTGTGTAGTTTGTACAAAAAAATAAATGTCAATATTAAATTACGTAAAATATCTAGTAATAATTTCCTATTTACATTATTACAAATATGGTATGATACTAGTGTTTAAGGTAATTCTCTATTTTTATATATATAAAATATCAGCAGGAACAAATTTTTTCACCCCCAGCTGATACAAATCAATACAAATGGATTATTTCCTTGATTTATAAAATTGATTTAAAAAGGATGGTATTTTATGTACGCATTAATTACAGGAGCATCTCGTGGAATTGGAAAAGCCACAGCTAAAGAATTTGCTATAAACGGATATAATTTAGTTCTAGTTTGTAAATCACATATTAATGAACTTTTGAAATATAGTGAAGAATTAAAAACATATGGTATTAATTGTTATTGTTTCCAA
This sequence comes from uncultured Roseburia sp., assembly GCA_964573715.1. Lineage (GTDB taxonomy): Bacteria > Bacillota > Clostridia > Lachnospirales > Lachnospiraceae > SVEL01. The sequence continues at coordinate 4,011 of CAZNKR010000077.1, read as the reverse complement.
TGCGATGTTAGCAATCCACAAAGTATTGATGAATTATTTAAGGCTTTATCGCAAAACAATATATGCTGCGATGTATTAATTAACAATGCAGGAATATCATATGTTGGACTTTTGCAGGATATGACCATTGAAGAATGGAACCAAACAATTAATACAAACCTTTCTTCTATCTTTTATATGAGTAAACATTGTATTCCAATGATGATTCATAACAATAAAGGCAAAATAATAAATATTTCATCTGTCTGGGGTATGGTTGGCGCCTCTATGGAAGTTGCTTACTCGGCAAGTAAAGGTGGTGTCATTTCTTTTACAAAAGCATTGGCAAAAGAACTAGCTCCTAGCAATATACAAGTTAATTCTATTTCCTTTGGTGCCATTGACACAGAAATGAATAATCACTTAACTATAGAAGATCGAGCTGATTTGTGTGACGAAATCCCAGCTGGACGTTTCGGATACCCACAGGAGGCAGGAAAGCTTATTTATAATCTTGCTAGTTTTAACGAATATGTAACCGGAGCTAACATTACTATGGATGGAGCTTGGTGCTAATATAATAATAAAAAAACTTCCCTTGGGAAGTTTTTTTATTACTTACTTTTATTACTTATTTATTGTTTATTTTATTACTTTTTTATATCAATTTACTCTTCCCATTTTCTTTTTTGCTTCTATTTATCCTTTTACTGCTCCTGCAACAACACCTTCAATGATAAACTTCTGACAACAAACATAAAAGATAATAATTGGGGAAATAGATAAAACTAATACACCCATCATTACACCAATATCAAAATCGCCATAAGAGCCTAACAAATATTGAACTCTAACAGGAATAGTCTTGTATTCACTTGTTAATCCAATAATAAGATAAGGAAGTAGGTAATCATTCCAAATCCACATAGCATTAAGAATAGCAACTGTAACTGCAGTTGGCTTTAAAATTGGAAATACTACTTTAAAATATGTTTGTAATGGATTGCATCCATCAATCATCGCTGCTTCTTCTATCTCAATAGGAACTGATTTAACAAAACCACTAAACATGAATACCGATAAGCCGGCTCCAAATCCCAAATATAATATAATCATACCTAAAGGATTTCTCATATTTAATTTATCTGCTATGCTTGTCATTGTAAACATAACCATCTGGAATGGAACAATCATAGAAAATACAAACAAATAGTATAATCCTGATGAAAACTTTGACTTTACTCTTGTGATCCAATATGCAGTCATAGATGTACAAATCAAGATAAGTACAACAGATCCCACAGTAATAACAGTTGACCAAAGCATAGCATTAAAAAATCCAGTTTGTTCTATACCATTGATATAGTTTTTCACTCCAACAAAATTCACACTGTCTAAAAATGCAAAAGGTTCTGATTGAATAAACAATCTACCTTTAAAGGAATTGAGTAATACGAAGAATATTGGATATAAAAATATAATTGCCAATATTGCTAATAATGTAAAAATAATTATGTTTGAAATCTTTTTTCTTTCATTCATTATTGCTCAACCTCCTTTCTACGTGTAAGGAATAACTGGCCTAATGCAATAAATGCTACTACAACAAAGAAAATTACTGCCTTTGCTTGACCAACACCTTTTGTATTGTTTGAACCATAGAAAGTATTATAAATATCCAATGCTAACATAGCTGTCTTTCTTTGAGGTGCACCACCAGTAAGTGAAAGGTTTTGATCAAATAGTTTAAAACAATTTGAAAGAGATAAGAACATACATATTGTTATAGAAGGCATAATCATTGGAATTGTAATCTTTCTAAGCTTCTGAAACCATGTTGCTCCATCAATGTCTGCTGCTTCCTTTAAATCTGTTGGAACATTCTGTAATCCAGCAATATAAATAATCATCATATAACCTATAAGCTGCCAACTCATTAAAATAATCAATCCCCAAAATCCATATTTTGGATCATTGGATAATGTTGCGCCATAGCTATTAAGTATAGCATTAAAAATAGAATTCCAAATATATCCAAGTACAATACCACCAATTAAATTAGGCATAAAGAATACTGTTCTAAATAAATTGGTACCTTTAACTTTACGTGTTAACAAAAGTGCCAATGTAAAAGCTACTATATTAATAATAAGAACTGCCACTATAGTGAATAACACAGTAAACTTAAATGCATTTATAAAATTAACATTTTTAAATGCATTGATATAGTTGTCAAATCCTACAAAAGTCGTTTTCTTAATTGTTCTAAACTTGCAAAACGATAAATACAAGCCCCAAACAAATGGGATAATAAAAGCTAAGAAAAATGCAATAAGTGTAGGAAGTACAAATATCGGAAAATATCTTTTTGTTGTTTTTTGCATGTGCGTACTCCTATCTTTGATAAAAAATGCTTCGCAGGGTTTCACCTGCGAAGCATAAAAGAAACTAAATTAACAACTAATAATTGTTATTTGTTATTTGCCCACTCTGAAGCCCATTCTGTAACTACTAAGTCTTTAACTTCATTCCATGTTTCTGTGCCTACAGCGTATGCAAGTAATGCCTGACCAAAGTCATCTTTGAATGTCTGGCTTGGGAATGTTGTAAAGTTCCAAGAAACAGATGTCTTTGTTGTATCTGCCATATACTTAATAACTTCTTGTGCTAATGGATCCTGAGGTGATTCAGCATCTGAGAATGTATTAAATGGTGCAATAAATTTTAACTGATTTGTAACTGCGTCTTTTCCTTTTTCTGATGAGAATACCCATTCAACAAAGTCTATTGTTGCTTTAATATCTGCATCACTAGCTTCTTTGTTTACACAGAAGAAGTTTTCTGTACCAGTACAAAGTCCCTGGCTTTCTTCTCCATCAACACCTGTATAAATTGGAAGAAATTTAACATCTGCAGATTTAACTACGTTACCTTCAACATCTGAGATCTGTCCCCAGCCCCAGTTACCATTCTGAACCATTGCAACCTGACCTAAAGCAAACTCTGCCATAGAATCACCAACAGTTTTTGAACCAACTAAAGCAGGCTCTGTACATGAATTGTTAAGGTATAAATCTAATATGTTCTTGTAATTATCAGCATATTTGAATTCGATTGTTTCCATGCATGATGTATTGTTATCTTTGTATTCATAGTAAATAGGTAAGTTAGCTAAATGTGTCTGGAATCTCCAATCTTCACCGGCTTTAAGAGATGTTGAACTAAATACACCATCGATACCTAAATCAGCTTTTCTAGCCTGCATATCTTCTGCTACTTCTTTTAACTTAGTAAAGTTGTTGATTTCATCCATCTTTGTTGCTTTTGCACCATCTAATGCAAAATACTTATCCATAATTGCCTGATTGTAAATGATACCATATCCTTCAACTACGTAAGGGATACCATATACTCCAGAACCATCTGTGATAGCAAGACTCTTATCAAGTAACCAGCTATAAAGGTCTGTATCCTTTAAATCATAGCAGTAATCTTTCCAGTTTTCATATCCTACTGGTCCATTAATCTGGAATAATGTAGGAGCTTCGCTACCGTCGATTTCTGCTGTAAGTGTTGCTTCATACTGATTGTTTGCCGCTGTAACAACCTTAACGTCAACACCTGTTTCCTCTGTGTATGCTTTAGCAAGTGCTTGCCAAGCATCATTTACTTCTGGCTTAAAGTTTAAGTAATATACGCTACCTTTCTCTTCTGCTTTGTCTTTGTCTTTGTCTCCACATCCTGTTAAAGCAAGTGATGCTAACATTGTAGATGCTAAACCAAGTGATACAAGTTTTCTAATTTTCATGTTTTTCTTGTTCCTCCTCATTTTAAATGTTCGTTTTGAAAACGTTACCGGAAACGTTTCCGTTGATACAAGTATATTAACACATTTCAGAATTTATTACAAGAAAATTATATAATTTTGCACAAATTGATGATTTTTGATTAAGTTTTTTGTGCATATTGCACATAAGAAAACGACTACACAAGGTGTAGTCGTTCATATACTTAAATATATTAAATTACATT
>CAZNKR010000076.1:0-5467 GCA_964573715.1 uncultured Roseburia sp. | reverse complement strand
ACTCAAACTTCGCAGCATAAAAAAGCCTTGCAACCATTGCAATATCAATACTAGAGTAGCTTAAAGAACATGAATATTGATAATTTAAGCTACTTTTTTGATATTCAAATTTGCAAGTAATTTTTTTGGTAATTTAGAAATAAACATCTCAACAAAGGTATCTACTTGTTCTTTGGATAAAAATAAAACCTCATCTAGCGTTTCCATCAATATATTAAGTAATACAAGAATAACATCTGAAAATTGTATATCTTCAAGTTCAGCACAGGAAATATAGAATAATTCACCTATAGTACGAGCATCTGTATTATTCCTGTTTTCTACAGCAAGCATTATGTATCTAGTCATAACTATTGAAGTGTGAGCAATCATAGAATCATAAGAAAGACCCTGGAATTCTCTTGCAAGGTTTAAATAGGACTTACAAACTTTAAAGAAAACCTCGATACTCCAACGTTTTCCATATAATGCTATTACTTCTTCTTCGGATAAACTTAAGTCTGTTGAAATAATACCAATCCATTTCTTTTTGTTATTCCTGTCACGTACAAAAACTATTTTGACATCTAAAGTTGCATCTTCGCTGTCGTAAATTTGAGCATCGACAGATAATAGATACTTTGATTTACCTGGACGTTTTCTCTTAGATTTATAAATTTGTGCCAAAGTCTTTTTGTCACCTTCAAAATTATATTTAATTTTGGAAGTGTTTTTAAGCCTGCCCACAGTATTTAACTTAAGTTTCATGATTTTTATAATTGTGGCAGGATAAGAAAACCAACTATCAAAAAGAACATGGTTAGCTGGTATTCCCATTTTCTTAGCAGATTGAAGCATTTCAATTAAAACATCAGGTGATTTTGAAATTGCTTGTTTACGGCGTTTGTAAGCTATCGAGTTTTTCTTTAAACCTTCTTTCATTTCACAATATCTATTCTTTTGTTTTTCTGAACTTTGTAGATTAAAAGAAAGAGGAATAAAGGAATTTCCATCAGTCCACCCTACCGTTAGCATTCTAAAACCCCTTTTATACTTATTTCCTTTGCTAGCATGATCATTTACATTGGCAAGTAGTTCAACGTTTTTGCTTCTTAATCTGCCATAAAAGGAATCATCCACAACTATAGCATTTATGCGACTTTCAGAAGTTAATGGTAGTAAATAATTAATTACACCTGAAGCTAAAGCCAATAAAAAAGTATGCCAATTTATAGTCATAGAATTTAAAAATCTATAGACTACATCCTTTTTAAATTTAGGCTCATTATCTTTTAATTGGTAAGCCATGTACATGCTTTTATTAGTATATACAAGCTGCAATAAGTAACAAAATACGTCATGAACAGAAATACCTTTTAATTTATAGCAATTTGCCTTTTTTAAAGCCTGGATAACCTTAAATTGTTTCATAAAGTTCAAAATAGATTTCATAAAATCATTTTCATTTTGATTATTTTGTGGTAAACTGTTCATAAGATAATTCCTCCATAATTTTAATATACTGTATGTGTAGTTACTTACATTATATCATATCATTTTTTGGAGGGATTTTCTACAATTTTATGCACAAAACCCTTGATAATTCAATGGTTTAAGCTATATTTGCATGTGCGAAGTTTGAGGAGATTACAATATGGAAAAAGAATTTAATAAGTTTTTAAAAGAAATCAAGGGTGACGTGTGGACTAATGATCCAGATGATTCAATGATAGCTCGAGAGTTTTATTCTGAGTTTTGGAGTGAAATTTTAGATAAGAAAATAGGATGTTATAGAGGAGAAACGATTTTAAGTTTCAATACAATAGCAGGATGTATGATAAGATTATTGTCTATATATAGAGAAAAGGGATTTAGTATGCCAGAATGTGGAGAAAAGAGGCTTGAGTTAATATTATCATCTAATGAAATTAGTATGGAGCTTAAAGAGAAGTTTAGTAAATTTTATAGAGTTTATCATACGTTAGCTAACTTTATGATTTTTATAAAACCAAATAATAAGTATTATAAAATAGAGGATAATCCTAATTTACAATATGTAAAAAATAGGGATTATCATGAGTTTCCAGATTTACTATTAAAAGATATATATCTTTTTTATAAAACGGGTGGAGAAAAATGTAATACGATGTTTTTTAAAGATACAAATTTAGGTTATTTTAAATCATATGGAAATGGTATGAGTGGATGGATAAAGTATGTAAAAGAAAATTATTTACAAGATTTTTTTGAAGATTATGAAGAATATAGTACGTTAATTAAGCTTGCACCAGCAGATGATGTAAAATTACCATATAATCAAAAAAAAGCAAGCGAATTGTTTGATAAAGTAGAAGAAAGTAAAAAGTGTGTACAAGAAATTGACAAATTTTTAAGCAATGCAGTTATAATAATAGAGAGACGTGCAGTGACACTTGATAAATATTTAAAGAGATAGAATATAAGAATACAGAAGGTAATCTACATCGAAAAAAAGCAAGTAAAAGAAAAAATCACAATACTTAAAGTGTAATAATATTAGTACCATAAATAAATGGTTTTAGGAGGAGGGATTGAAGTGATTTACATAATGTCTGATATACATGGTAATTATTATGCTTTCAAACAACGCTTAAAACATCTTAATAATCTCGAATCTGTTAAAGAAGGAAAAGATAAACTTATTTTGCTAGGAGATTATATTGATGTAGGCAGAAATAGTTTTAAGGTGTTAGATTCAATAAAACAATTACAAAATGAAATAGGTAAAGATAATTTGGTTGTACTTCGCGGAAATCATGAGGATTGGTTTTTAAATTTTATAAATGGTCAAAATACAGATTGGCTATTTGGTGATACAGGATATAATACTTTGAGTACTTTTTTAACAGATAAGGAATTATTTGAGGCACAGCGAATAATTAATAGGGATGGAATTATAGCTGCATCTGAAAAGTATGCGCAAATGATATCAAAAAAACATCTAGAACTTATTGAATGGATGAAAAATCTTTTATATTATTATGAGACAGACTGGCAGATCTTCGTACATGCCGGAATAGAAGAAGAAGCTGGTGATATGTGGAAGTGGCATACATCGGAGGAGATTTATACTGGGAAATGGCCTGCAACAACTGGTGAGTTTTATAAGGATATCATAGCAGGTCATGTTTCTACATCATCTATTGTAGAGGATAGAGATTTCCATGATATTTACTTTGATGGTAAGAATCATTACTTTATAGATGGTATTGATAGTTATCCTTTAGGAAGAGCCGATGAAGAACGATATATTCCAGTTCTTGTTTTTGATGAAAATAACAAGAAATATTACAGTATGGAAAAGGATAGTAATAAATTAAGACCTATAATATGATTTTGATCTAATACAATTCCAATTATTGTCAATAATAAATATGTTGCCTGTCAGTGTTTAAAGTTTTTAACACAGGAATTTACAGAAGAAAGTAATTTTAAAGAAAGGATGAAAAAATGATATTAGCAAAAGGTATGGTGCTGGAAGAAATTATTGGGAAACCATCAACAACTATATTTAACATGGACGAGAGCGGTATGGGAACATTTATTTTTGCTTTGGATTATGATTTGATGGATATATACCACTTGGGAGGTCATTATGATTTTGCATGTTTAAGAATTGATGATGTAATTTTTCTGTGTGTTAAGCTTAAAGGGAGTGATTGGGTGTCTGCACCTTATTCGCCACACTTGGCACGAGAATATAATCATATTATGTACGAAGAAGGCAATGGGAAACCATTGACTGTATTAATTGTAAGTAATAGAACAGGGATAATTCAAGAAATGGATTGTTTGGGTTTGGGAACAGAGTTCTCAAATTATTTAGAAATTCAAGCTGAAGAAATATATAAAAATGTTTTTGAAATGTATAAATATCAAAATTCGATTCAAATTGCATATCACAGATATGCATCAGATGAAGAACTGGCTTTTGCTACAGATGTAAAATATTCTATAGATTAAGATAAAATATATAGGGCGTGTAGGAAAACTAACTTTTTTAGTTAGGATGCAATGTGTTCTCTCTATTTTTAACAGTACCATTATTTAATAATCAGTAAAAAGAAAAAAAGAATCGAATGAGACAGAGAAAGCGGTTTATTTGTGGACAGTAGATGAAAAACTTAATGAAATTTTGCAATATTAAAAAATGGAAGGTGGAAAATAGATATGAGCTATGATTATGAGGGTGTTTTAGAAGACATAGAATGTCCAAAGTGTAAAAATTGTGGAATGGAGAGTAATGGTTCATATACATATATATGTCCCATGTGTGGAGAGGAAGGATCCTTTTTAGATCCAGATTGGGAGGAGAAAAGCAATGAATAAATATGAGTTTGAGATATTTGTCAAAAGCAGAGAACCTTTTTCAGAAACTATAATCAAGTCAATGGTTGTTCAAGCTTATAATTATGAACATGCAATGGAACTTGCTTATGAAAAAATACATTGTGATTATGACCCTTCTTTGGAAATTATTCTTGGTCAAATGACTTCAACAAATGATGCTATAATGCTGGAGTATCTAGAAGAACTGAATGAATTGAAAGCGAGACATGGGGTTGAGTAAGTAGAGTATGAATAAGAGAGAAACATAAAAAAGACGAAAGAGTACCTTAATTTTCATTATATTAGATATATATTGTACGAGGAGGCTGGATATGACTAAAAATGAAGTGAAGGATGTAATCATGAATTACCTCAAAACTTATAATATTACGCATACTCTTTATAATGACCATGAAAAGCCAATGGGTATAGATGAGCTTGATACTATTGTTATTTCTTATCCTAATGTCAATGCTCCAGGAGCTGGAGAGCAAGATATTCGTTTGTTTTCGGATCGTATGATAGTACGTTGCTATTATGGTGATACAAGCGATAAATCAGCTTGTAGTGAAAAGTACCTTAAAGAGTTATATAAATTATTTAACTTTATAAATAATAAGGTTATCTTAGATGGCTATTATGATTATCGTGCCTATTATGACGGGTATGATCATGTTATATCGAGTATAATTCGTTACAACTGGTTTGATGAAGAACCCTTGCTTTCGCTGGAGTTTATCACTTGTTTTATGCCAGAGATGATATCCAGATTGGCCTTACCATTGTTTTCTGTTAAGGAAGGCAAACTTAATGCAAATACAGCCATATATTATATCAAAAAAGAGTTGTTAAACGATAATAACGTAGTCATTGAATGGGAAGGAGACGACTAGCATTGTAGGCAATTAAAAGAATATATGCTGAACCAGATAGTACATTACCTAAATAAGTCGCATCTAATCACGATATTTGAAGTAGATTTGGACTTGGATGAGTTGGATGCAACTAGTGCTGAGACCAAGACGACTTATATGCAGATGCATTTTATGAAAAATTTCTTAGCGTGGAAGCTGCTGAAAAATCAACCGTTTATTTGATTGGAATTTTGATTTTAGCTTTA
>CAZNKR010000075.1:0-5848 GCA_964573715.1 uncultured Roseburia sp. | reverse complement strand
TTCTTGCGATCCATAACTGTCTGAACTGTCTCTTTCTTTCTTTTCTACCAGCATAAGCACTTGTAAGAGCTCTCATAACTGACTGCTTAGCTATTCTATACTGTTTAGATCTTGCTCCTCTGTATCCTTTAGCGAGCTTTAATGTTCTATTATGTCTTTTCTTAGCGTTTAACGCGCCTTTAATTCTTGCCATCTTAAATTTCCTCCTATCAACAAATTATCCTATAAGTAAGGTAAGATTTTCTTCATGTTCTTTACATTAGTAGCATCTGTCATTGTTGCTTTTCTTAAATTTCTTTTTCTCTTTGTTGACTTCTTTGTTAAGATATGGCTCTTATAAGCTTTCATTCTCTTTAATTTTCCTGAACCTGTCTTTTTAAAACGTTTTGCTGCTGCTCTGTTTGTTTTGATTTTTGGCATTACATTATCCTCCTATAAACAATCTATTTTAACTATTTTCTTTCAGTTAAAACCATTATAATGCTTCTTCCTTCGATTTTGGCTGGCTTTTCAATCATAGCCACATCAGTAAGTGCTTCTGCGAAGTCATCTAGAATATGCTTGCTGCTGTTCATATGTGCCATCTCTCTACCACGGAATCTCAAAGTAACCTTGACTTTATCACCTTTAACAAGGAACTTTTTTGCCATGTTCATTTTAGTGTTAAGGTCATTTTTTTCAATATTTGGTGATAAACGGACCTCTTTAATATCCACAACCTTCTGCTTCTTCTTAGCTTCTTTTTCTTTTCTTGCAAGCTCATATCTGTGTTTTCCATAGTTAACTATCTTGCATACAGGTGGCTTGGCTGTAGGAGCAATCTTAACTAAATCAAGTTCTGCATCCTTGGCTAATTTCATAGCATCCTTTGCTGACATGATTCCAAGCTGTTCGCCGTCTTCTCCGATCAAACGAATTTCTTTATCTCTGATTTGTTCATTAATCATTAATTCGCTAATAGTAGTACACCTCCAATTGAATAAATCGAGTTCCAATCACTCGTGGTCACGCATATCTATGTAAATCACATATACGATAATGCGCATAAAAAAAGTGGATAGCAACTATCCACTAAAATACAGTCTCGACCATAAGTCTAACAATATTAACACCATGTAGCCGTCTGCCCATGGGTGAGAGTGGATACTCTGCTTCTTTTTACAACTCATTAATATTATCATTACTATAAACATCTGTCAACTGTTTTTTATTTTTTTATAAAGGAAATTTTGTTTACATTATAAAACTATTTCATTTTTTTTACTTCATAATATATTGTCTACAAAAACAAAATTTATATTCAAAATAAAATATAAAATTACTAGTAAAATTTTTACTTATTAATAATCTTACTCATTAATATTTTTACTTTTTAATATTTTTTACTTATTAATAAACCCTTACTTGATAATTTTTACAAATATTGTTTTAATTTTGCCCTCTATATTGACTTTTATTTTTTTTTGCTGTACTATATCTGTACTAGCAAGCATAGTACAGCTAGTACGAAAAAAACAAAAGGAGGCCAATATGTTTCAATTAGACTTATTATCTAGAACACCTGTATATGAGCAAATTATTAAACAATTAGAATCTTATGTACTAAATGGCATATTAACTCCCCATACTCAGCTCCCTTCTGTTAGAGGGCTATCCGTACAATTATCAATCAACCCAAACACTATCCAAAAATCATATTCAGAACTTGATAGACGAGGAATCATATATTCAGTCCCTGGCAGAGGTTGTTTTGTTTCAGAAGATGCAAAAACTATCTTAAGCAATATTAGTAAAGAAAAAATAACTATTTTAGATTCTTTATTAGATGAACTAAAAATTGCTGGTGTAACAAAAGATGAGATAACTAAACGTGTTGATTATATTTTCGAGAAAGGGGACAATTTATGATTCAAACAAAAAATCTAAAAAAGAAATTTGATGATTTCACCGCTGTTAACGACATTTCATGCACTATCCCTGATGGATGTATTTATGGAATGGTAGGTTCTAATGGTGCAGGAAAATCCACATTTTTACGACTAATTACAGGTGTTTATAAGCCTGATAACGGCTCTATTTTATTTGATGGAGAAGAAGTCTATGACAATCCACAGGTAAAAGGTCGTATTGCCTATGTACCTGATGATTTATTCTTTTTACCAAATTCAAACATACAAAGAATGGCTGAATTTCATAAAAATATCTACAACAACTTTGATGAGGAAAGATGTAAATTTTTAACAGAAAGCTTTAAGCTAAATCCCAAAAAGCCACTAAATATGTTTTCAAAGGGAATGAGACGACAGGCTGCTATTATTTTAGCTCTTTCATCAAAACCTGATTATTTATTTTTTGATGAAACCTTTGATGGCTTAGATCCTGTTATGAGAAATCTTGTTAAAGGTCTTATCTGTCAAGATGTCTTAGAAAGAAAAGCCACTTCTATCATTGCCTCACACTCGCTAAGAGAATTAGAAGATATTTGTGATCAATTAGCACTACTTCATTTAGGTGGATTAGTACTTGAAAATGATATTTCTGACTTAAAAACCGCTAGATTTAAAGTACAGGTTGCATTTGCATATGAATATGATGAAACATTATTTAAAGATGTTGAATTTACAAGATTTAGAAAGACTGGCTCTGTGGCTACAATGATAGTAAAAGGTGAACGAGAAGCAACTATTAACGCACTTAATGCTCTACATCCAGTATTACTTGATGTACTTCCTCTTACTCTTGAAGAGGTATTTACATTTGAAATGGATGCATTAGGCTATAATTTTGAAAAGGTATTGGAGGACTAACATGAAAAAAATATTTAACTTTAATCTTTTTAAAGAATCCTTCAAACAATGTCGAGTTATTGGTATTATCTGTACTGTAATATTAAGCCTTATTGGTATTCTCATTCCAATTGGCGGTTATTTGAATTACAAATCCGGTATTGAAAATGGTATAGAAAAAAGCTATGAAATTATTTTTTCATCTAGTGAATCAACATTGTTTTTGTATTTAGCATTTACGATTATCACCCCGATTATTGCCTTGCAGGCCTTTAATTTCTTGACAAAAAGGAATTCTTCAGACTTTTACCATAGCATTCCTCATACAAGAACCTCTACATATTTTAGCATACTTTTAAGTGTTATTTTGTGGGCAGCTATTTCCATCTTCGTTCCTACAATATTGATGAGTACTTTTTTCTTTATATTTAAAGCTCATTTAGTAATTAATTTTGCTGAAATATTTATTGTCGCTATTAACATTTTTATTTGCTCATTATTTGTAATCGCATCCATATTAATTGCATGTTCATTAACAGGTACATTATTAAATAATATTGTTGTATCCGGAATTATTATTTTTCTACCAAGAATAATTATGATTGTTATTTGCGGAATAATTGAAGCTACTAATCCTTTTATTGTTTCATTTGATGCAATTCCACTATTCAAACCAGAAACAAATATTGTCATTGCAGCATTAATCCCAAATTTTTCATATGATACAAATTTTACACTAATAAAGTTTTCTGGTAACGGCTTATATACACTTATTATTTCATTAATATATTTGACAATAGCTGGATTATTATTTAAGAAAAGAAAAAGTGAAACTGCCGGAAATTCTTCTGCAAGTAAATTAGTTCAAGCATTTGCTAGATTTTCAATTGGATTTGTTATTTCTCTTCCTATCATTAAAGTATTATATGGTGCCATTATAGAATCAGATAATTTCCAATCTTCTGGCGTAACATTTTTTATAATTATCGATGCTATAATTGTTGTAATAACAATGTTTATTTATGAACTTTTATCTACACGAAAAATAAACAAAGCATTACGTGCACTTGCTACATCACCATTAATTTTAGTTTTGGATGGAATTTTTGTAGCCATATTAGTTGGTTTATTTAATGTTTCCCTTAATTATATTCCAGATGTGGATGATGTTAAATATATACAATTAGCCACATACGATGAATATGATTATATATCAAACAAGTTAGCATCAATTGAAATTGATAATGAAGAACTTACAACACTTTTAGTTGACCAGCTAGAAAAAAACATAAAAGACTTTAAAGATAATAGAAAAGCTAGCTTCCACTATTCAAATTCAGTACAGATACTTTTCAAGGATGGATACTCTACAAAATCAAGATATATATTCCTTGACTCAAAGTCATTAGATAAATACAAAGAACTCATTGCTAACTGCGATGAAATTAATGAAGTATACACTAGTTACCCGGAAATTGATTCAAACAAAGTAACTGTATCTTGTGACTACTTAAATACCGCTAAAGCAAAGAAGATTTATTCTTCCCTTTTAGAAGAAATAAAGGCCAACCCAGAACCAATTATTAAGTATTATAAAAATAATGATTCTTATTCAATTAATATTTTTTTCACTACTTATATTAATGGTAAAGAGTGTCAAGGACAGCTTCCTATACTACCTGAGTATTCTAAATCTTTAGAATTGTTTAAAAAATATGTAAATGAAAGTTCCAATACAAAATTAACTGAAATACAGCAGGTTTTAAACAATCTAACTGAACAGGTTTATCTTTATGATGAGGTACAAGTATACATCACTCTTTATAATTTTAAAGACAATACAGAAGACACCTGTTACTTTGATTACTCAAATGATATAAAAACCATAACAAAAGCCCGTAAGAATAATCTTACGGGCTAAAAAAATATATTTTATAAATTATTATCTGAAGCATTCTCTTCTTCTGTCACATTACCATTCGTAGCTATACCATGTTTTGTATTTTTAGGTTTTCTTTTTTTCATTAGACTTAATAGCCTGTTTTTATTGTACTGCTTATTCTCTTTACGAAGCTTCTTTCTATCCCTACGAACATAAAAGTACAAAACAATCTTTTCTAGATATCGTTTTAATACAATCTGAATTTCCTCTTTAGGATTAATTTGTTTAACAAGAATAGTATACATATTGGCACGGTTGCCGCCATATACATCAGTAAAAAGCTGGTCTCCTACAAATATAGTTTCGTCAATATCTGTATCCATAAGCTTCATAGCTTCTATGTAATTTTTAGTTAAAGGCTTACGAGCATCACAAATGAAAGGTGCGCCTACAGCTGTTGCGAAAGGCTTAACCCTTTCCTCTTTATTATTTGATATAAGACAAAACTTAAAACCAATCTTGGTAAGCTTTTTAAAAAAATTAATCGCTTTATCATTGGCAGCAGCTCCATGTGGAACTAATGTATTATCAATATCAAATAAAATACCTCTATATCCAAGCTTGTAGTACTTCTTTAAATTTATGCTATAAATACTTCTAACATATTTTTTAGGATAAAACTTTTCTATAAACATCTATTACCTCAACTAGTTAAGAATCTTTTTTAGCTCGTCCATGAAAGTATTGACATCTTTAAACTCACGATATACAGATGCAAATCTAACATAAGCAACATCATCATAATCTTTTAGCTTATCCATAACAATTTGGCCAATGATATGACTAGGAACTTCTTTTTCTTCTAAATTAAATATAGCTGTCTCAATAGCTTCAACCATTTCATTAATCTGATTAATTGAGACTGGTCTTTTATGACATGAACGAATAATACCCGACTCAATCTTTGATCTGTCATAAGGTTCACGATTATTGTCTTTTTTGATAATGATCAGCGGAATAGTTTCTACCTTCTCATATGTAGTAAACCTTTTCCCACACTCGTCACATTGTCTTCTTCTTCTAATAGCACTATTATCTTCAGCTGGTCTTGAATCAATTACTTTTGTATTTTCCTCACCACAGAAAGGACATTTCATATTTCTTCCTCCTCACTTTCTTA
>CAZNKR010000074.1:0-5986 GCA_964573715.1 uncultured Roseburia sp. | reverse complement strand
GTGTTTTCGTAACAATCTATTTGTGGGAATCCGTATACTTGTGTGTTTTCGTAACAATCTATTTTTGGGAATCCGTATACTTATGTGTCTCCTACTTTGAAAGTCCTCTACTCTCAACAGTTGCAATATCTATCATAGTTAAATCTGATATGCTACTATTTTCAAGGGAATCCAATAAGGCATTTACTGTATCAAGAGATGTAAAGCAGTTAACTCCTGTTTCGATGGCTATACGTCTAATCAAGAAACCATCACGAGTTTTGTCTCTTCCTTGTGTTGGTGTATCAACAACAATGTCAATCTTATGCTCTAGAAGTAGATCGATAACTGTTGGTGATTCTTGCGATAGTTTATTGACTTTTATTGCATTTACGCCATTCTCTTGTAATACTTTTGCAGTACTTCTTGTTGCATACACTTCGTAGCCAAGTTTTTCAAATCTTCTACCAATTGAAATGGCATCTTTCTTGTCTGCGTCATTTACTGTTAAAATCATTTTTTTATGTCTAGGAAGGTTTACACCTGCGCCAAGGAATGCCTTGTATAATGCTTCTTCAAATGTTTTTGCTATTCCTAGGCATTCACCTGTAGACTTCATTTCTGGTCCAAGGCTAATCTCTGCTCCTCTAAGCTTTTCAAAAGAAAATACAGGCATTTTAATTGCAATATAATCAGCATTTGGTTGAAGACCTGGCTTGTATCCCATATCTGTGATTTTTTCACCAATTATTGCTCTAGTAGCAAGTTTTACAATCGGAATACCTGTTACTTTGCTGATGTATGGAACGGTACGGCTAGAACGTGGATTTACTTCAATAACATATACCTTGTTTTGGTATTCAATGAACTGAATGTTAATCATGCCCTTTACATGTAAAGCTCTTGCAAGTTTAGTTGTATAATCTTCAATTGTATCAATAATTTCTTGTGATAATGACTGTGCTGGATATACCGAAATACTGTCGCCTGAATGAACACCAGCCCTTTCAATATGCTCCATAATACCAGGAATAAGAATATTTTCACCATCGCAGATAGCATCAACTTCTATTTCTTTACCCATTAAGTATTTATCTACAAGAATAGGATGATCCTGAGCAATTCTATTGATTATTTCCATGAACTCTTCAATTTCACTATCGCAAGTTGCAATTTGCATGCCTTGACCACCAAGAACATATGAAGGTCTTACAAGAACTGGATAACCAAGTCTATTAGCTACAACCTTTGCTTCTTCTGCTGTGAACACGGTTCCGCCTGCTGCTCTTGGGATATCACACTGCTCTAAAATCTCATCAAAAAGTTCTCTATCTTCAGCGGCATCAACATCTTCTGCTTTAGTACCAAGTATCGGAACTCCCATTTTCATAAGATCTTCTGTAAGTTTAATAGCAGTCTGTCCACCAAACTGAACTACAGCGCCGTCTGGTTTTTCAATATTTACAATATTCTCAACGTCCTCTGGAGTAAGTGGCTCAAAGTAAAGCTTATCAGCTATATCAAAGTCTGTACTTACTGTCTCAGGATTATTGTTTACGATAATTGTTTCATAACCAGCATTTCTAAATGCCCATGTACTATGAACTGAACAGAAGTCAAACTCAATACCCTGACCTATTCTAATTGGACCTGAACCAAGTACTAAAACCTTCTTTTCAGGTTTAGTTTCTATTGCTTCATTTTCAACACCATAAGAAGAATAGTAATATGGAGTTGTTGCTTCAAACTCAGCAGCACATGTATCAACCATCTTGTATCCAGCTACAATACCATATTCATTTCTAAGTGCTTTTATTTCATCAACAGTCTTTCCGGTTAATTTGCTAATAACTGTGTCTGGGAATTCAATTCTTTTAGCTTCTGATAAAAGTTCTTTAGAAAGTTGCTCATTTCTTAATGCAGCTTCCATTTCAACAATTATTGCAAGCTTGTCAATAAACCAATTGTCTATCTTTGTGATATCATGAATCACTTCATAACTTACGTTACGTCTAAGTGCTTCTGCAATTACCCAAATTCTTCTATCATCAACTACATTTAATTGATTAATTAATTCTTCATCTGTAAGTGAAGCAAAATCATAGTCCATAAGACTTTCAACATGCTGTTCTAATGATCTGATTGCTTTCATTAGGGCACCTTCAAAGTTAGGACAAATACTCATAACTTCACCAGTTGCTTTCATTTGAGTTGTTAATGTTCTCTTTGCTGTAAGGAACTTATCAAATGGAAGTCTTGGTATTTTAACTACACAATAATCAAGTGTAGGTTCAAAGCTTGCATAAGTTTTGCCTGTTATAGCATTCTTAATTTCATCAAGTGTATAACCGATTGCAATCTTAGCTGCAACTTTAGCAATAGGATATCCTGTAGCCTTAGAAGCAAGTGCAGATGAACGGCTTACACGAGGATTAACTTCGATTACGCAATATTCAAATGTTGTTGGGTGAAGTGCGTACTGCACATTACAACCACCGGTAATTTTAAGTTCATCTATAATATTAAGTGCAGATGTTCTAAGCATCTGATACTCTTTATCACCTAATGTTTGCGAAGGAGCAACTACTATACTATCTCCTGTATGTACTCCAACAGGGTCAAGATTTTCCATATTACATACGGTAATGCAGTTACCAGCTCCATCACGCATAACTTCGTATTCAATTTCTTTCCAACCAGCAATACATCTTTCTACCAAAACCTGACCTACACGGCTAAGTCTTAATCCATTTTCAAGAATATCTGTAAGTTCCTGGAGATTATGGGCAATTCCACCACCACTACCGCCTAATGTATAGGCTGGTCTTAAAACAACTGGATAACCAATTGTATTTGTAAATGCAATACCATCTTCTACATTTTCTACAACCATTGAAGGAGCAACTGGTTCGTTGATTTTCTCCATTGTATTCTTAAATTCAAGACGATCTTCAGCTTTCTTAATTGTTAAAGCTGTTGTACCAATTAATCTAACTCCAACTTTATCTAGAAATCCAGATTCACAAAGCTCCATACCAAGGTTTAACCCAGCCTGTCCACCAAGTGTAGGTAATACGCTATCTGGCTTTTCTTTTTCAATAATCTTCTCTAGAACCTTTGCAGTAAGAGGCTCAATATAAACCTTATCAGCAATATCCTTATCAGTCATAATAGTAGCTGGATTAGAGTTTACCAATACTACTTCAATACCTTCTTCTTTTAAAGAACGACAAGCCTGTGTTCCAGCATAATCAAACTCTGCTGCTTGGCCAATTATGATAGGGCCCGAACCAATAACTAAAACCTTCTTTATGCTATTATCTCTTGGCATCTTATTTCCTCCTGTCTTCCATCATGTTGATAAATTCATTGAAAAGTAAGTTAGAATCCTGTGGTCCCGGACATGCTTCTGGATGAAACTGTACAGTAAATACTGGTTTGTTTTTGTATCTTAATCCTTCTACAGTTCTATCATTAACATTTATGAAACCAACTTCGGCAATGTCAGTATTAATTGTTTTTTCATCAACCACATATCCATGATTTTGTGAAGATATGTAAACCTTACCACCTAACAAATCTTTAACAGGATGATTTCCGCCTCTATGTCCATATTTCATTTTGTGTGTATCAGCTCCAGTTGCAAGTGCCATAAGCTGATGTCCAAGGCATATTGCAAAAATAGGAACGTTAGACTCATAAAGTTTTGCAATTTCTTTGATAATGTCTGTACATTCCTTAGGATCTCCAGGTCCATTTGATAACATAATACCATCAGGATTGTCCTTTAATATTTCTTCTGCGGATGTAGCTGCAGGATAAATAGTAACTTCACAATCTCTTTCATGTAATGATCTGGCAATATTATTTTTTGCACCAAAATCCATAAGTGCAACTTTATATTTTCCGCCTTCTATCTTAGAAGATTTTTCACAGGTTACCTTTGCAACCACTCCCTTAGGTGAATATTCTTTTAGTTCACTAATAACCTCATCAAGTTTATAACTTTCGTTGGTAGTAATCATACCATTCATTGTGCCCTTTTCCCTAAGTATTTTAGTAAGTGCACGTGTATCAATTCCACAAATACCTGGAATATCATTTTTTGTAAGGAACTCTTGAATAGTTCCTTGTGATCTAAAATTGCTAGGCAATCTAGACAACTCACGAACAATATAACCGTCAGGCCATGGCTTCAATGATTCCATGTCATCATAACAAATACCATAATTACCAATAAGTGGGTATGTCATAACAACTGCCTGTCCTGCATATGATGGATCAGTTAATACTTCTAAATATCCTGTCATGGAAGTATTGAATACGATTTCGCTAATTATCTCTCTTGATGATCCTATGGACGTACCTTCAAATACATGTCCGTCTTCTAGTATAAGAAAAGCTTTCATATGTTTCTCCTTCTGCCTAAATGGCGGTATATTAGTGATTGAGTAAGGCATAATTTTATAATAAGAAAAAACTGTTCCTTATTTATGCTCAAATTGTAAAAATTATACCTTAAACATAGGTGTTTTTCAACTAGTTTTTTGACTAATTTAAATATATCTTTATATTTCCAATTCTGTATAATAAAACGGCAATAACCTCTTGGGCCATTACCGCTTAATATTTTTAATCTATGTATTACAAATAAGCATTAATAAAATACATGTGCGCCAATAACATCTCCCTTTACTATTCCATTAACAGTTCTAAAAAACAGCCATGAACCTGATCTTACTCCATCGTATAAAACTGCTTTTGCTGCTTTGTAACATGAATCTGGTATAAGTCCATCCTGCCTATCATAGCTTTCTAGAGCCTGATAATAATATGCCATTCCATAAGGTGTAAATTGATATGGAGAGGAAATTACAGCTTCGACTGAATTTGGAAATCTGCTACTTTCTACTCGGTTCATAACGACAGTACCAACTGCAACCTGACCCTCATAGGGTTGATTTCCCGATTCACAATAAATAATAACCGTCATTAACTTCATATCTTGATCTTCAATATCATAAGGAATAGTTTCCGTAGTAATACCAGCAGCTTCTTGAGACGCTTTTATACTAGCTTCTTCTTGTCTTCTTGATTCTTCTTCCTTTAAAACTTCTACAGAATCTCTTTGTGCTTTCATCTGTTCTAGCACTTCAAACATTGTAGCTCTTGCTTGTTCTATTTGATCCTGATGTGCACTAATATTGGCAGAGGCTTGAGCCATAAGATTTTCAAGTTCAGCTTTTCTAGTATTTTGATCTGATTTTAGTTTTTCTAGATTAGCTTGTTCAGTAATAAGACCTTCTTTTAACATTTTGCACTCTTCAATTAAAGCTTCTATTTCATTCATTCTGTCTCTATCATAGGAAACTATATCTTTAATATAAGTAACTCTGTTAACCACATCTGCTACATTACTAGCTCCAAGAACAGAATTTAGTATATCCATTGAATTATTTTCGTACATAAATTGTATTCTAAGACTCATGTCTGCATATTGCTCATCAATAAGCTTTTCTGATTCGGATATATTTAGGTTCATTTGTTCAATTTGAGTATTCTTGTCGTTTATTTGATTTTCAAGAGAAGTTATTGCATCCATAATAGAATTATAGGTTACATTTAGATTTGCAATATAATTTGCTAAATCCTCCTTGCTATCTTCTAATGCCTTAATATCAGCCTCTATTTTGGCATATCTGGATTCATTTTCATTAATTTCGTTTTCTATCTGAGATATGCTTTCGTTTACTCCAGATGTACTAGATGCATGTCCTATATTATAAAAAACCAATACTCCCATTGCTACTGTAACAAGAAAACCTAATAAAAAATTTTTTTTCATATAATAAATACCTCAAAAATTTTGTTGAAAGCGTTTAACTCAAATCCAAGTGTCTTTTCATACTTCTTTAGATATGATGCATAAAGATTACTACCGTAATCTTTAAACATTCGCAATTCGCTAATTTACTTCGTAAATTGCTTCTTGCTTGATTCACTTCTT
>CAZNKR010000073.1:2883-6151 GCA_964573715.1 uncultured Roseburia sp. | reverse complement strand
GCACCAATACCCTTTTTTGACATTTGTCCTGCACCATATGGATTTGAAATCCTTAAAATAACATTATTCATCTCATAAATTTCATTATACATAAGTAGAATTTTTTCTATTGTAACTTTTGTTACTCCATAATGATTTCGAGGATATAATGGCATATCTTCACTATAGCTTTCACATACAGTATTACCATAAACTGTACCACCTGACGAAATAAATATCATTTTGTTTACATTGTTTCTGCGCATTGCCTCTAAAACCTCTACAGTTTTAGCTACATCATTTGAGTAACATTTCTCTGGATTTATCATTGATGTAGCTGGTCCAACACTGCTGACAAGGTGAATAACAACATCCATTCCCTTAATCACTTCATCAAAATTTTTGTCATCGAAGAGACTTTTTTCATAAAAATGGATTTTTGTCTGTTCAGCTTCGGTATATGCGTGTATTACTGTCAGATCATAAATATATACGTCATAACCTTTTGCAACAAGGTGCATTGCAAGATTTTTTCCTATAAATCCGGCTCCGCCTAAAAGTAAACATTTTTTCTTCATTTTTTCTCCATCTTAATAAAGTGAATAATAATTTTCAGCAAAATTTCTAATATCGAACTGTTCAAATGCCTTCTTAGAATTCTCTTTATACATTATATATTTTTCTTCATCATTTGCCATAACCAGCATTGCTTCCGATAATTCTTTTGTATCAACAATACCATCGTGTAAATCAAGTAATATGCCAGCTGATTTACCTTCGTAATTAATCATATACTTTATATCACCAATATCTGTTGAAATAACTGGTTTATTGTAGGCCAAATATTCAATTACAGAGTTAGGTAAACTCTCTGATACAAAATAGGTTGGTAATAATGCACAATCAAATGTCTTTACCCAACCTATCCATTCAGATGGTCTATTTAGATTATCTACAAAATGTATATGTTTATCATCTTTATATAATTCTTTTAAACCATCAATAAATGTGCCATTTCCAATTAGCACTAAATCCATTTTTCTATCAGTCTTCTCTAAAAGCATCTTAAAGCCCTGGGCTGCTTCGCCAAAGCCCTTTTCCTTTATACCTCTAGCCACCAATCCAAATACAAAGGAATCTTCATCAATTCCTATTGAAGCTCTGCTTTTAGTTGGAATACTCTCCAATTCGTAACCATAGTGAATTAAATGCGTTTTTTCTAAAACAGGTACAGTTTCAAATATTTTTTTATTCTTGTTTGTAGCATAAATAATCTCATTTGCTCTATTTAAAATCTTTGGAGCAAGGCTTGTAAATTCTTCGTCCCAATCAGGATGTTGTAATAACGCCTCATAGCATCCATGCATACTAAGAACTATCTTGGTATCTAAATCTTTAGCTGCTTTATATGCCATTTTGTCAGCCCACCAAATATGGTCATTAATCGTATCAATTTTATATTGTTTAATATATCGTTTAAGCTGCTCAGGATCTCCATTGCTTTCAAGAATTGTTACTCTTTCTGAAATCATTTTTACAATTCTTTCTTCCACCTGACATGGTCTTGCATTATACAAATATACATTATGGAACTTTGAAAAATAGTTAGCTAAACGAATAACAAGTGTCTGTCCACCGCCCATTTCAAAGTCTGGAATAATAAAAAGCAAATTTTTCTTAGGACAATTTTTCAAAAACTTGTATTTATTAATTTTATCATTGACTGTTTGTTCTAACTTGTTTTGAAGTTCAACTAATTCCGGCTGATTTTCGAAAGCAGGAGCATTTTCACTCATAAGTCTGGTATATTCACCTTTTACATGATTTACAAATCTATCCTTAATACTTTCTGGAATCATAAATGTTTCTGCCATAAAAAGCTTAATGCGCATAAGTTCAACAAATAACTTTATGTCTTGTTCTCTTTTATGAATAATACTTGTACTATGTCTTCTGTGGTAGTTTAATATTCTGCTTGTAAATGCAATTTTACCTGTCTTAATGAGATATACATAAGCAAACCAATCTCCAGAAATAGCAAAAGAAGATAACTGATCTTCTATACCAGTAAAAGCACTTTTACGCATCAAAACACCACTTGCATTTGGTATAGTATTCTTAATTCCTAAACCATCAATAATTTCAGCTTCGCCATTATTTACATAGTCATCATGCCATTTTGTATCATTCAAATCATCTGTATATTCTGTATACACCCATCCTGAATGTTCACTAAATTCATTGATAACTTCTGACTGACCATATGCAATATTTACTTGATCATCATCAAAAAATGGTAATAAACTCTCTATGAAATCTGGTTCGCATACATCATCAGCTTCCGCTATCCAAATAATATCACCTTTTGCATTATGGACACCATTAAGCCACTGTTTAAAGCAGCCCTGATTAACCTTATTAGCTATAATCCTATAACTAATTCCTGACTCTTTCAAGATTTTATCAGCGACCTCTATACTATTATCTTTTGATACATCATCTAAGAAAACAATTTCGTAAGGTTTTACAGTCTGATTTAAAATAGATGACAATCTTTCAGGAATAAAGTTTTCATAATTATAATTTGGAATGACTACCGAAACCTTTAAATCAGGCATAACTTTATATGGAATTTCTCCATTTACTAATACGCCAAGCAGTTTTTTAATATAATTATCAGGAGTAATCTCCATAACTGCTTTCTTTGCATTTTGAACAATTGTATTATACATTTCCCTATCTGCTAACAATTTTTCAATACTGTCTACCATTTTATCACATTCGCCATAGGGAACTATAACACCACTATCATTAACCAATAATTCTGGTATTCCGCCTGCATTTTCAAATGCTACAACAGGAGCATACACTTTCATAGCTTCTAATGCTACAGATGGAAATGGATCTTCTCTTGATGTAAGTAAAAATATATCTGTTGCTCCAAAAATGTACCCAGGATTATCGATAAAATCCATCCAGTGAAATCGATCAGACACGCCATTAACAAGAAGGTCATTGTTTATCCATTCTGCAAATTCTTTGTCCTTGTTTCCAAGCCATACAAAATGAACATTTTTATTTTTAATCATCTCGTTAATTGCTATAAGTCCAAACCAGTCTAATCCTTTTCTAAAATTTCCATAACCGCAACCCATTATAATTTTTGAATCCATACTGATACCAAGTTGTTTACACAACTTCTTTTTATCGCTTATCTTTTCATCCAATGAATTTAAATTAAATTTTGAATATACACCCTGTGGAATAACATGACATTTTTTATCATCAA
>CAZNKR010000073.1:0-2783 GCA_964573715.1 uncultured Roseburia sp. | reverse complement strand
GTATGCAGCCTATTAACTTCATTTTTCAAGTTGTTTTGTTCATTGTGATTTTCATCTATAGTTTTATATATTTTGCTAATTTTACTATAGCATTCACTGTTTATATCATTAGCATAAAATGAAAGCAATATTTTTTTACTATTTACTACATTATTTATCTCAATTTGTGGATCATTATTACAAAATGCAAAATTACCTTGTCCACTGCTATATCCATTTGTTTCATATTCACAAATTTCTCTGCCGTCAATATTAATAGATAAATCACAAACAAATGCTGGTGCAGATGCAGGATGTATTCTTACCTTTTTTATTTCTAAAGGTAAATCTATATCTAAATAAATTTTTCCATCACTATAATTGTAATATTTTATAAGGAAATCCTTTTCATCATATCCATTTCCTTTATCAAAATACACTTGTAAATAATCAGAACCAACCATTCTGTCACCGTCAAATACACTGTTTCTTCTCTTTAACATTGTCTGTTTTAGGTGAGGAATTGTGGTTTTGTTTCCTGCAACGTATTTTTGAAAATTTAATTCCATTTCATTAAACATATCAATTTTATCATCTGATATATTTAGAAGTTTGAATATATTTAGTGAAATCAACTCACTTCTTTTTGTATTACCATGGATATAGTAATATAGTGCTCTATAAATAATATACTCAATTGGGATAGGAAAATTAAATGTCCATTCATAATCAATAATGGTCCATTTTTCTCCTAGTAATATATTTCCAAATATTAAGTCAATATTAGATATTTTAAGTGATTTACTCGAAGAAAATGCAGTGTTTTTTCCAAATACATTTTCAAATTCATCTGTATACTCAAACTGAATATTATCTGTAAGAGAGTATAATATGTCTGTAAATTTTTTTATTTCTTCTACAACTTTAAGATATTGTCCTTCAGCATAAAAATTATCCAGATAATCTTCAAATGTTTTACCATTTATAAACTCAAACCTTACGCTACCTTCCTGTTTTGTACATTTATTTGGTTGAAAGATTGTATCTTTGAAGCTTTCTTCCATTAACTTATAATTAAGATCTATTTGTTCCACATGATTTCTTGCTTCTATACTTGTTGGATATTTGCAAACATACTTGTTATTTTGATTATCCAATTCAATCGTTGTCTTGATTTGGAATTTTTTATCTCTATCATTTGAATATTTACAGTAAATAGGATTCATATTACATTGCCTCCTTAACAACAATCAAAAAAGAATTTGAAAATTCTTGAAATTTATTATCACTGATTAACGAATCATATACTTTTGATTCATCAAAAGTAATTATTCTATCTGAATCAAAATTGTTAAAATTATTGTTTAATTCACCAATCTTTGGTAAATAATCATCTGAATAAATAACCGTTGGTAACTTATAATCTGGATAAGGATAATAAAATTTTTCAATTGTGCAGTCACATTTTAATACTATTGATTCCAATTCATTTTTTGAAAATGTTCTCACATCTTTAGTATTAATATATCCTTCTATTCCCTCATAAATTATTCCTTTATGATCCTCTATACAACCAGCCCAATACTTAAGACCGAATTTATTTTCTATTGCAATTATTATTTTTCCATTAGGTTTCAAGTGTTTTTTTAGTGAATTCAGGAAATCTTCATATGGATTTTCAGAGCCCAAATATCCTTTAGCGTATTCAAATACACCAATAAGTGTAATAATATCATATTGATTTTCTAATGAATTTGAAATATCAGTATAATTTCCAAGCTTTATTTCAATATTATCTCTCTCTTTATTTCTATATGCATTTATTAATGATCTTCTTTTTGATAATTCAACACATGTAACACTTTTATATTTTTCTGCTAGCTTTCCAGTAATTGCACCACATCCAGAACCAACCTCTAAAACATCGGCATTTTTATCATTTTCCATCCACTCGATAATATTAGTTCTATTTTCTGATAAATGGTACAATATAGCCCACTCTTGTCTCTCATAAATAATTGAATCATATTCATCTTGACTATGGTTTTTTACAATATCAAGAAGTTCATCCTCAACTACACCATCCGAATATAAATCTTTGCCTGAATAAGCAGTATCATCAATTTTAACATTTCCTATAAATTCCATCTTGTCTCCTAATAAATATCAATTCTTGAATTCATGTCGTAAAAGCCAACTGAATTCTTATCTGAAATTACGGTTATATTACATACATCATACAATCTGTGGAATACTTGAAATTCATCTCCAATATACCCTGTACATCCTAAAGATAAAAGGTACTCTCCGCCTTGAAGATTCATTTCCTGCCTAAATGTTACCGTCTTAACATCGCCCGGTTTAACATTATCAACATATAATCTTTCATACATTGTATTAGTGCCAGTTATCTCTGTTCCTCTTAAATCCTTTATAGTAAAAGCAAATATAGGATTGATTATATCTGCATTAAACTGCACTCTCATCTTAATTTCAAAAGCAGTATTTTTTGTAATACTATCTACAATGTTTTCTTCATCATCGATAATTGCATAGTCAACTATATTGGCCATACCATTACCATATTCTTCCATGTTAGGATTGATCTGTATCTTTTCTTTCCAATTATCAATTTCTGTTATATTGACCTTTTGTTGTTCAGTATTTACTTCATCACCTAATTGATTTACCAACACCTTTTTATACATATCAATAATAGGTTTTGGTTCCCCTTCAGATAATTTCTTTCCTTTGTTTAACAGAACGACTCTGTCACAATATTTTGCAATACTTCCTAAATCATG
>CAZNKR010000072.1:0-6402 GCA_964573715.1 uncultured Roseburia sp. | reverse complement strand
CCTTACCAGGATTTTTATCTCCGAACGTTGCAAAGGTCCTTGTTGAAAAGTTTGGTATTGCAGGTATCGGACAAGTTGATGATGATATCAAGTTATTCATGGGTGAATAATTCGTACTGATATTTTAAATAAAAGGCAAAGATTCTGATTAACATTGGAATCTTTGCCTTTTGTGTTTTAAAGCAAACCTATAATCGTCCTTTTGCAAGGATTGACTGGACTATTTTGGGTATGTAGGCAAAGCAAGAGCCAATGCACGACGTTTTTTACGTGGCCTATCTCCGATGCTACAGTCACGAACCGAGAAAGACTCATCATCAAGGTCTGGTGAAATGGTGTAGCTCATTGCAATACAGTGGGATGGAACCTTCTCATTCCTCTTTCCGCTCACAGTAGCCGGGGTGATCAGATTTTAAATGCGAAGTCTTTCGAATCTCAAGGTTTCAGTCTTGTTATCGACGAAGATTATTTAACGGAAAATCTATTAGTAGAAAGAATACACGAACTTTATTTTACAAGACAGACATATAGCGATGGGATGAGTAAGAGCAGCCAGCTTAACTCCATCCGCACGATTACAGATTTAATTGAAGCTACCCGCCACTCTTAAGAGCTTCCTAATGAAAACTCTGGGCGAAGAATCATAAAAGATTCTTCGCCCAGAGTTTTGTGAGTACTGCAAGTACCAAAATATAGTTTTATCGCATTTTGTGTGCATATAGGTTACAGTTTAACCTAAGGCTGAACCGTAATCCAACTATTAACAAGCTCTTCATTGTTATTCATCCAATTACGGGCTGCATCCAGCGGCTCACCGTCGTACTCTTCAATCTCTCCCATCAAATCGCCTAATTCGCCTTCTGACATTTTAAAGTTCTTGATAAATTCTACGACTTCCGGCATGTCTTCTTCCAAGCCTTTTCTGGAATATTTATAAATATTCTCAACCTCACCAAATACTCCCTTAGGATCTTCCAGAACCTTCAAATCCCATTTTGCGAACTTCCAGTGAGGTGCCCAGCCGGTCACTACGATAGGGTTATTTGCATCAATTGCTTTTCCCAAGGCTGCTGTCATAGTCGGTCCGCTGCCCGTCAGAAGCTTATAATCGAGTTCATACTCTTCCAGTGCTTTTTCCGCTGCCACCATTAAGCCGGCCCCCGCATCAATTCCTACAATTTCACCTTCGAAGATATCTTTATTCTCATTGAGTTCTTCTATGCTGTCAATTTCAACATAAGAGGGGACGATTAGCCCCAGAAGTGCATTTTCATAGACAATACCCAGATCTACTATATCATCACCATATTTTTCAAGATAATTTTCATGGGTTATGGGAAGCCATACGTCCAGAAAGGCATCGGTATTTCCGCTGGCAACAGAAGCGAATACGGGTGCAGCATCTGCCATAGTCAGATCTACTTTATATCCCATTTTATCCTCCAACACTGCTGCTGCAAGGTTCGTCATCGCTATCCCGTCTGCCCAATTGACATAAGCCAGCTTAACAGTGCCTTTCGAGCCGGCATCTTCATTATTACCGCAACCTGTAAGAGTTATTGCCGTCAATGATACTGCTATTATTGCTCCAATTATTTTTTTAAACATAAATTCCTCCTATTTTATCGTTTTATTGTAACAGTTCGATATCCTTACAGTTACATTTTATTTATGATTAGAACGTTCGCTTAATATTCTTTTAACAAATGCTTTCCCCGACTTTTGAGAAGTTGAACCGAGGCATTGTGTCATACGGTCAATCAGCATCGCCATAATAACTACTGCAAGTCCTCCCTCGAATCCTTTTCCGATATTCATCTGTGTAATGCCTTCATAAACAGTTTTTCCAAGGCCGTCAGCCCCAATCATAGCAGAGATAACTACCATGGAAAGAGATAGCATAATCGTTTGGTTCAGTCCTGCCATAATCGTAGGGATCGCAAGGGGAATTCGTACTTTAAAAAGCAATTGTGACGGGGTTGAACCAAAGGATCTTGCTGCCTCTACTACATCCGCAGGCACTTGGCGTATTCCAAGATTTGTCAAGCGTACAATAGGCGGCATGGCGAAGATAATCGTGGCCACTGCACCAGGTACTGATCCCAAATCGAAAAAGTACACAGCAGGAATCAGATATACAAAGGCTGGCATTGTCTGCATAAAATCCAATATTGGCCGTATAATCTTATTTGCCGTATCGCTCTTTGACATTAGAATACCCAGAGGCAGACCTACTACTAACGCTATCAAGGTAGAAGCACTTACTAAAGCGAGTGTCTGCATCGTTTTATCCCAAAGATTTAAATTAGCAATGAGCAAGAGACCAATTCCGGTGAAAATCGCAAGTCCTTTTCCGGCGATCCACCATGCCAAAAAGGCGACTATAATTATGAAAACAACGACCGGAATAGCTGAAAGGAGCCAGCTTGTGCCATCAATAATTCCAGAAAGAGCTTCCTTAATTGCTGCAAAGAAACCACTGAAATTCTTAGTCATCCAATCAATACCTTTTTCTACAAAGTCCCCTATAGGGATTTTTCCATTAAACGGCATAGTCTTCCCCCTCTTCTCCGGCAATCCCGACAAGAACGGCAGACTTCACAATAATTCCTTTTAATTTCTTATCCTCATCTACTACAGCAATAGGATAACTTGAATGCAAAAATAATGGGATAATTTCATCAATTGATGATTCGAGGCTTACCGTTTCAATATTAGTGTGAATAATAGATTCCAGTTCTTCTTTACCTTCTTTCATAAGTGAGGATACCTGATCGATAGTAACAATCCCCAGTAAAGCATTACTTTTATCTGTGACGAAAAGACTAGAGATACCTAAGTCTTTCATTCTACGGGCAGCCGTGCGGATTCCAGATTTTTCAAGTACGATTGCTTCCGCGTTACGCATAATTGCAGAAGCTGTAATTATTTTTGCGCGGTTTACATCTTGCGTGAACTTACGGACATAATCATCAGCAGGATTTTGAAGAATTTCTTCAGCAGAACCGATCTGAACGATATTTCCGTCTTTCATAATTGCAATTCTATCACCAATTTTCAGAGCTTCATCCAAATCGTGTGTAATGAATATTATTGTCTTTTTCATTTTTCCCTGCAAAGACAGGAGCTCATTTTGCATATCCTTACGAATCAACGGATCCAGAGCACTAAATGCCTCATCCATCAGAAGAATATCCGCTTCTATAGCAAGGGCTCTTGCAAGACCTACTCTTTGCTGCATACCGCCCGACAATTCCTTTGGCATTGCATTATCATAGCCCTTTAATCCTACGATCTCCAGCATCTCCTGCGCCTTTTTCTTTCGTACTTCCGATGCTACATCCTGTATTTCCAATCCAAATGCTACATTCTCCAGTACCGTTTTATGCGGTAAAAGTGCAAAGTTCTGGAAAACCATAGCTACCTTTTTCCTTCGTACTTCACGTAGTTGGGCGGCAGATGCCTTGGCAATATCCTGGCCATCAATGAAAACACTGCCTGCTGTTGGCTCTATTAAACGGTTCAAACAACGGATAAGCGTGGACTTCCCACTACCTGAGAGACCCATTACAACGAAGATTTCCCCCTCCTCCACTGTAAATGATGCATTATTTACACCAACGCTATGCTTGTGTTTTCTTAATATCTTATCTTTGTTCATGCCTCCCTCCAACATGGGAATTACTTGTCTGGGCGAAGATCCAAATATCTTATATAGACCTTTGACTTCAACTTTTTGCATATATATCCTCCTTTTTACAAAGTAACAACACTATAATATATTCAGGTTGTCTCTTTGTATGCTAACACAGATAAACTTTTATGTCAAATTTGGAATAAAACAAAAGACTGTTGCTTTATCTCCCAAATTGGTCGCAAAACAACAGCCTTTATCTTATTAAATTATTTATTTTGAATACAAAAAACTTCTCACTCTCTCATGGCAATTTTCATCACCTACATAATAGAGTATGTCTCCCAGTGAGATTACCGCATACGGTCCAGGTGATATAATAATCTCTTCTCCGCGCCGAATTGCTATAATGGTAGCTGTCGTATTGTGCCAGAAGTTACTTTCTGAAAGATTCTGTCCAATATAAGATGCCTCTTGTGTAATCGAAATTTCAAAAGGTGAAAATGGATTAACAACACGGAATCTTTCTGTCATGTACATTAATTCAGATACCATCGTTTTTAGTTCGGCACTCTGGGTAATTTGCCCCTCTATATTATTCAAAATATGTTTTTTCAATTCACTCATCTGACTGACTGAATCGAATTTATTAATGAAATCTACAGCCAGCTTCCTGGATTTTATAAGAACGCCGCTGCCTTTTGTGATTTCCACAATTTTCATATCGGATAAAACGTATACTGCACGCCTTGCCGTCTCAGAGGAAACCCCATATTGGCTGGCTAATGCGGAGCGGACATATATCTTTTCGCCCTCCGCATAATCACCACATGCAATCTTTGTTGCAATATCTGCAGCAATCTGCTGGTATTTAGGTATGTCAATTTTCATATGAAACCTCTAATATTATGTAACTGTTCAATCACCTCACAGTTACATAATCAAAATTTGCTTTATGAAAATCCATTAAAATCACCTTCAGTGATGGGATTTTCACTTATTCTTTCCACTCATTCTTACGGTCAGCGCAACAAATGCGCAGACCTACTGAACAGTTACAATATTACTTTTATTCTAACACTTATATCTCTATCATTTCATATTCTGCGTTTCCTATACCTATCTTTACGGCATGTTCTATGGAAGACTTCCAATTGGTGGCCGGAGCAGAATCTATAAAATGATCATGATGAACGTGAGGCATGCGGTCCAACTGACTTCCGGCAATAACCGGCTGCTTGTTTACAGCGTCTGCGCAAGCCAGATCCAAAGCGACCGGGTCAAAGGATGCGAACATTCCTACATCGGGTACAATCGGAATATCGTTCTCCGAGTGACAGTCGCAGTTAGGGGATATATCGATTACCAGACTGATATGAAAGTGAGGTCTATCTGAAAGAACTGCCTTGCTATATTCTGCAATCTTTCTATTTAAGATATCATTGGATTCATCTCCCGCAGCTACTATCGCATCCGTTGGACAAACACCGATGCAACGACCACAGCCTACACATTTATCGTGATCTATCGTCGCCTTTCCATTCGTAATTGAAGGTGCATCATGAGCGCATATCTTGATACAGCGGCCACAGCCTATACAGGGATCATGATTAACAGAAGGCTTACCTGCACTGTGCATCTCCATCTTACCTGCTCTGGATCCACAACCCATACCGATATTCTTAAGCGCACCCCCGAAGCCGGTAGCTTCATGACCCTTGAAATGATTAAGTGAAATGAATACGTCTGCATCCATTACTGCACGTCCTATTTTAGCTTCTTTTATGTATTCGCCGCCCTCTACAGGAACTAATTCTTCATCTGTTCCTTTTAATCCATCGGCAATGATAACATGGCAGCCTGTAGAAAATGGAGAAAATCCATTTTGATATGCCGCATCCATATGATCGAGTGCATTTTTACGTCCGCCCACATACAGTGTATTGCAATCGGTCAAAAATGGTTTCCCGCCCAGTTCCTTCACAACCTTTACTACCACTGCCGCATAATTGGGTCTGAGGAATGCCAGGTTTCCCGGCTCACCGAAGTGAATCTTAATTGCCGCATACTTTCTTTCAAAATCAATTTCTCCGATTCCTGCCCTTTTTATTAACCGTTCCAGCTTCTGTGGAAGATTCTCACTGAACGATGTCTTCATACTTGTGTAATATACTTTTGACTTTTTTATGTTTTCCTCCATTCTACTCTAACGGACACCTGTCTTTTTCATCTTGTGACCAATAATTAAGGTTATAAATTTTATAACTATTCATCAAGTCTGCACATTTGCTGCGCTGACCGTGAGAATACACGGGAAAGTAAGAGAAAATCCATTAAGTACCATTGCTTGTCATTTTTAAGTAATCCATAACATCCAACAGAGAATAGAACTTCCCATAAAGCATGGACTCTATTTCCGGAGTAGGTTCAATGAGATCCGGTACCATAATCGGCTTCATACCGGCACGATAAGCTGAGCGTATTCCGTTTGGAGAATCTTCAATAGTAATGGCATTCTCACTTATCTCTTTACATATTCTTACGGTTAACGCAGTATACGCGCAGAGCTACTGAATAGTTTTATTATACCCCATAAAATAGAACCTATCAAGGGTATAGGGGGCAAGGATAGCGTAAATTTACTGTAGGATTTAATTGGGTAGAGAATCCCCTTGATGTGTTTTAGATTTAACCTCTTTTCACAATATACCTACTTTCTATTCTTTTTACAATCCCCAAATGTGGTTTTTAAAATAAGCTATCTTTTT
>CAZNKR010000071.1:0-6465 GCA_964573715.1 uncultured Roseburia sp. | reverse complement strand
CGATGCTCGCTTAACAGAATCATTACCATATTTTTTTCGTATTTCATCCATAAGCTTATCTGCTGCTTCTAACTTTTCGTAATTGTTAGATTCAAACAGATTAATTTGCCTTCCTTGTGTATTTTCCTTTATATGAGAGACACAAACTCCTAAATGTCTTATAGGTGTTCCATCCCATAACTCATCAAACAAATCACAGATAGCCTTGTGAATCTCCATCGTAATGTTGGTTGCAAATGGTAAAGTCTTTTGATGTGAAGTAAGCTTAAGATTAAAATTCTTTATACTAACTGTAACCAATTCACATTTCACTTCATCTTTACGCAGCCTGGCTGCAACATTCTCTGATAAGGATAATAATACCATCTTAGCAGTAGATGCATCTGTTACATCAAAAGCTATGGTTGTGGAATTTCCATAGCCTTTATTCGGCTCGAAAGTCGAATCAACTAAAGAAACATCCACACCATTTGCAAAATTCCAAATCAACTCTCCATGTGATTTAAG
Organism: uncultured Roseburia sp.; assembly: GCA_964573715.1. Classification (GTDB taxonomy): domain Bacteria; phylum Bacillota; class Clostridia; order Lachnospirales; family Lachnospiraceae; genus SVEL01. The sequence continues at coordinate 5,958 of CAZNKR010000071.1, read as the reverse complement.
ATTACTCTTCAATATGCCTACATCTGTCTTCGCCAACTCTCCAATTGTACGAATACCCATCATTAAAAGTTTTCGATTAGTAGACTTTCCAACATAAAATAAATCCTCAACTGGAAGTGGCCACATTTTTTCTTTAATTTCACTTTTAAATAGAGTATGGACTAAATCAGGCTTTTTAAAATCGGAAGCCATCTTTGCTAATAGCTTAACATCTGATATACCAACATTTACAGTAAATCCCAGTTCTTCACGAATTCTATCTTTAATGGTATGTGCAAGAGCAACTGGTTCTCCGAACAGTCGTCTCGTTCCTGAAACATCTACAAATGCCTCATCCACACTATACTGTTCTACATCAGGTGAATATTCACGAAGAATACTCATAAAGGCCTTTGAGGACTTTTGATATAAATCAGAATCAGGAGACGCAATATACAAATCTGGACACTTGCGCAAAGCATCCGTAACACTTTCTCCCGTTATAATACCATACTTTTTTGCTGGAATAGATTTAGCAAGAATAACTCCATGTCTATTAGAAACATCGCCTCCAATAGCTGATGGTATATCTCTTAAATCAACTGTAGAATCAGAATTTTTAAGTCTATATACTGCTTCCCATGATAGAAAGGCTGAATTAACATCTATATGAAAAATAATTTTTTCTTTATCCATACATGTATCTCCTTTCTATCTAAAGAAAATTATACCAGAACATTTGTTCGTTGTAAAGAAATATTTTTTATTCCATTGACACTTTTACCACATTAACTTATTATAATTAAGATTACATAAAAGAAAGAAGGAATTTTGATGATAGAGATTACTGGTCATACACAACTATACGGACTACTTGGAAGTCCCGTTGCACATAGCATTTCTCCTATGATGCACAATGAATCCTTTAAAATATTAAATATGGACAGCGTTTACCTGTGTTTTGATGTAGATACTACAAATCTTTCAGCTTGCGTAAATGGATTAAAGCTTTCCGGAATTAAAGGCTTTAACTGTACAATGCCAAACAAGAATCTAATGTGTGAGCTTGCAGACGAATTATCTCCTGCTGCTAAACTTGTTGGTGCAGTCAACACTGTAGCTAACGTAAATGGTAAGCTAATTGGTCACATGACTGATGGAATTGGTTATATGAGAGCAGCATTCGATGCTGGATTTAATATTATCGGTAAAAATATGACTCTTCTAGGAGCTGGTGGTGCTGCGACTGCAATTTGTGCCCAGGCTGCGTTGGATGGAGTTAAAAAAATAAATGTATTTAGTATTAAAGATAAGTTTTTTGATAGAGCACAAAATCTAGTAGATAATATTAATTCTACAACCTCATGTAAGGCCTCTCTTTACGATTTAGAAGACACAACCATGTTAAATAACTCTATTAAAAATAGCGATATTCTAACAAATGCAACATCGGTTGGTATGGCTCCAAATACTGACAATTGTATTATTAAAGATTTCTCTATTCTTAGACCTGAACTTATTGTTTCGGATATCATTTATAATCCAAAGCAAACTCTTCTTATCTCAAAAGCAAAAGAAATTGGTGCTCCAACATTTAACGGTTTGTATATGCTTCTCTATCAAGGAGCTGAATCCTTTAAAATATGGACTGGAAAAGAAATGCCAGTACAAGAAATTAAAGCTAAATATTTTTCATAATAAAACATTTCTTATAACAAAAAACTGACAGCCTATGATAAATCATAAGCTGTCAGTTTTTTTAACACAATATCATTGCTAGTTGTTTTAAATCATTAACAACCTTTATAACTCTTCTCTCATCTTCCTTTGTTGCCTTTGTTAAATCAGGAATCATAATAACCTTCATACCTGCTTTATATGCAGATATTACACCATTAGGAGAATCCTCTACAGCCAGACATTCATCTGTAGCCAACCCAAGCTTGTCACATGCATATAAATATATATCTGGTTCAGGTTTGCCGTTAGTAACCATATTAGTACAAATAATATCATCAAACAAATCATATACTCCAATATTGGACAGATATTCCTCTGTACGTTTTGTATCTGTAGAGGTGGCAACTGCCAATTTATATCCAGCCTCTTTAAGCAAGATTAGTGATTCCTCTAAATATGGTTTCTTCTCAATTCCGTGTTTTAACAGATGTTCATTCATTATTTCCTTACGTCGATTACGAATTGCTTCATAATCAATATCATCGCCAAAAAGCTTTTTAAGTTTTTGCTCTCCAAACCTTCCAGCTAAGCTACGTATTTCATATGCCTGCTCTATTTTCATGGGGTAACCTGCCTCATTAGCAGCTTGGCACCAAAATTTTGTTAAATATTTTTCCGTATCTATTAATACGCCATCCATATCAAAAATCACGGCTTTAATATTTTCTTTTATGATGGCATTTTGATTTGTATTAATATTGATATTTAAATTATTCCTCATTTTATCCATTATATTATTCTTTGCTATTTAATAATACTTTGTATTTGTTAAATACCATAATCCATTATAATTAACAAAAGTCCAAATCATATCAACGGATGAAACATCCTTGTCTATACTATATCCAGTAAAATATATGGTGTATTCATATTTTACATGACATGTGAAACAATCTTCTGAATATCTAATAAAATCAGTAATTTCACGACTAGTAAATTCAGTATTTGAAATCTTGCTATCAGGATAAAAATATGTTGTAGCTGATTCTATATTGGCATACAAATCTGAATTAGGCATTATATAGTTAAATATATTTTTGCCTAGATTTGCAAAGTTTCTCGCATAAGCATAAGAAACATCTCCAACATATGTTGCAAACTCTGACTCAGTTGCACTATCGTTAGAATAACCAACTTCATATACCTTTTCATTTTGTGATACAGGAAGAGAATTTCCATCGGCATCAACAACTTTTACAACAGGTGTTTCTATAAAGCCTTTAACCTCATATTTTTTTACTTTTGGAACTGATGATAAATATTGTTCTACATTAACAAGAGCATCTACTGTAGCTTCTTCCATAGTAATATATGTGTCATCTACTGCCTTGTCATTAATGTATAGAGTGGAATCATTAGTAACTAAAACAGTAATATCAGAACCTTCTGGTAAATAGTCAGCTACATCCACTGTTTGAATAACCCAATTTTTAAAATGATGTTTTATATATCCATCCTGTTTTAAATAAACCTTTGCAAATGCTTTTTTATCTACACACAATTCATATACTGGTTCGTTTGGCGTTGTTTCTTTTGATTCTTTATAGGTAATATCTTTATCCAAAACAAGTTTTTTAACATATTCTATTATTGAAGCTTTATCTTCAAAATCATTTGAAGCCTCTACATCCTCTAGAATTGTTTCAATACCTTTTTCATTAGCTTGGGCGGCAATCTGAGCAATTTTATTATATGCCATACCTTTTTCATAACCATCAATAAAGCTATAAAAGAAAATCCACACTCCAATAATCAATACAGCCAATGCAGCCACATAAATTAGTAATCCTCTTTTGAATTTTCTGCTTTTCTTAACTTTTTTCTTTGCTTTTTTTGTGTCATCTCCACCATCATTTTGAGAATTGTTTTTTTTACCTGGTGTTGATTTTTTGGAACTTGATGCAGCTTTACTAGCTGATGATTTTTTTGTACTTGATAAATCTTTGTTTTTTGCTGATTTCTTTGAAGATTTGGTATTTTCTCCATGTTTTTGTTCTTCAAGTTCTTGTATATCAGTCTCAAATTCTATTTCATCTAAAAATTCTATTTCAGGAAATGGATCTTTTCCATTTATTTTATTGTTTTCCATCTGTTAGTCCTCCCTGCTTACTAAAAAGGCTGTAGGGCATCTTCTTGGTCCTGTTGGTGAATAAGGATTATTGATAACCTCATTTTCATAAACCATTTGAGTTGATGTTCCTCCATCCATACATGAAGCATTTACACAACCATACTGAACCATAAGATAAGTCATATCCTTAAAGGTTGCACCAATACTATCAGCTTGTCTACCATCAACAACTAATAAGATAACTGCTCCATCTGCTCTTTGACCAATTGCTGTTCTTGGGTTCTTTCCCCCTCCATATACTGTTGTATCTGGAACAGTAAGGGGCTCTCCATCAATAATAAGAAATGGTCCTGTTGTGTGTTCTGTATGAACGCAATCTCTAATATTCATATCTATAGCTTCTTGAGCTGTCATCTTTCCAACTACTAATTTATTATCTTGAGTAAAACCAGTAATATTATATGTAGTGTTAAGATCTCCCATAAGAAACTTTCCTTGAGAAATAACTGCACCAACAGGCATAGCCGAATATGAGTAGCTTCCCATATCTACAAACTCGCCACCATTAATTCCTGCAAGAGCATCATAACGATCACACATATCCTTTACAACCTGTCCAGTACCTTCATAAAACTCTGGAACTGTTCCAACAAAAACTCTTGAAGGATCCTTAACAATAAGCATTTTTCCTTGATAAGTATCTCCCTTTATATCAATAACTTCTACGTCAGGTGTATCATCTTCTTCATCATCTTCTTCAATAATAACTAAATCTGTATTTGACACTGTTCCGTCTGCTACTTCTGCCATAAGATTTTTGCTTACAATATCTTTTATCTCCTCTTCTGATAGATAAATATTTGCAACCCAACCCATAGCACTAGTTTCCTGCAATGCGCATACAAACTGATTTTTAGCTGCTGGTGAAGGTCCATGAACCAAAATAAAACAGATTCCTAATAAAAAAACCAATATCATACACAATGTTGACAAAAATACAGCAAAAAACTTTCCAACACCCGAAAGAATCATCCTCAACTTATTATTTTTCATTATTTCTTTCCTTTCATTGATAATATGTTCTATGAACAAATTAAGTACATTTTAGTATAAATCACTAAGATAATCAACCAATATTTATATGTATAATATTAGCAAAAAAAATCCAGTAGAATACTCTACTGGATAAGTTAAATGCGGGAAAAGGGACTTGAACCCTCACTTCCTACGGAAACATGATCCTTAGTCATGCCTGTCTGCCAATTCCAGCATTCCCGCATTCCATCAGCTACTTCGTAACCGACCTCGATATAATAACAAAGTATGGTTAAATTGTCAACATTTTTTTGAACATTTGTGAAAATTATTTTCCCTATTTTCCTTGACTTAGTACATTAAACAAAATATAATATCTTTGTTTGCAGTAGTGGCGCAATTGGTATACGCGCATGTTTCAGGTACATGTGGAGCAATCCGTGTGGGTTCGAGTCCCATCTACTGCATTATTAAATTGTGATACATTTTATAATTATATTTTTAGGTAATTCATCTTTTATATTAACCACGTTTCTATAATCACCAGGTCTAATCCTCATGAATTTTATATCCTCTATATCAAATTCTTCCCCTAATAAGTTTTTGCATTTCCTATAATTATTTCCATATTTCCAAATGTTTTTAATTAAAACATACTGCTTATCTTCTTCCATTAGGATAACATTTGCACAATCATAAATTCTTTTATCAAAGATTTTACGATAATATTTATCAATAGATTTTGCAACCACAATAGGTTTGTCCCATTCAATTTTATCTTTTATACTGCAAGCACTCATAACATGCCTCCATTCACGAATATATTGTCTTTATATTATCATTATAAGGAAAAATTATAAACAAAAACGAGTAGGATATCTCCTACTCGTAATATGCAATTAAGCTTTATGTTATTATGCTAACTTAGATTTAGCAAGTTCTGCAAGCTTTGCAAAACCTTCTGCATCATTAACAGCCATGTCAGATAACATTTTTCTGTTCATTTCTACATTGGCTAACTTTAAACCATACATAAACTTGCTGTATGATAAACCGTTCATTCTTGCTGCAGCATTGATTCTTGCGATCCATAACTGTCTGAACTGTCTCTTTCTTTCTTTTCTACCAGCATA
>CAZNKR010000070.1:0-6677 GCA_964573715.1 uncultured Roseburia sp. | reverse complement strand
TCTTGGTAAATCAACACCTGAAATACGAGCCATGTGTGTATTACACCTCCATCAATAATTTTCGCTAAGAAATATAGTTCATCGTAGCCCGTCATAATGACGTCTGAAATGTGTACGAGCCTAATATCCCTTTTTTCTTTGTTTCATTAAATGCGTATACAAATATACGCGCACAGGACTAAAACTTTGTCGTCCTGCATAAGCCAAAAATGGCTGTAGCCTAAAGCTACTTTATTTGAAGCAATTCTACAAAATTCACCGCATTCCCCTTGAGAGTATTGGGGATAACTACGTTTCCTAGTGTTTCCTTGCTGCAGCCGCATGCTTAGACGCACAAAAAGAGTCTCGTTTTATCGAGTCTCATAAGTGATAATATTAAATTATTAGCCCTGTCTTTGTTTGTGCTTAGGATTTTCACAGATTACTCTGATACTACCCTTTCTTTTGATAATTTTGCATTTTTCGCAAATAGGTTTAACTGATGATCTAACCTTCACAGTAAAATCCTCCTTTCAAAAAAGTCCGAATCTGATTGTAACATACAATTTTTACATTTGCAAGTACAAAAATAGATTTTTATCGGATTATTTATCTCTCCATATAATACGTCCTTTTGACAGATCATATGGTGATAATTCAATAGTTACCTTATCGCCTGGTAAGATACGAATATAATTCATTCTAAGCTTACCACTAATATGTGCTAATACCTTATGTCCGTTTTCAAGTTCAACCTGAAACTTTGCATTTGGTAATTTTTCAATAACTGTTCCTTCTATTTCTATTACATCTGACTTTGCCATTTTAGTAACCTCCAATTTTCATTCTTAATGACTTTAAATTTACAATATTTATTTTAATAAGGATAAGATTTCAGGCTCACCCTTGGTGATGAGTACTGTATTCTCATAATGAGCTGATAAAGAACCATCATCTGTAACTACTGTCCAGTCATCATCTAACCACGCTACCTCGTAGGTGCCTATATTAATCATTGGTTCAATGGCAAGTGTCATGCCGGCTTGAAGTTTAATTCCTCTTCTTTTTTGATGATTATTAGGAATCTGTGGATCTTCATGTAAGTTTCTACCTATACCGTGTCCAACAAGGTCTCTAACTACTCCGTATCCAAAGCCTTCACAATAATCTGAAATAGCATTAGAAATATCATGTAAATGATATCCTTCCTTTGCAAACTTTATTCCTTCGAAAAAGCTCTGCTTTGTAACCTCAATCAGTTTCTTAGCTTCATCACTAATTTCACCAACTGCAATCGTTCTAGCTGCATCTGAGTGATAACCTTTATAAATTACACCCGCATCTAAAGACACTATATCACCATCCACAAGAATACAATCCTTACGTGGAATTCCGTGAACTACTTCATCATTAATCGAAACACAGATTGATGCTGGATAACCATTATAGTTTAAAAAGGAAGGTATACATCCATAACTTCTAATAATCTCTTCACCAATCTTATCTACTTCATAAGTAGACATTCCGGCTTTAATTTGTTTTGCCAGTTCTTCATGAGTTTTAGCAAGAATAATACCTGCTTCTCTCATCAATTCAATTTCGTGTTGTGACTTAATTGTAACTGACATACTTATTTACCTAATATTTCAACTATTGCATTGAACACATCATTCATGTCCTTAGTTCCATCAACTTCAACTAATGCATTCTTATTTGTATAATACTCAATAAGTGGCTGTGTCTGTTCATGGTAAACATTAAGACGCTTTGTTACTGTTTCAGGCTTATCATCATCTCTTAAGATAAGTTCGCTACCACATCTGTCGCAAATTCCTTCAACCTTTGTTGGAATATGAACAATATGATATGTTGCTCCACATGATACACATGCTCTTCTTCCAGACATTCTTCTTACGATATTTTCATCTGGAACTTCAACATTTACAGCATAATCAATTTTAGAATCAATTTCTGCTAATGCTGCATCTAAGCTTTCTGCCTGTGGAATTGTTCTTGGGAAACCATCAAGAATATATCCTTCTTTACAATCTTCCTGTTTAACTCTGTCTACAACTAGGTCACATACTAATTCATCTGGAACTAAAAGTCCCTGATCCATATATGTCTTAGCCTTTTTTCCCAATTCAGTACCACTTTTAATATTTGCTCTAAAAATGTCTCCTGTTGAGATGTGAGGAATTCCATATTTATCGGCAAGCATTTTTGCCTGAGTTCCTTTGCCCGCACCTGGAGCACCTAACATTATAATCTTCATATAAGACTCCTTGTTTTAGTACAATAACCCGCGACAAGTTCGCACCTATCGCGGGTTGTATTATTTAGTCATTCAAAAAACCTTTGTAATTACGTACAACCATCATAGATTCAATCTTATTCAATGTTTCAAGAATTACACCAACAATGATGATTAATGAAGTACCACCAAATGATACTGATGCATTAAACAATCCTGAAGTTATGATTGGAATACTTGCTACAATAAGTAAACCAACAGCGCCTATAAAAATAATATAGTTTAATATGTTTGTTAAATACTCTTCAGTAGGTTTTCCAGGTCTAATACCAGGTACAAATCCACCCTGTTTCTTCATATTATCAGCTACTTCAATAGGATTGAAAGTAATTGATGTATAGAAGTATGCAAATGCAATAACAAGGACTGCATAAACTAAAAATCCAAGAGTGTATTTGAAATTGGATGTATTGAACCATGAACCTGAGCTAAGTAACTTAAGAATCTTACCCCAAAATGATCCATCTCCTGCTGATTTACCAAACAATCCGGCAATAGCACCAGGGAACTGCATGATAGATGAAGCAAAGATAATAGGAATAACACCAGCGGTATTAATCTTTAAAGGAATGCATGTAGACTGACCGCCAACCATACGTCTTCCTTGAAGTTTCTTTGAGTACTGAACAGCAATTTTACGCTGTGCACCCTGTAATAATACTACCATAGCAAAGATTGCAACAATAATTCCGATAATGATGAGTGCTGATAAAGCAGCTGCACCAACTGATCTTCCATTTGTAGTTGTAATCTTTACTTTTGATTCATATAAGCTTACAAGGTCTGATGGTATTCTCGCAATAATGTTAATTACAAGGATTATAGAAATACCATTTCCTACACCATTTTCTGTTATTCTTTCACCAATCCACATAAGGAAAGCTGAACCTGCTGTCATAGAAATAACAGCTATAGCTATAACAGAAAAATATTTGAAGCCAGACATCGCTGAAACTGAACCAAATACATTTTTATTTGTAAAGTTAATTGCTATAACGATACCTTCAACAAGTGCTAATGCAACTGTAACATATCTAGTGATTTCTGCTATTTTCTTTCTTCCTGTTTCACCATCTTTTTGTAACTCCTCAAGCTTTGGAATAGCTATTGTGAGGAGCTGCATAATAATAGATGATGTAATATATGGTGTAATATTCAATGCAAATATTGACATCTGCTCTAGGGAGCCGCCTGTAAATGCACTTAAAAGCTGAAAAGCATCATTTGAAGAGAATGATGACATCATACTCTTCAAAACGTTTGCGTCTGTTCCTGGAATTGGGATTTGACAACCTAATCTAACAACAATGAGCATTAGGAAAGTAAAAAACAATTTCTGTCTTATTTCTTTAACCTTAAATGCATTTTGGATTGTTTTAAACATTAGATCACCTCGCAAGTTCCACCTACAGCTTCGATTTTTTCCTTTGCTCCTTCAGAGAAAGCATTTGCCTTTACTGTAAGCTTCTTTGTAAGACTACCATTACCAAGTATCTTAACGCCATCTCTTGGATTCTTAACAATACCAGCTTCAATTAATGTTTCAACTGAAACTTCTGCACCAGCTTCGAAAACTTCAAGAGCACTTACGTTTATACCAATAATTTCGAGTGTGTTTCTATTTGTGAAACCTCTCTTAGGTATTCTTCTGTATAAAGGCATCTGACCACCTTCGAACCCTGGTCTTGTGCCGCCTGAACGTGCTTTCTGACCTTTGTGACCTTTACCAGCAGTTTTGCCGTTTCCAGAACCATGTCCACGTCCTCGTCTGAAGTTATCACTATGTGTTGAGCCTTCAGCAGGCTTTAAATTCGATAAATTCATTACTGCACCTCCTTAACTAGATTTCTTCAACTTTAACTAAATGTCTAACCTGTTGAATCATTCCTCTAACTGCTGCGTTGTCAGGCATCTCAACTGTTTTATTAAGCTTCTTTAATCCTAAAGCTTCAACTGTCTTAACCTGCTTAGGTACAGCACCGATTGTTGATTTAACTAATGTGATTTTTAACTTATCTGCCATTTTTATTTCCTCCTATTAGCCTAAAATCTCTTCTACAGTTTTACCGCGAAGTTTAGCTACTTCTTCTGGAGTCTTTAAACCAGATAAACCTTCGATTGTAGCAAGTACTACGTTCTGTTTATTGTTTGATCCTAAAGATTTTGTTCTGATATTCTTAAGACCTGCAAGCTCAAGTACGTTACGAGCAGGGCCACCAGCGATGACACCAGTACCATCTGGGGCTTTCTTAAGTAATACTGAAGCACTTCCAAAGTTTCCAATAATATCGTGTGGAATACTTAAGTTAGCATCTGTTGGCACTTCGATAAGCTTTTTCATAGCATCTTCTTTTCCCTTACGAATTGCTTCAGGAATTTCAGCAGCCTTGCCTAATCCAGCACCTACGTGTCCGTTGCCGTCTCCAACAACAACTAAAGCAGCAAATCTCATATTACGACCGCCTTTTACAACTTTAGTTACACGCTTAATTGATACTACTTTTTCTTCTAATTCAAACTGACTAGCATCAATAATTGTACGTTTCATGTGTTATCCTCCTACTAGAAATTAAGACCAGCTTCTCTTGCTGCATCTGCTAATGCTTTAACCTTACCTTGATAAATGAAACCGCCTCTATCAAAGACAACTGTTGTAATTCCTTTTTCTAATGCTTTCTTAGCGATTACTGTTCCCAAGTAAGCTGCTGCATCAACGTTATTAGTCTTCTCTAATTCAGCATTTACTTCTTTTCCAAGTGTAGATGCTGCACAAAGAGTATTGCCAACTGTATCGTCAATAATCTGAGCATACATATGATTATTGCTTCTAAATACTGCTAAACGTGGTCTTTCTGCTGTACCGTTGAAACGATTACGTAATCTATTATGTTTTTTTACGCGGACATCCGCTCTACATTCTTTACTAACCATATCTGTCTCCTTTGATTATTTCTTACCAGTTTTACCAACTTTACGTCTAATAACTTCATCAGCATATTTAATACCTTTACCCTTGTAAGGTTCAGGCTGTCTCTTTGCTCTGATTTCAGCTGCGTACTGGCCAACTTTTTCTTTATCGATACCTTTAATTGTGATCTTGTTTGTTCCATCTACGATAGATTCAATACCTTCTGGATCTTCCATTTCTACAGGATGTGAATATCCAAGAGCAAGAACTAACTTTGATCCTTGTTTCTGAGCCTTATAACCAACACCGTTAACTTCAAGCTCTTTTGTATATCCTTCGGATACACCTATAACCATATTAGAGATAAGAGTTCTTGTAAGGCCATGTAAAGATTTCATCTTCTTTAAATCGTTTGGTCTTGTTACAACAACTGTTTCTCCATCTTTCTTAATTTCCATTTCTGCTGGGAGAACTCTTTCAAGTGTTCCCTTAGGTCCCTTAACGGTAACCTTGTTATTTTCTGCTATATCTACAGTAATACCTGCTGGTATAGCGATAGGCAGTCTTCCTATACGTGACATGCCCGCACCTCCTTTTTTTATATAGTGAAAACGAATAGTGAATAGTGACTAAGTCACTCTTTCACTTTCAATAGTTTTCACAAATTTACGGGATATATATAACTGAATATTCAGCTACAAACAATTTTAGTATTTACTACCAAACGAATGCTAAAACTTCGCCACCAACCTGAAGCTTTCTAGCTTCCTTATCTGTTAAGATACCTTTGTTAGTTGAAATAATAGCAATACCTAAACCACCAAGTACTCTTGGAAGTTCATCCTTTCCAGCATAAACTCTAAGACCTGGCTTGGAAATTCTCTTAAGACCAGTAATGATCTTTTCGTTCTTATCTGCGCCGTACTTAAGTGTTACCTGGATTGTCTTGAAGATACCATCTTCAATAATTTCATATTTCTTTACATATCCTTCTTTAACAAGGATATCTGCTATAGCTACCTTCATCTTTGATAAAGGAATATCTACTGTATCATGTTTTGCAGTATTTGCATTACGAATTCTTGTAAGCATATCTGCGATTGGATCGCTCATTGCCATTTTAAATGTCCTCCTTGAATATTGCAGTATCGCCGAAGCGACTTACATTAATAGTTACGACTTACCAAGATGCCTTTTTAACACCTGGGATCTGTCCCTTATATGCTAATTCACGGAAGCAGATTCTGCAAACTCCGTATTTTCTTAAATAAGCATGTGGACGTCCACAAATTCTACAACGATTGTATTCCTGTGTTGAAAACTTAGCTGTACGTTGCTGCTTAAGCTTCATTGCTGTTTTAGCCATGGATTTACCTCCTACTATTTCTGAAATGGCATATTAAATAATGTCAATAATTCACGAGCTTCTTCATCTGTGTTAGCTGTAGTAACAAATATAATGTCCATACCTCTAAC
>CAZNKR010000069.1:1251-7201 GCA_964573715.1 uncultured Roseburia sp. | reverse complement strand
ATGGTGTTAATGGAAATGATGGTGTTAATGGAAATGATGGTGTTAATGGAAATAATAGTATTACAGGAGATAATGGAGTGAAATTTCCTGAAAATAAAAATGTTCCTCTTGTGGGTGAAGCACCAAAAACACTTGATAGGGTTAACTTGAATTTTGTATATATTGCAGTGGCAGCAATGGTTGTTTTTACATTTTCAAGAAAGAAGAAAGCAATAGATGAAAACAATAACTAGAAGAGTAGTCTTTTTATTAATAGCTATAACTTTAGTTATGGGCCTTGTGCCTGATGTGATAGCCGCCGAAAACTTTTCGACGGCTATACTTCGTGATAAAGAAGACGATAAAAGACTGGAAAATACCTTAAATGCAGAGTCTATAGAAGAACTTATTAACATGGCTGCAAGGATAATTGCATGGAAAAAAAACAGTCAAGGAATTGATGTAACGGAAAGTCTTTTTAACAATGAATACGGTAATAGTGCCACAACAACAGCAGGAGACTGGTATGTTATAGCCTTTAGCAGATTGGGTTTAAAGGATAACTACAATGGATATTTACAAATAACAGCATCAAAAATAGCTAACGCCTATGAAACAAATGGCACATTAAGCAAGATAAAGGCTACAGAATATCATAGAATTACTCTAGCCATTCTTTCTTGTGGTGGAAATCCAAAAAAGTCTGCTAGGTATGAATCTACCAATAATCAAGATACATATATAGATTTAATAGCAGACGGAGTATACGACAGACAAAAGGTTGCTTCTCTAGGAAAGCAAGGAATAAATGGGTGGATATGGGGACTTATTGCGCTTGATTCAATGAATTATGAGATACAAAATAACAGTGGATATACAAGAGAAGATATTATTGAAGAAATAATAAAGAGAATGCTTCCTGATGGTGGATTTTCATTATCTGGTACAACAGCAGATGTAGATATTACAGCAATGGCGATTATAGCATTATCAAAATACTACAACACAACAGATACATATCAGTACGAAAATCAGGAAACAAAGGAAATAACTACACTATCAGTTAAGGACGTAATAGATAAATCCATAAGCTTGCTATCTTCAAAACAGCTAGAGGATGGAGATTATGAAAGCTTTAATACAGTTAATATAGAAAGTACCTGTCAGGTAATTATGGCATTATGTACTATGGGCGTTGATCCCTTGCAGGATGAGAGATTTATTAAAAATGGTCACAATCTTTTAGATGGATTGAAAAAATATGTAATGGAAGATGGTGGTGTAGCACATACATTAAATATTACAGAGGATAATGGATACACACTTTCCTCAAATTCAATGGCTGGAGAACAAACACTACTTGCTATTGCAGCTATGCTAAGATATTACAACCACATGAATACAATATATGATTTTACAGAGGAAGCTGCAAGTTTATGTGATATATACCCAAAGCTAGATGATCTTTCTTCAAATAATGTAAAGGACATAGAAATACTATTGCACCAGGATGATGATGAAACTGATAAAATCCAAAATACAATTAATAAAACAACAATTAGAAAAAGAATTCTAACTGTAACAGTAGTATCAATTATAGCCTTATGTATAGGAGCGTTAATTGTACGATATAAGAAAAGAAAAAAACGTGGTACAATAGACGAGGATTAAAGGTAATGGAAAAGCTGTACTTACAATAGACGAGGATTAATTGAAATGAAAAAAGACATACTTATAATTGGATTTATCATATTATTAGTAGCATTACTTATAAAAGGTACTGATTTTCAAACAGTAGATGAATATTATCTCACTCACTTAGAGGATATTAATGAAGATTCAAAAACAGTATACTTGTCAATTAGCTGTGAAAGTGTGCTAAATCATATGGAGGATTTAGACGAGGATATAAAGAGCATGGACATAGTAGGTGATGGCATTATTCTTAAAAGAACTGAATATGTACTACGTGAAGGGGATACAGTATTTGACCTATTAGAAAGAGTAGTAAGATTCAATCACATACAAATGGAATACCAAGGCGCATCCGATAATATTTACAAGTCGGTATATATTCAAGGTATAAACTACCTATATGAATTTTCCTGTGGGGAATTGTCAGGTTGGATGTACAAGGTAAATGGAGAGTTTGCGGGTTATGGTTGCTCAAAGTACAAACTATCTGATGGCGATGTAGTAGAATGGGTATATACCTGTGAACTAGGAAAAGACGTTGGAGCCGACTTTATTCAAGGAGAAAATTAAAATGAAATATTATAGCACCTATCATCCAGTGCCATTATTTACATATTTTATATCAATAATAGTTATATCCATGTTCATAACTAATCCAGTTATGATTGCTTTGTCACTTGTGGGTGGAGTAATTTTTATTGCTACAATTACCACATTTAAATGCTTTATAAAAGATATGATGTTTTATGTGCCATTTTTTATATTAATAGCTCTGACTAATCCACTGTTTTCACATAATGGCGTTACACCATTATTTTTCCTAAATGGAAATGCTATTACCTTAGAAGCTATATTGTATGGTGTAGATATGGCAGCAATGATAGTTGCAGTCATGTATTGGTGTAAGTGTTATAGCATAATTGTGGATAGTGAAAAATTTATTTACTTGTTTGGGAAGGCTATACCCAAGCTATCCTTGGTTTTGTCCATGGCGTTAAAATTCATTCCCATGTTTAAAAGACAGCATAAAAAAATAAAGCAGGCTCAAACAACATTAGGATATTATACAAATGATAGCTATTTTGATAGAATAAAAAATTCTCTTAGAATATATTCCTGCTTGATTACATGGTCTTTAGAAATGTCACAGGAAACTGCACTTTCCATGAAAATGAAGGGCTACGGATTAAAAGGCAGAACTCATTTTAATAACTATAAATTTACAAATAAAGATAAATTGTTACTGATAGTAGTGGTACTAATGGATGTGGTTACTTTCATTGGAATGGTATCCAAAAACATACATTTTGCCTTTTATCCACAAATTACAAAATTAAGCTTTGATGCTGGAGAAATGATTACTTATGGAGCGTTTTTGATATTAGCTTTTACACCTGGTATTATTGAAATAAAGGAGAACCTGAAATGGAAATATTACAACTTAAAAATGTAAGCTTTACATATCCAGAATATGAAGGAAATATAACAACTGCACTAAAGAATATATCATTATCCATAAATCAGGGAGAATTTATTGTTGTAATGGGCGAGAGTGGATGCGGAAAATCTACCCTGCTTCGTTTGATAAAAAGAGAAGGTGCGCCAGCGGGTACCAATGAAGGAGAAATATATTATAGGGGAAATAAAATAGAAGATATTGATGATGGGACTCTTGCGGGTGATATTGGATTTGTTATGCAAAGACCACAGACACAAATAGTCACAGATAAGGTATATGAAGAATTGGCATTTTTACCAGAAAGCTTAGGTATGGATAGCCAAAAGATACGATTAAAAACCGGGGAAATGGCTAGCTTCTTTGGAATTGAAAAACTGTTTAGAAAATCCACCTACGAGCTATCTGGAGGGGAAATGCAAATGATAAATCTGGCAGCAGCAATGGTTATGGCTCCTAAGGTATTATTACTTGATGAACCTACATCACAGCTAGACCCAATAGCAGCAAGTGAATTTATTTCTACACTAAAGAAGATAAATGAAGAAATGGGAACAACTATTATTCTTGTGGAACATAGGCTAGAAGAGGCATTTAAGGTTGCAGACAAGGTGCTATTAATGGAAGAGGGAAGGGTGCTTGGCTTTGATACAACAAGAAATATAGCAAAGATGCTGGGAAATCATAAGCTATTATGCTGTGCACCTTCAGCAGTTAAGCTTTACAATATGTTAAAAAAAGATATAGAAAATGTTAATCTAAAAAATGTAGATTTAGTAAATGTAGATTTAATACATGAAGATACAGATAATAAATATTTCGAAAATGAAGATATATGTCCTATAAGTGTAAAAGAGGGCAGAGAATATCTACTGAAATATTCAAATAATAATGAAACAAAAAAAATAAGTGAAAATAAAGATATAAATTTGGAACAAACCTCATATATATATAGTAGGGACAAAGAGGCAGAAGTCATATTAGAAGCAAAGGACGTATTCTATAGATATGAAAAAAATGAAGAAGATGTACTTAGAGGCATTAATATAAAAATATGTGAAGGAGAAATATATAGTCTCCTAGGTGGAAATGGAACAGGAAAATCCACTTTTTTGTCAATAGTAAGTGCCACTAACCATCCATATCGTGGAAAAGTATTGCTACATGGAAAAAGCATTTTTAAATATAGGAAAGGAGAGTTATATAGAAATAACATAGCACTTCTGCCTCAAGATCCTTCCTGTGTATTTGTTGAGTCAACTATAAAGGAAGACTATGAGAAAATACTTAAAGCAATAGACTATAAGGGAGATACACAGTCCTTTATAGAAAAAATTGCAAAGCAGCTAGGAATATATGACTTACTTTCACGTCACCCATATGATTTGTCTGGTGGAGAGCAACAAAAATGCGCGCTAGGAAAGCTACTTTTATTAGAACCGAAAATATTGCTATTAGATGAACCTACAAAAGGAATAGATGGATACGGAAAAACCAAACTGATAGATATTTTAAAAGAGCTTAAAAATACCACTACAATATTAATGGTCACTCATGATGTGGAATTTGCTGCAAGGGTATCTAATAGATGTGGGTTACTTTTTGATGGAGATATAATATCAGAAGGAAGTCCAATGGAATTCTTTAAAAGTAATAGATTCTATACAACAGCAGCAAACAGAATAGCCAATGAAATAATAGGTGATGTACTAACAGAAGAAGATATTGTAAGTAAGATTGGCAGGGATAATATAGTAAGAAAAAGTAATAAAGAATAGTAAGAAAAAAGTAATAAAGAATAGTAAGAAAAAAGTAACAAAAAATTTACAGGAAAGATAAATTTGAAAGGTGAATGATGGATAAGTTAGTTTCTAAGACAAAATTAAATGCAATATTAAAATACATTCTAATACTGGTGCTTATTCCAGTAGTAATATTAATAGGCGTTAAGGCTTTTGATGGAAAACAGTATGCATTTGTATCTACACTAGTTTTAATTTTAGCGTGTATACCATTTTTTACTTCTTTTGAAAAAAAGGGAAGTGTGAATAAAATGGTTATTTTGGCTGTAATGGTTGCACTTTCAGTGTTTGGAAGATACTGCTTTTCATTTGTGCCACATTTTAAACCAGTGACAGCAATAGTTATAATTACCGGAATATATCTAGGAGGAGAGCTGGGTTTTCTATGTGGTGCACTATCCGCCCTTTTATCAAATTTTATATTTGGACAAGGCCCATGGACGCCTTTTCAAATGTTTGCATGGGGACTTACAGGACTTTTAGGTGGCATATTTGCTAAGTGCTTAAAAGAATATTTTGCACTATTAATATTATACGGATGTATGTGCGGGCTAATGTATTCCTTGATACTAGATATATGGACAACAATGTGGCAGGATGGTACATTCAATCTGTCTAGATATGTGGCATATATAGTTATAGCAATACCAACAACGCTTACATATATGATATCCAATGTTATTTTCTTACTAATATTAGCAAAACCAATAGGCAAAAAGATAGAAAGAATAAAAGTAAAATTCGGGTTCTAGGGAAAAAATAAATTAATTTGTTCTAAACTAGTATTTAGGTGCATATAATAGTAATAGGTGGGCAAGCAATCTTGCTAATAATTAAAGAGAGGGTTTATATTAATGAGAAAAATCTTAAAAAGAATCGCTACATTCGTAGCAACAAGCGCATTAGTAACAGCTATGTGTATATCGGCCTTAGCATTAGATACATACAATGTAGCAGGTGCCGAAGGATTAACAGGAGTAAACTGGGATCCGTCACAAAACCAAATGACTGATAATGG
>CAZNKR010000069.1:0-1151 GCA_964573715.1 uncultured Roseburia sp. | reverse complement strand
GGTGATGCAACACCAGTGGTAGCTACTGTAGTGGCTATGATAGGATTGGCTTGTGTAGTAGTAAGTATGAAGGCCAAACAGGAAAATAAGTAAATTTAGATAAGTAGTAAAATTAATAAAATGAACATAGAAAAATTGTGTTAATTTAAAACTTTGGGGCTATATCAATGATATAGCTCCTTTTTTGTGAATTATTACTAGTAAAAATATAATCAGCAAAAAAAATATAGAAAATTATTACAAAAGATATTGAAATTTTTTTAAATTTTGCTAGAATGAAAAATATGGTAATAATTTCACTAGAAAACAAAAAAGAAAGGGAATTAAAAAAATGAGAAAATTCTTAAAGAAAATCGCTACAATCGTAGCAACAGCAGCATTAGTAACAGCTATGTGTGTTCCAGCTTTAGCGGCAGATACATACAATGTAGCAGGCGCAGAAGGATTAACAGGAGCAAACTGGGATCCAGCACAGAATCCGATGACTGACAATGGTGATGGTACATATAAGTCAGTATTCACAAATGTTGCAAAGGGTTCATATGAATTCAAAATCGCAACAAATGGTGCATGGGATAATGGTGAGTACAACCTTGAAGGAGATGCTTCAAGCGGTGGAACAAATGCTAGTGTAACAGTAGATGCTGATGGCTCTACAGTAACAATCACATTTGACAAAACAAAGGCTTCAGTTTCAGTTTCTACTGGAGCAGCAGAGGAAACAACAGAAGCACCAGCAACAGATGCAGCTCCACAGACAGGTGATGCAACACCAATCGCAGCTACAGTAGTAGTTCTTGCAGCTATGGCTTGTGTAGTAGTAGCTATGAATGCTAAAAAAGCTAGATAGTAATTTAACTTAAATCTAATAGAAGATAAGCTTTTAACTTCTATATAGGCTGTCACACAAAGTATGAGAAATCATATGTAGTGTGGCAGTTTTTTTATTTCAAAAAAATATAATTTTACTAGCTCATACAAAATAAAAAAGGGTCTACTGTGCAGATTAGATAAAAATAGGAAAATAAGTTGTACAAAATAACCAAAATCATAAAAAAATGATATACTAAAACTAGGATTTTGATACAAAAAGGTATTGAAAAATATTTATTAATTGTTATAATTAAGAAACAGTGGTAACTAAATTACTA
>CAZNKR010000068.1:3576-7217 GCA_964573715.1 uncultured Roseburia sp. | reverse complement strand
TAAACATCTTTTTTCCTATTTTCAAAATAAACGAAAGAATCTATCGCTTCCAAAATGTCTTTAAAACATTCTCTAGGAGCTATCTCAATGTATTTTCTTAAGATTTCATCCTCGTTATTCTTGTATCTACCATAAAAAATATCAAATAGATTATGGCCTCGAACATATATTTTAATATCTTCTAAATGTTCCTTTATGTCCTTTGGTCCATTAATTCTAAAATTCTTTGAACGTATAAGTCGTTTAAAGCTGTTTAACTTATACAAATGGTCCTTGTATTTTTGATACAAAATATTATAAAAATCCTCTTCTCTTCTAATTACACCTATCTGAGTCATAATCTTTGGATCAAGAAAATAGTTTTCAAAAGAATAATACTTTAGTACAAGAACATTCTTTGGTGTAACATTTGGTAGATTATCCACATCTTCCACAGACCTTTGACTATAGTAGCTACATAGCTGCTTAGTTAAATACCGTGGGTTTTTACCATCACTATCTCGAATCATTAAAAACTGATCCTTTAGGTATAATTTGTTGATATATTTTAGATTTGCATAGGTTTTAATATTAGTACAGCTGTTTGTAGGAATAATCGAAATTCTATTTAGTGTACCATTTTCATCTCGCATTTCTGAATAGTATTTTTCTAGTAACATTGGAAGACGATTTCCATCTTGCTTTCCTTCTACAATGAACACAAAGCTTACATTCATAAGGTCATTTGCTGTATATCCTAAATCATCTAAAATGATATCAATGTCCGTATTTTCTACCACCGTTGTGTCATAATTCTCATCAAGAACAACCTGTTTAATTTGACGGGAAGAGAAATTAAATATCATATTAGGAGAATAAGTAGAAAAAATAACCTGATTCTTCTTTGATAATCTATAGAGTATCTCACTAGCAACCTTTTGAAGCTGGGGATGCAAAAATATCTCTGGATCTTCAATTATAATCAAGCTATGTACCCTGCTTTTTTCTTCAATATATGCCTCTATTAACGAAAGAAGATATATGCTTTTAGTTCCAGCACTAAGAGTATGTAAGGTTTCAGTTTCATTGGTACGTTCGCTTTTAATTATAGTATTTATTTTAAATAAACGTTCTGTTTCCATATCAATTTTATATTTTACACTTTTTGAAATGGACCCATTTTTTTCAAGATTTCTATTAACTGCCTCAGCAAAATTATCCAAATTAAGCTTGTATAGCTTATATTCCATTAACCTGGTTATTTCGTGAATAGAAAGCTCATCTCCCGATTTTAACAAAATGTCAGGTATACATTTAAAACACTGTGTACATTTTGCTGTTTTATCATGTAGACAAATATTTTCACGAATAGAAAATAGCTCTTCATCATGCTGTACATCTAATAGTCCATTTTGAAATTCTTCAAGATTCCTACTGTGATTAATAAAATATACCTTTGGTAAAACTTCTTTTATATGTGGGTTTGCCACTCCATATTCATCAGAGTAAATAACCTCCATAGATGGTGTAACCTTATACACAATTTTAATTTGATTTTCCTTAAAGGTTGGAAACTTCTCCAAAAATTCTTCTTCCCATTTATCATAGGTTCTTTCCTTAGAAATCATTCCCCACTCATTCATTTGCTCTAAGGCATCAATGGAAAATTCCAAAGTTATCCCTATTTCAACATTCTCCTTTGGGTTTTTAAAATGTTCACGTCTAACCGTATAATTGCCTGTAATTGCTCTAACCGCATCAATAACTGCACTTTTACCAGTGCCATTTTTTCCCACCAGTATAAATGCACTATCAATGTCTTTAATTTCCATTTTACTTACTGACTTAAAATTAGAAATGTACATTGCATTTATTTTCATCTACTCACCTACCTTTTGATTTTTGACTTTTTTTGAACAGAATATCCGAATTTTCCAAGCTTCTCTCCTAATTCAAAATATTCGCCATGAGAATATGCCACAAGTCCCGAAGCATTAAGATCAAACTTTCCAGTTTCATCTAAATACTTATCATCAATGGTAACACCTAAAATCTTTGCCAAAAACATATGGTGGCTTCCAAGGGGGATTACCTGCTCTACTGAGCACTCTATATTTATCACACTTTCCATTATTCCTGGTGCCGAAATGTATTGTGATTCCATGGGTGTTAGGTTCATTTCTTTAAATTTATCCACATCCCTGCCACTTTTTACACCACAATAATCCGTAGCATATGTTAAATCCTTTGTTACAAGATTTATTACAAACTCTTTTGTTTCATTAATAATATCATAGGAATATCTCTCAGGTCGAACCGATATATATGCCATAGCCGGCGATGTACATATAGTACCACTCCATGCAACAGTAATTATATTAGGTTTTTCTCCCTCTCGTTTACAACTAACCATAACCGCTGGAACAGGATACACCATATTTCCAGCCTTCCAATGCTGTTTAGCCATTTATTAAAAGTCCCACCTTTCACTAATCCTGTCTATAATCAATACACTTAAAATCCATTCCAGAAGCAATGTATCCAGCATCTGTTTTAACATAATGTATTACAACCGAATCTTCTGCTTGATCTTCATAATCCTTTCTTATTCCTGAATAGCTTGTTCTTGGAGTTTTCGCCCAGTATGTACATTTAAAATGAACAACAGCGTCCACGCTTGTGTCCACAATAGCATTTTGTAAGGACACGTCATACTCCACATTTTCTATTATCTTAAGAAAAGCTCCATCCTCCTGATTAATATCTCCGTATAATTCAGTATATATATCCTTAAGCTTAGCCTGACCTTCTTCATTGAAATATTCCAAAAGGTTATCTACTCCTACACCTTCAAATCCATCCTGATAAAGTCCAAACACTATCTCAGGCGCTCCGTTATAAATAACCTCTTCCATAAGTACAACAGAAGGGTCTACATTATATTCCGCGCCATCTTTGTTTAATTCAATATATTCAGAAACATCCTGCATACCACCCATTTTGCAATTAAGAGCATGAGTGCCAGCAAAAATAGTATCTATATGGTATACCATCATGTTTTCTTCTGGAATATATGTACGGTCAAAATTTGAAATATCAATTCCATCTATGGTAGTTTCAAATCCATAAGGGACCTTCACGTTTACATCATGTATAATAAGACTTGATAAATCCAACTTCCAAACCGAGAAAAATAAATATTGCTTCTCATCAGATTTTATCAGCTTTAAAGAATCTTTAAGTGTTTCTTCATCCTTCACATACGTTGTATTTATAATGGTTGTATCACTATTTTTCTCAACATCTGTCTGTTTTATAGTTCCATTATCAACATACAAATATTTATTATTCATAACGTTTGCAAATACAGCAGAATTAACCAAGGTGCTTTCTTTTGTATCAGACATATCAAACAATACCACCCAATTAGACTCTGCATAGTTCTCATAAATTTGAGATACCGTTTTATCCGGATTACCATATACAGAATTAAATGCTAAAAATATACCGATACCAGCAAAAATAGCCAGATATCCTAATGATATTAAAGCTTCACGAGCAAGCTTTTTTGTTTTTGCCTTTGACATGTGTATTTTTGGCATTTTAAACTTTTGTTTTTTCTTTTTATCACCAAGATTATTTCCCTTTACACTATCTGTATT
>CAZNKR010000068.1:0-3476 GCA_964573715.1 uncultured Roseburia sp. | reverse complement strand
TTTACACTATCTGTATTAACATTATCTTTATTAACATTATCTGTGTAATCATTATTTTTTTTATTGTCTGCCTTCATTTTAGCCTCACTACAAATATATTTGTTTTCATTTTACCATATGATATGTTACATTCCAATTAAAACATAATTAACTTTTGTATGCTACCTAATCATTAAAAACAGCCACATATCGGCCACCTGCTTCATTAATTTCTTTTTCGGCCTCTGATATGGTCATGTTAAAGCTTTCACCATCGTAAGTTCTAAAATATACCGTATCCACATTACCCAAATATCCACTGTATCCTGAGATTGCCACGATTCCTCTTTCTGGTAGATTAGCTAAAACCGCAATATCTTTTGTTGTATAATAAAGCACATCTAATAAACTAATAGATGAAATATCGAGGGTTTTTATTGTATCATTCTCTAGTACTTGTGAAATGCTACTATAATTTGGAGAAGCAACCTGGGTTGCACTTGCAACAACCTTATTATCAAGCTTTGAAAGTCTAGCCCAAACATAATTGCCTGATCCATTAACAACTACGCCGTATTCCTTAGAAGCTTTATTTATAGCCTTTGTCACACTTGATGTAGTAAGAATAAGTCCACCATCTGCATAAACATAATAGTTATTATCTTCAAGTTTGTCATCCGTTTTTCCAATATCATTTACTGCTACAAAATTTATCTCTTTAGGATAAACCTTAGCCAAAGCATTGTTACTTGTAACTGTATATGCAAACTTTAATACCAGCTCTGTTTTCTTTAAATCTGTTGCAATTGTATATTGCTCAATTGTAGCCACATCCTCATCAACTTTATTGATTAACTGATCTGATGACATTTCTTGAAACAATCCAGCTTCATCTTTGGTCATTCGCTCAAGCATAATCATATTTCCGTTTATGGTTACGTCTGATACATAAACATTGTCTTTATTATATTCTACTACTTCGTCACTATCATAGATATCTACTACTATTTTATACATTGGAAATACTGTATTTCCATACTCATCTACATATACATCGCTTCGTCTAGCAAAACCATATACCATATCATTTCCAATAAAACCGATTGCCCTAATGTAATCTGCGGAATCACAAGCTATATTATAATCACCCCCCGAGGCAGCATCAATAACTCTAAGGCTTTCAGCACCATAAATAGAGCTATTCTCATGCCATACAACTATATTGTTATCATCATTGATAATAAAGTTTCCTGTTTGCAAATGATTTGCTAGTTGTACATATTCATTACTGTCTGTGGTGATTGTGTAAATACTATCCTCAACCATCAAATAAATGATATTATCTTTTGTAATATAGGCAAACTTACCCACCTGCCCTTTAAGTATTTCGTATGGTTTATCAGATGCAACAAAAACAAGCTCATTTACTACATTTGATTCATATTCATATTGATATAAAGCTGTTCCTACTTTTCCTTCATGTTCACCTTTATTCATGTATCCATATACTAAAAACAAGACATTTCCTTTTGCATTTGTGGAAACTATTTCAATATTATTCTCATTGAAAACATCACGAATATCACTATCCTGTCCACTTTCATAAGAAATAATTGAAATCATCTTATTATTGTTCATATCCATAAGCCACAAATTTCGTTCTTTAACAAAAGAAACAAAAGATCCTGTTGGCGAACAGCTGGTTTCTACCTTTAAGTCACTATCAAGCCCAAGATTAATACGAGTTGAGCTTACATTTATATTGTCACAATCAAAAATCTGTTCCATTGATCGCTCATATACATATAAATACATAACGTTAACACCCTGTTTAACTCTAAAATATTCAGTAATATTATAGTATAAAACTACATCTCCCGCTCCCTTTGCTTTAACTTTATAGCAAAGCTCATAGCAGCCAACATCCCCAAGTATTTCTTTTATCTTTACAATAGGTTCACTCACACGGCTTACATCCAAATCACCCCATGTAACATTCGTAAAGCTGGAATTCAAATCAACCTTTGCTAGATTTGAATTGTCGGCACTGCTTTTAGGCTCTAAATACGCCATGTACTCTTTGGCAGTTTCATCATTTAATGTTCCCTCACTAAATCCAGTAATGAATTTTATATGACTAAGAACATCTGCTGCCTCCTGATCAATAACTCTAGTATAATAGTTTATTTCACCATGTTTTTCAGTTACTACTTTAAGAATTAGTAAATACTCTGTGTCACTTTCAATTATATTGGATAAATTTAATGTAGTAAGTACATTGCTTCCCTCCACTGTATATTCAGTAACGTTATTTTTCTCAATGAGTCGTGTAGTATCCAAGCTTCTAAGCTCGTAGCTTATGCTAGCAACTACATTATCATATATATTAATAGAAACCGAAAGTTTTCTATCCACCTCAAGAGGAGTGATGGAGTCACGCATATATTTAGCATCCATGGCAACAGTATATCCATGTAGTGTATTGACCACATTGTTATCATAAAGCATAGAAACAATAGGTAAAGAGGCCGTTTGCATTGTTTCCTCTTCACCTTCTGACCTATCAAGTGTTACCACAAAATAAATACCTATGGATGCAACAAATAATATAAATAATAATAGTAATTTTATCCCAATCTTTTTCATTTTAATAATTCCTTAATAGAAGGCTTTACGCCTAACTCGTTTACTAAATTTGTAAGCTTTTTATTTTCCTTGTATCCTGCACCTGGTTTTTTCACCGCTCTAATCAAAAGATTCTTTGGTGTATGTTCCATATCAATGAACTCCAAAATCTGTGTTTCATAGCCCATCTCTTTAAGAGCCTGGGCTCTTATTCCATCAGTTATTAAAGCTGACATTTTTTCTTTTATTATTCCATATTCAAAAATAGGCGAAAGCATATCATTGGTTATTTGATTATTTAATTCATGTTGGCAGCATGGCACTGATAAAATAACATTCGCTCCCCATTTAACTGCTTTGCTAAGTGCAAGATCTGTAGCTGTATCGCAAGCATGCAGGGTTACTACCATATCCACCGAGGTTTCATCATTGTACTGAGCAATATCTCCCATTTTAAATGGTAAGCTTATCATAGGAAAGTTCTTGTGCTAATGCATTACACTTATTTATAACATCTTCCTTTAAATCAAGACCAACAATATTAACGTCCATTCCCTTGATGTTTCTTAGAAAATAATATATGGCAAACGTTAAATATGACTTTCCACAGCCAAAATCTATTATTTTAATTTCTCTCCCCGTTGGCAATTTCCCAACGATATCATCAACAAACTCGAGAAATCGGTTGATTTGTTTAAACTTATCATACATTGATTTTAGTACATAACCTTCTTTATTCATAACTCCAAGTTTATACAAAAAATCTACACAAGTTCCTTCTTTAAGCAAATACTGTTTGGTTCTATTGTGCATCATCATTGGTAGTTTATCACCCACGGTAGCCTTAGTTTTCACTGTAACCTGTCCTTTTT
>CAZNKR010000067.1:0-7799 GCA_964573715.1 uncultured Roseburia sp. | reverse complement strand
CTAGTTGGAAATAACTTGCTAAATTATCAGATTTTTAGTATATTATAAGTTGAGTTTTTGTGACTCAAGTAAAATCTTATGGAGGTTTTTATGGGTGAAAAAGTTATTGTAGCTGTTGATGCTATGGGTGGTGATAATGCACCGGGTGAGCTTGTTAAAGGTTCAGTAGAGGCAGTTAATGAATGTAGTGAATTAGTAGTTAGATTAGTTGGCGATAAAAGTGCTATTGATAGTGAATTATCAAAGTATGAATATGATAAAGAACAGATTGAGGTGTTACATACAACTCAGGTTATAGAAACAGGAGAACATCCAGTTGAAGCTATTAGAGGAAAGAAAGATTCTTCTATAGTAGTAGGTATGAAGCAGGTTAAAGCTGGTGAAGCAGATGCATTTGTATCCGCTGGTAGTTCAGGGGCTATTCTTGTAGGAGGACAAACACTAGTTGGTCGTATAAAGGGAGTTGAAAGACCTCCTCTTGCACCACTTATTCCAACAGCAAAAGGAGTTTCCCTTCTTATTGATTGCGGTGCTAATGTAGATGCAAAGCCTTCTTATTTGTTACAGTTTGCAAAAATTGGTTCTATTTACATGGAGAATGTAGTTGGAATAAAGAATCCAAGAGTTGCATTGGTAAATATTGGTGCTGAGGAAGAAAAAGGAAATGCATTAGTTAAAGAAGTATTTCCAATGCTTAAGGAGTGTTCTGATATAAACTTTATAGGCAATATTGAAGCAAGGGATATCCCAGCTGGAGATGCAGATGTTATAGTTTGTGACGCATTTGTAGGAAATGTAATTTTAAAGCTTTATGAAGGACTTGCTGGAACTTTGATTACTAAGATTAAAGGTGGAATGATGTCTTCGTTTAGAAGTAAAATTGGAGCTTTGCTTGTTAAGCCTGCTCTTAAGAAAACCCTTAAGACTTTTCAAGCGGACCAGTATGGTGGAGCACCACTTCTTGGGCTTAAAGGATTGGTAGTTAAAACCCATGGTAATTCAAAAAGTATGGAGGTTAAACATTCCATACTAAATGCAATTAAATATAAAGAGCAAGATATTAATGAAAAGATAAAAGAACACATTAGTAATGAGCAAAGTGTAAAAGAGGTATAGAATTGGAAATTAATGAAAGCATAGCTTCATTAGAACGTATTATAGGGTACAGCTTTGATAATAAAGCTTTATTAAAGCTGGCACTCACTCATAGTTCATATTCTAATGATAACAAAAAGGGAAAATTTAATAATAATGAAAGACTTGAATTCCTTGGTGATGCAGTCTTAGAACTTTGTTCTAGTGAATGTTTGTTTAATGAATATAAAAACAAGCCAGAAGGTGAACTTACAAGGTTAAGAGCTAGTATTGTTTGTGAACCTACGCTTGCACTATGTGCAAAGGAAATAAATCTGTCCGAATATCTTCTATTGGGTAGAGGTGAGGATAATACAGGTGGAAGATATAGAGATTCTATCGTTTCAGATGCTTTTGAAGCTGTTATAGGTGCCATATACATAGATGGTGGTTTTGCTATTGCGAAAGAGTTCGTAAAGAAATTTGTAATGAATGATATAGAAAACAAACATCTCTTTTATGATAGCAAAACCATTTTACAAGAAATGGTACAAAAGCAATATAAAGAAAGAGTAGAATATATTCTTGTTAGTGAAGCAGGTCCAGATCATAACAAATCATTTATGGTAGAGGTTTTGTTAAACGATAAAGTTATTGGTAATGGTCTAGGAAGAACAAAGCGAAAAGCAGAACAACAAGCTGCTTACGAGGCAATTCTTAAATTAAGAGCTGCTAAATAAACAGAAAGGTTAATAAGATGTATTTAAAAAGTATAGAGGTACAAGGCTTTAAGTCTTTTGCTAATAAAATAAAATTTGATTTTCATAATGGTATTACAGGTATTGTAGGACCAAATGGTAGTGGAAAAAGTAATGTAGCAGATGCTGTTAGATGGGTACTTGGGGAACAAAGAATTAAACAATTACGTGGTGGCAAGATGGAGGATGTTATTTTTGCTGGAACCCAAAATCGTAAGCCTTTGGGGTTTGCGTTTGTTGCTATTACATTAGACAACAGTGACCATCAGTTAGCTATTGAATATGATGAGGTTACTGTTTCAAGAAGATTATATCGTTCAGGTGAAAGTGAATACATGATAAATGGAAGTATTTGTCGACTGAAGGATATTAATGAGTTATTTTATGATACTGGTATTGGTAAAGAAGGGTATTCAATAATTGGACAGGGCCAGATTGAAAGAATTCTTAGCGGTAAGCCAGAAGAAAGAAGAGAATTATTTGATGAAGCTGCTGGTATTGTTAAGTTTAAAAAACGTAAGGTGGAGGCAGCTAAAAAACTTGAAAATGAAAAGGCTAATCTTGCTCGTATAATTGACATTTTAACAGAGCTTGAAAGGCAAATAAAGCCATTGGAAAGACAGTCTGAAACCGCTAGAAAATATTTAAAGTTAAAAGATGAGCTTAAAATTTATGACATTAATGTTTTCCTTTTGGAAAATGCCAATATAAAACAACAGATGACTGAGGTGGACAATAATCTTTTGATTGCACAAAATCAGTTGGATGAGAATAATAATTCTTTAGAGCAAATTCGAATGCAGTATGAAAAATTGGATGCGTTTATCGAAGAATTAAATACTAATATTGAAGAGCATAGAAGTGAGTTAGTTTCAGCAAATGTTATGCGTGAAAAGCTTGATGGTGACATTAAGGTTCTCTATGAGCAGATTAACTCGGCTAGATTAAACGACGAGCATTATAACGAAAGAATTAGCACAATTAATCAGTCTATAGAAGAGAAGAACAAAGAAAAAGAAGAATTCATTAGTGAGCAAAATAAAATTAACGAAATGCTTAAAAACGCATCAGCCATTAAAAGCGAAGCGGATGAGAAGGTTAATGTTATTTCTAACCGTATTAATGAGCTCTTAGAAGAAATAGAAAAAAACAAAGCTGATATTATTACATTACTTAATGATAAAGCTAATGTTTCTGCAAAAATTCAAAGATATGATGCCATGCTTGAGCAGATTAATATTAGAAAAGCGGAGATTAATCAAAAGCTTGTTAAGTTTAGAAGTGATAAGGATGCTCAAAGTCAGATAATTTCTGAATTAGAGGAAGAATTCAAAAAAATAAATGATGAAATCATTTTAAATAATGATGAATTAGAAAAATTCAATATTAAGCTTAATGAAATATTACAAAATACTAAAAATTTAAACAAGAACAGAGATGATATGCAAAGAGAATATCATCAGACTAATTCAAATCTTGAAGCTTTAAGAAATCTTACAGAAAGATACGAAGGATATGGAAATAGTATCAAAAAAATAATGGAGCTTAAAGAGACAAAGAAGGGAATAGTCGGTGTTGTTGCTGATATTATTAAGGTTGATAAAAAGTATGAAGTAGCAATTGAAACTGCATTAGGTGGAAATATTCAAAATGTAGTTACAGATAATGAAATTACTGCAAAAGAAACTATCGAATACCTTAAAAAAGGAAAGTTTGGTAGAGCAACTTTCTTACCACTTAGCAGTATTGCAAATAAAACTGGATTTACTAATGACAGGGTTTTAGGCGAAACCGGTGTAATTGGCTTAGCCTGTGATTTGGTAAATATTAAAAAGGAATACGAGAATATTGCCAAGTATTTGTTAGGAAGAGTTGTTGTTGTGGACACTATTGACAACGCGTTGGTTTTGGCAAGAAGATACAACTACACACTTAGAATGGTTACCTTAGAGGGTGAACTTTTAAATGCTGGTGGTTCAATGTCTGGTGGTGCCTTTAGAAACAGCAGTAATCTTTTAGGTAGAAGAAGAGAAATAGAAGAATTAGAAACAAAACTTTCTTCTATTAAAATTGAAAGTGAAGATATTGCTAAACAGTTAGTTGTATATGAAAAAGAAGCAGCATCAATTAATGAAGAAATCGAAAAAATTAAACAGGTTTTATCACAACAGTATATTATTCAAAATACTGTAAAGATGAATCTTAACAAGGCTAGTGAAAAAATTCACGAATTAGATACTACATATGACGATTTCACAAAGGAAAACAACGAAATTTCAGGACAGATTGATGATATTAAAAATAATTATCAGACCCTTAATGAAGAACTGAAATTTTGGGAAGATAAAAATGTTGTTCTTGAGGAAAACATTAAAAAGCTCAATGAGCAGGTAGAGGCCCAAAAAGTCTTAGAAGATGCTCAAAGAACTGATAATGAAGAACTTCGTATGAATCTTTCGAATTTAAATCAAAAAATAAGCTTTGTAGTTGAAAATATTCAAAGAATTGATGGAGATATTTTAAAATTCAATGAAGAACTTTCTCATTTAGGAGAAATGGCTGTTAGCTCTAAGGGTGATGTACAATCCAAAGAGGATGAAATTTCTCAAATTAAAGAATCCTTAGAAAAAGCTGATGCTAAAATTAGTGAGCTTAATGAAAAGGTTGGTCAATTAGTTTCAAGTAAGGATGAGCAGTCTAAAGAGCATAAAGAATTCTTCAGTAAAAGAGAAGAAATATCAAATACAATTGCTGAATTAGACAAGGAAATTTTCAGACTTAACGCAAGAAAAGAAAAGCTTGAAGAAAGCAACGAAAAATCAGTTAACTATATGTGGGATGAATACGAGATTACATATGGAACAGCAATTACCATGAAAAATGAAGAGCTTACAAATCTTTCAGAAATGAAGAAAAATGTAGCTTCATTAAAAGGTGAGATTCGTGGCTTAGGAAATGTAAATGTAAATTCTATTGATGAATACAAGGAAGTATCTGAGAGATATACATTTTTAAAGACTCAGCATGATGATTTGATTAAGGCTGAAAATTCATTAATTAAAATAATTGAAGAATTAGATGCTGGAATGAAAAAACAATTTACAGAGAAGTTTTCTGAAATAAAAGTTGAATTTGACAAAGTATTTAGAGAATTGTTTGGTGGTGGAAAGGGTACTATAGAAATAAATGAAGATGAAGATATTCTAGAGGCTGGAATTTCTATTATTTCACAGCCACCAGGTAAGAAGCTTCAAAACATGATGCAATTATCAGGCGGAGAAAAGGCTCTTACAGCCATTGCATTACTTTTTGCAATTCAAAATTTAAAACCATCTCCATTCTGTTTATTAGATGAAATAGAAGCCGCTCTTGATGATTCAAATGTTGTTAGATTTGCTGGATATCTTCATAAATTAACTGACCATACCCAGTTTATCGTTATTACACATAGAAGAGGAACAATGAACGCTGCAGACAGATTATATGGTATTACAATGCAGGAAAAGGGTGTTTCAACCTTGGTTTCAGTTAATCTTATTCAGGAAGAATTAGAAAAGGCAGAAAAGTCAAAAAATTAATTTAACATAATATAAAACGGAGGTCGTATGGGAGAAGAAATCGAAAAAGAAAAAAAAGCGGGATTCTTTAAAAGACTTGTAAGTGGTTTGGCAAAGACTAGAAATAACATAGTTAGCGGTTTTGAAAGTATTTTTAGTGGATTTTCAAGTATTGATGATGATTTTTATGAAGAATTAGAAGAAACCTTGATAATGGGTGACTTAGGAGTGCTAACTACTGGAAAAATCATTGATTCCTTGAAGGAAAAGGTTAAAGAAAATAAAATCAAGGATCCAATGGAATGCAAACAACTACTAATTGACAGTATAAAAGAACAGATGAATTTAGGGCCTAATGCCTATGATTTTGAAAATCAAACCTCTATTGTCTTAGTTATTGGTGTAAATGGTGTTGGAAAAACAACCTCTATTGGAAAGCTTGCAGGCCAACTACACAGTAGTGGGAAAAAGGTTCTCTTAGCTGCTGCTGATACCTTTAGAGCTGCTGCCATAGAACAGCTTACAGAGTGGTCAAATCGTGCAGGCGTTGATATTATTGCTCAAAAGGAAGGCGCAGATCCAGCAGCTGTAATTTACGATGCAGTTCAAGCTGCAAAGGCTAGAAAAACTGATGTGCTTATATGTGACACAGCGGGAAGACTTCATAATAAAAAGAATCTTATGGATGAACTTAAAAAAATTGATAAGATATTAGAAAAAGAATATCCTAATGTCCACAGAGAGAATTTCATTGTTTTAGATGGAACAACTGGACAAAATGCAATGGTACAGGCAAAACAGTTTATGGAAGTAACAAATATTACGGGTGTTATTCTTACAAAGCTTGACGGAACCGCAAAGGGTGGTATTGCTGTAGCAATTCAATCAGAGCTTGGTATTCCGGTAAAATATATTGGTGTTGGAGAACATATTGAAGATTTGCAAAAATTTGACTCAGATACTTTTGTCAATGCGCTTTTTAATATTGAAATGTCTGAATAATGGTTTTATTTAGGTACAAGCTTGACAATTTAGCAAAATAGTGGGATATTAGATTAAGTTTTTGAAATACCAGGAAAGAAGGCACATAGTCATGATGAATGAGTTGACATTAGAAAAATTTGAAGAAGCTGCTGAAATAGTTAAAAAGGTTACGTTACCTACAAACCTTGTTTATTCGGATTTCTTTAGTAAACAGTGTGGAAACAAAGTATACTTAAAACCTGAAAATATGCAGTTTACTGGTGCATATAAGGTACGTGGTGCATATTATAAGATTAGTCAGTTATCTGATGAAGAAAGAGAAAAAGGACTTATTACAGCATCAGCAGGTAATCACGCTCAAGGCGTTGCAAATGCAGCTAAATTATATGGTGTGAAGGCTACAATTGTAATGCCTACAGGCACACCTTTTATCAAAGTTAACAGAACAAGAAGCTACGGTGCCGAAGTTATTCTTCATGGCAATGTATATGATGAAGCTTGTGCAGAAGCACTTAGACTTGCCAATGAATATGGATATACTTTTGTTCATCCTTTTGATGATTTAGAGGTTGCTACTGGACAAGGATCAGTTGCTATGGAAATTATTAAAGAATTACCAACAGTTGATTACATATTAGTACCAATTGGTGGTGGCGGACTTGCAACAGGTGTTAGCACTCTTGCAAAACTCATTAATCCAAATATTAAAGTAATAGGTGTTGAACCAGCAGGCGCAAGCTGTATGAAGGCATCATTAGAAGAAGGCAGAGTAGTTTCACTTCCTAGTGCAGTTACAATTGCAGATGGAACAGCTGTTAAAACACCAGGTAGTATTATTTTTCCATATATTCAAAAGAATATTGATAGTATTATTACAGTTGAGGACTATGAATTAATTGATTCATTCCTTGATATGGTTGAAAATCACAAGATGGTATGTGAAGGCTCTGGTTTGCTTACAGTTGCAGCTTTAAAACATCTTGACTGTAAGGATAAAAAGGTTGTTTCTATCCTTAGTGGTGGAAATATGGATATTATTACAATGTCATCTACATTACAGCATGGTCTGATTCAAAGAGGAAGAATATTTACCGTATCAGTACTTCTTCCTGATAAGCCAGGTGAACTTGTTAGGGTTGCATCGGTTATTTCTGAAGCAAATGGTAATGTTGTTAAACTTGAACATAATCAGTTCGTAAGTATTAACAGAAATGCAGAAGTTGAACTTCGTATCACTCTTGAAACTTTTGGTCAAGAACATAAGGAAGCAATTGTTTCAAAACTTGAAGAGTGCGGATATAAGCCAAAGGTTGTTAGAACAACATTATAAAATAATTAACAAAAATATGTATAACTAAAAAAGCATATCTAGCGTAGAAGTTTTTGCCTAGATATGTTTTTTAGTTATACATAAATTTATAGTAAG
>CAZNKR010000066.1:0-8056 GCA_964573715.1 uncultured Roseburia sp. | reverse complement strand
CAAATTCAAGAAAAACTTGAAATATCCTAAAGATTTGTTATAATATAGTTACAAAAGGCAATCGCCACAGAGTGGTTGACCAGATTATGGAAACAAAAGCCTTCCCGCACCGACCAAAGTACAGGGAAGGTTTTTGTTATGTTAGTGACATATCAAAAAAATGAATGTCAGCAGTGCTATGATAAACATTCCAAAAGACATTAAGTCTTTAAAATCGAAATTTTTCTTCATAAGACAATACAGAACACAAGTTCGATATACAAAATATAAAGAAATTGCATTTAAGAGAAAATTGCTTTATTATATTATTAGTGTTTTTATGAACTTACATATAAACAAATATTTATGATTGGATGTGTACTGTACAGTATACGTAAAAAAATGACAGAACTTGAACAATACTATAATAAATTTAATGAAGAAAAAAGACTTACAAGAAGACATGGTTATGTTGAATTTGTAACATCAATGAAATATATACATAAATATCTATTGGAATATTCAAATCCAAAAATATTAGATATTGGTGCTGGTACAGGGAGATATTCCGTTGCCCTTGCAAAAGAGGGCTATGATGTTACGGCAGTAGAATTAGTAAAATATAATTTGGGAATACTAAAATCAAAAGGTAGTTCAGTTAAGGCATTCCAGGGAACTGCACTTAATTTATCTAGATTTGAAAATGAGTCCTTTGACGTTGCTTTGATATTTGGTCCAATGTATCATTTATACACATTTGACGATAAACTTAAGGCTTTGAATGAGGCAAAGAGAGTAACTAAAAAAGGTGGAGTTATTCTTGTGGCGTATTGCATGAATGAATATAGCATATTAACCTATTGTTTTAAGGAAAATCATATGATGGAATGTCTAAAAAAAGGAAAGATATCCAAAGATTTTCATACATTGTCAGCAAAAGAAGATTTGTATTCCTATGTGAGAATAGAGGATATTGATAAGCTAGATAAAGCAGCTAAGCTTGAAAGAGTCCGGATAATATCTGCTGATGGTCCGGCTAATTATATGAGGACAGTTCTTAATTCAATGGACGAAGAAACATATAAGCAATTTATAGAATATCATTTGGCAAATTGTGAAAGATATGAACTTTTAGGTGCGGCAGCTCATACCTTAGATATTTTAAAAAAATAACAATAAAATCAAGGAGAATTAAAATGGTTAAACACATTATTTTATGGAAAATCAAAGAAGAATTTAGTGAAAAAGAAAAACAAAATATTAAAAATGGTGTAAAAGAAGGCCTTGAAGGATTAAATGGAAATATACCTGGGCTAGAAAACATAAAGGTAATAATTGATGGACTAGAATCTTCAAATGCAGATATAATGTTAGATTCGGAATTTATTGATTATGATTCATTAAAGAGATATTCAATTCATCCTATGCATGTTAAGGTTGCTGACGAAAAGGTTATACCATTTATGGAAATAAGATTATGCATGGATTATTGTAAATAGAAGTTTATCCTTCAACCTAATTACAAGCTAATAGGAGAGGTCTTTAAGGTTGTTAGTTAGATATATTTATGGTAAAATTTTTTACAGTTTTAAAATGGTGTAGTTAAAAAACATTTAAATAATAGGTTTATACACATATAGATGGGTGGTGCTTTATGGAAGAAAAGAAGAAAAAAGTGCTTTCAGTAGCAGAAAGACATGAGCAAAAAAGCAAAGAAAATGAAACCGAAGAGGTCCTTTTAGATGTTGAAGCCTATCTCACAAAACCAGAAAAATGTGAGTGCGGTGAGGATTATGTGTATGAAGGACTTGGCAAATACAAGTGTAAAAGATGTGGAAGCGAGTTTCTAAATGAGTATGGAAGAGTTAGAGAATTTGTAGACAAATATGGATCTAACTACAGTATGTTTGAAATTTCAGAAATCACAAAGGTTCCAAAAAGATTAATTGATATTTTTATTAAAGATGGTAGATTTGAAACTATAAAAAGACAGAGAAAATGCATTATTTGCCATACACCTATTGAAAAAGGGCAATACTGTAATAAATGTGCTCTCCTTCAAATTAATGATGAGCTCAATAAAGAAAGTCATATCCATGGAAGTATTAACGTTCAACAAGATATGAAAGGAACAATGCACTTTATTAATAAAGATAATATTTAGCATTCTAGAAAAGAGGATTTTGTAATGATTGCAGAAAAAATGAAAGGTTTTGTAAATAATAATTCCGCCATTAGGGCAATGTTTGAAGAGGGTAATCGACTAGCATCTATATATGGTCGTGATAAAGTTTTTGATTTTAGCCTAGGAAATCCTAATGTGCCTGCCCCAAAGGCTCTTAATGATGCTATAAAGACAGTTATTGATGAGGAAAAGTCAACATTAGTCCATGGATATATGAGTAATGCTGGATATGAGGATGTTAGAGAAACAATTGCAAATTCATTAAACAAAAGATTTGATACAAGCTTTTCAAAAGACAACTTAATTATGACAGTAGGAGCAGCGGGTGGACTAAATGTTATTCTTAAGGCAATAATTAATCCGGAAGACGAGGTTATTGTTTTTGCTCCGTATTTTCTTGAATATAGAGCGTATATTAGTAATCACCAAGCAAAGCTTGTTGAAATATCTCCTAATACAACAGATTTTATGCCAAATCTTTTAGAATTTAAAACAAAATTATCACCAAAGACAAAGGCAGTAATTCTTAATAATCCTAATAATCCAACTGGGGTAGTTTACTCAGAAGAGATTATTAAGCAGATTGCTTCTATTATGGAAGAAAAACAAAAAGAGTTTGGAACAGAAATATATTTGATTTCAGATGAACCATATAGAGAATTAGCATATGATGGAGTGGAAGTACCATATCTTACAAAGTATTATGCAAATACCATTGTGGGTTATTCTTATAGCAAATCACTATCTTTACCAGGTGAGAGAATTGGTTATTTAGTTATTCCAAAGGAAATGCCGGATTACAAGAATGTTTATACGGCAGCAACTATAGCAAATAGAATACTAGGTTTTGTTAATGCACCATCATTAATGCAGCGAGCAGTAGCAAAGGTTGTAGACGAAAAAACTGATATAGGATATTATGACAGAAATAGAATTACATTGTACGAAGGCTTGAAAAAACTAGGATTTTCTTGTGTTAAACCACAGGGTGCATTTTATTTGTTTGTAAAAACTCCTATGGATAATGAAAAAGAATTCTGTGATATTGCTGCAAAACATTTATGTCTTGTAGTTCCAGGTTCTTCATTTGCTTGCCCAGGATATGTTAGAATTGCATATTGCGTATCCTATGAAACTATTGTAAACTCATTACCAGCATTTGAAAGTATAGCAAATGAGCTTAAGGCTGCTGGAAAAATGCAGTAAGTACGTAGGAGGTACATTATGAGTTCTTGGAAAGATAATTTAAGATTAGTAGTTCCATATGTGGCAGGTGAACAGCCTAATAAGCCAAATATGATTAAATTAAATACAAATGAATGTCCATATCCACCGTCACCATTAGTGGAAAAGGCCATAAAAGAAACAAATACAAATGATTTTAGACTTTATCCAGATACAAATGCTACATTGCTAGTAAAAGAGCTATCTAAGTTTTATTCAGTTGACGAAGATATGATTTTCGTGGGAGTGGGCTCAGATGATGTTTTAGCAAATGCCTTTATGACATTTTTTAATTCTGATAAGCCAGTGCTATTTCCAAACATTACATATTCATTTTATCCTGTGTGGGCTGATTTGTATAAGATACCTTATAAGACACCCATCCTAGATAAGAATTTCCACATTATAAAAGAAGACTATTATGAAGAAAATGGGGGAATAATTTTTCCAAATCCTAATGCACCAACCTCGCTGATGGAAGATGTTACAGTTGTAGAGGATATTATTAAACATAATAAAGACTCAGTTGTCATTATAGATGAAGCTTACGTTGATTTTGGCGGAGAAAGTGTTTTACCATTAGTAGAAAAATATGACAATCTCTTAGTTGTTCAAACATTTTCAAAATCTAGATCAATGGCCGGTATGCGTATA
Organism: uncultured Roseburia sp.; assembly: GCA_964573715.1. Lineage (GTDB taxonomy): Bacteria > Bacillota > Clostridia > Lachnospirales > Lachnospiraceae > SVEL01. The sequence goes on along the minus strand of CAZNKR010000066.1, from coordinate 4,014 downwards.
GGTTTTGCTATTGGAAATAAGGAACTGATAAAAGCAATGAATGATGTTAAGTTTTCTATTAATTCATATACAATGAATTATACAGCTATATTATCAGGTGCAGCGGCATTAAAGGATAAAGAGTATTTTTATGAAACCACAGAAAAAGTAGTTAAGACTAGAGAATATACTAAATCAGAATTGGCAAAAAGAGGTTTTAGCTTTCCTGATTCAAAAACCAATTTTATTTTTGCAACTTCAAAAACTTTGGATATAACAAAATTGTTTGAGTATTTAAGAACTAAAGATGTATATGTTAGACACTGGAATAATCCAGATATTAAGGATTATATTAGAATTAGTATAGGTACTGATGAAGAAATGAATACTTTTTTAAGCTATGTAGACCAATTTATTAAGGAGAATTAATTAGATGTTAATTAAAATTTTAGGCGGATTTTTAATGGCACTTGCAGATAGCGTTCCAGGTGTATCAGGTGGAACAATTGCCTTTTTATTAGGCCTGTATGATGATTTTATTGGTTCGTTAAATAATATTGTTTCAAAGGATAAAGAGAAAAGAAAAAAAGCTATATTTTTCCTATTGAAGCTAGGTAGTGGTTGGATTGTTGGTATGGCAATGGCATCCATTGTTATAAAAGCAGTTTTTGAAAAACACATATATTCTATAAGCTCATTATTTGTTGGATTTATAGTTTTTGCAATCCCCCTTATTGTTATGGAGGAAAAGGATTCATTTAAAGGAAAATACAAGAATTTTATTTTTGCGTTGTTTGGTATTGCCTTGGTTGTGGCAGTTACTTATTTATCAACAAATGCAAGTGGAATTAATGATTTATCCTGGGGCAATTTTTCTTTTACTAGTGGAATCTTTCTATTCGTAGGAGCGATGTGCGCTATTTCTGCTATGGTGTTGCCGGGAATTTCAGGCTCAACAATTCTTGTAGTATTTGGACTATATCAGGCTGTTATGACTGCAATTTCTGGTTTTTTTCATGTGGAATTTAAATATGTTCCAGCCTTATGTATTTTTGGATTTGGTATGATTGCAGGTGTACTTACTGTTGTTAAGGGACTAAAGTTCTTGTTAGATAAACATCGTAGTGCTATTATGTATACTATTATAGGCATGATGATTGGTTCGTTTTATGCAATTGTTATGGGACCAACATCACTCAATGATAATCCAAAACCAGCATTAAGCTTTGAAACATTTGATATTTTATTTTTTATAATTGGAGCAGCAGTTATTATAGGAATACAGGTTCTAAAGAAGGTTTTTGATAAAAAGGAAGCATAGTATATGGAAAAAATATTTATTAATAATTCCTTGTACGTATATATAGTTGCAGCAGTAGTTATACTGCTGCTTTTTATGTTCTGCAGATGGCTTTTAAAGGTAATGAAAATGACACCTAAAGATGCAGACCGTACAATGCAGGAAGTAGACAATATGGATGGAAGAGAATTTGAAAAATTTGTGGCAGCAGTACTCATAGGGAACGGTTATGACATAGAAGAAATGACAGTTACATCGGGAGATTACGGTGCAGATATTATTGCAACAGCAGGTGAGGAAAGAATTGCAATTCAATGCAAGCGGTACCAAAGACCTGTTGGGCTAAAGGCGGTACAAGAGGTTATTTCTGCAATGAAGCATTATGATTGTGAGAGCGCAATCGTGGTGACTAATAATACCTTTACTAAACAGGCAATACAGTTGGCAAAGGACAACGAAGTTGTAGAATTATGGGATAGAGAAATCTTGGAAAAATTAAGAGATCAGGCTAATTAATTGGATTATAAAAGGTTTGCAATAGTTTTTAAATTTGCTTGAAAGTATCCTTGTTTGCGTGTAAAATAATAATTATAAATTACGTGAAGGAGGATAAAGATGGAAGTAGCTATTTATGATGATGATGTGGAATTTAGCAATATTATTTCAGATATCGTAAAAGATTACTTAGATAAAGCATACAAGGATTATAACTTGTATACCTTGAATAATGTTGATGATTATAAGAAAATTATTTTAAATAAACATATTGACGTTATTTTTCTAGATATTGATATGCCAAAGAAAAATGGTATAGAAGTTGCCGAAGAATTACGAAATATTTATGACGATATAGATATTATATTTTTGACAAATCGTGAAGATTTAGTTTTTCAGTCTATACATTATGCTCCCTTTAGATTCCTTAGAAAATCTAAAATACATAACGAGCTGATAGAGGCAATTTCTGCATATGTTGAAAAATATATTACCAATAATACGGAATTAGAATTTATTGAAAATGGAAATATTATTAAGATAATTATTAAGAATATAAAATTTATCGAGTCAGATAAGCATTATGCTTCGGTATTTACCAAACTAGGAGAACATAAAGTTAGATCAACAATTAGTGAGCTTGAAATGAAGCTTTACAAATACGGATTTATTAGAGTGCAGAGAAGCTTTATTATTAATATGGCATGCATATCTAAAATTAATAATGGAGAAGTAATCCTGTATACAGGAGAAAATTTCCCGATTAAAAGGGGAATGTCAGACATAATTAGAAAAGAATATTACGAATACAAGAGGAAAAGGATTTATGGAAATACTAAATAATGTAGTGGATATAGTTTCATGTCTTATAGAAAGCTTTCTAAGCTTGTATATTTCTGCAAAATGTCTTAAACAGAGAAAAATCAAAGAAACATATCTAATATTTATCTTTTACATATTGATGTTTATTCAATCAAGATATTTGCAGCATTATTTCCTTTTACAAACCACAATCAGTATATTCCTTATTTCGATGTTTTGCTATAAAGTATTAGAAACAAAATACTTAAAAGGCTTATTAATGGGTATATGTATTAATCTTGGATATGGAGTAATTTCCATATCTTATTTATCAATTATGCAGCTGATACTAGGGATGCCAATGGATGAAATGCTAAGCGCAGACAGTCCATACTATATTTTGATAGTTTCGGTAGTAAAACTTACAGAGCTTTTAATAGGTCTTTTGGCTGCAAATTTTGTTAATAAACTAGGAAGATTTAAATTGTACCAGTGGATATACATTGTTTTTTATTATGTAATGATTTTCTTTGGTGTTTGTCTTAGTGGAGAAATTATGAAAAATAAGGACATACCACATCAGGATAAGGTCATTATTTTGGTAATTATGTTAATGCTTATAATTTCAAATGTGGCAACATTATTTCTTGTTAGAAAAATGAATAGGGATAATAAAGTTGAAATTGAAAATGAGTTATTAACTATGCAAATAAGTGAGCAAACCCGATTGGTTGAAAGAACAAGTGAATTATATGAAGAAGCAAGAACCATGAGACATAATCTTAAGCATTACTTTGTAACAATGGGAGAGATGCTTAAAAATGGTCAAATTGATGAAGTTATATATGAAATGAAGAAAATAACGGATACCCAACTTGCAAAGGTTGATATAGTAAATATATCAAATGGATACTTGAATGCTGCAATAAACGGAAAGCTTTCAGAATGTCAGCAAAACAGTATTCAAACGGAAATACTAGTAAGTGGTACTATCCCAGATACAATTTCAATGGATGTTGTAATATTACTTTTGAATTTATTTGACAATGCTATTGATGCCGAAAAAAAGATTATCAAGGACAATAGATTTATTAGAATGGCACTTCAACAAGATGGAGAGACCATTATGTTTGAAATTGCAAATTTTATTAATGAATCAGTACTTATAAATAATAAAGAGTTACATACAAGCAAAAGCAATAGTGGAAATCATGGAATGGGAATTAAAAGTGTAAAAAATACTGTTAGTAGATTAGAAGGATATATAAACATAGATGAAAAAGATAATTATTTCATTGTAACTGTTATGTTGCCAATTGAGAATATTAAGGAGTAGAACAAAACTAAAAATAGAACAAATTTATAATAGTACAAACATAAAATAGTATAAAACATAAAAAAGTATAAAACATAAAAAAGTACAAAACATAAAAAAGTAT
>CAZNKR010000065.1:0-8059 GCA_964573715.1 uncultured Roseburia sp. | reverse complement strand
GTGAATATAGTATTCTTGCAAAACAGTATATTCCACGTACTACGCTTTCAGTTATACAAATTGCGGCTTTGATAATAATTTCAATGCTTATGATTGTTATTGGGATGATTATGATAATAAAAAATATAAAAAAATAAAAAAAATTGTTTGGAGAAATGATATGGGTGAAAAGTTAGTAACAAGAATTACAATGGGAAGTGGAAAGGAAATAGTCTGATGGCTATGTGGTATAGAAATGGCAGATACTTTTAATATTATTGCAATTGTATGCTTTGTTTTGGCAATAGCAGCACTCCTTGTCACTATAATATTGTTTTTTAAGCTTAATATTAAGAAAATAATTAGTGATCTAAGTGGACACACAGCCAAAAAGTATATTGAGCAACAAAAAGAGAAAAAGATAGAAAAAGATATTACAATTACTCACACTCATGAAAAAATTAATTATGACCAATGGTCAATTTCTTAAAAAACTATTAATAAAATAGACAAACTATTTTCAAAATGATATAATTTTGTATAATAGTTGTCAGATATAGCATTTGAAAAATCCAATATTTAGGACTTTTTAAGTGACCATCATTTATGAGGTTAGATGAAATATGAAAAAGGAAGTATTCAGAAGTCTTACATTAGTTACACAGTTGGGTATTTCAGTTATGGTACCTATTTTCTTATGTATATTTGCAGGGTTGATGATCGATAAATATTTTCATACTTCTACAACAGTCTGGCTCTTATTTCTGGGCATGCTCGCTGGTGGACGTAATGCATATATTTTAGCGAAAAGTGTTTTAAATCAAAATGTTGAAGAAAGCAAGAAAAGGAAACACCGATGAAAAAGAGATTTTGGATTGATAACCCTATGCTTCTTGATTTGATAATAGGAGATTTGTTTTTTTTGATAATTGGTGAAATTATTATATTTATCGCTTTCAAGGGTAAACTTGACATTATGTCAGGTTACTTGTTTGGTGTTATTATATCTATTCTGATGGTATGGCATATGGCATATGCTATAGAAGATTCTGTAAGAATGGATGAGCACTCAGCTCTTAAACACATAAAAAAGAATTATATATTTCGTACAATTGCACTGATTGTTGTTTTTTTTGCGGTGTGGTTTGCTGGAATTGTAAATCTTGCAGCTATTATGTTTGGAGTATTGGTATTGAAGTTATCGGCATATATTCAACCGATTACTAATAGATTAACGTCTAAATTATTAAGAAAAGGACGGTGATAATGTGGGATATGAGTTAGCTAATGCATCTTCAGTATTATTAGCGGCTGGCGAAAGAGAAGCTGATTTCTCAATTCATCATTGGGCTCAATTTAAGCTTTTTGGTCAGACCTTGTATTTAACTACTACACATATTAGTCTTATTATTGTTTCTATAGTGCTTATTATTTTTGCACTTGTAGCTAGAAACAAAATAAGTAAAGCCAAGGCTGAAGATACTCCTGGTATGCTTCAGAATATATGTGAGTTGTTAGTTACAACAGTTGATAATATGGTAAAGGGCATTATGGGCGAAAACGGTAAAAAGTTCCGCAACTGGATAGCAACCGTATTCGTATTCGCATTGATATGTAATATTTCCGGCTTGTTTGGACTTAGACCTCCAACGGCAGATTACGGTGTCACATTTTCAATGGGTATCATCACATTTTGCATCATTCATTACAATGGTGTAAAGAAAAATGGCTACAGACATTTTACTAATTTGTTTAAGCCTATTCCACTGTTATTCCCTATTAACCTTATAGGTGAAATAGCAGTACCATTATCTCTTTCGTTACGTTTGTTTGGTAATGTATTGTCGGGTACAGTTATGATGGGCCTTATTTATGGATTACTTTCACCGCCAATCACGACTGGTATTCCAGCAGCGCTTCATGTATACTTTGATATTTTTTCAGGATGCATCCAAGCATACGTATTCTGTATGTTAACTATGGTATATGTTAACGACAAGATTGCAGATTAAGATCATATTAAAAGATTTAGGAGGAATTTGACATGAATGGATCAGATTTTATTAATGCAATGTCTGCAGTTGGTGCAGGTTTAGCAATGATAGCAGGTATTGGACCTGGTATTGGACAGGGATATGCAGCAGGTCAGGCAGCATCAGCTGTTGGACGTAATCCAGGAGCAAAGTCAGATATTACATCTACTATGCTTTTAGGTCAGGCTGTTGCAGAAACAACAGGTCTTTATGGCTTTGCTGTTGCCATTATTTTAATGTTCGTTAAGCCTTTCAAATAAGGTGAATCAGATTTACAAATATTTTGAAAGGAGGCGAAACCTTGGGAACAATTAGTAATTTATTAGGACCGGTACTAGCGGAGGCAACTACTGAGGCTGCCGACTATGGAACAAGAATCTTCGGATTAGATAGTCAGTTGATTTTCGATGCATGCGTGCTGGCCATTAATATTTTCCTTCTTTTCATATTGATTTCATACATTTTGTTTAATCCTGTAAGAAATATGCTAACAAAGCGTCAAGAAAAGATTACCGAAGATAGAGAAACAGCTATCCAGGATAAGGAAGGCGCAAAGGCTTTAAAGGAAGAATATGAAGAAAAGCTTAAAGGCGTAGACAAAGAGGTAGAAGCAATTCTTGCATCTGCTCGTAAAAAAGCTATGTCAAATGAAGAAAAGATTATTAGTGAAGCTAAGGAAGAGGCTGCCAGAATTATTGAACACGCAAAGGCAGAAGCCGAACTTGAAAAACAGAAGGCTGCCGATGATGTTAAAAAAGAAATCATTATGGTATCCACACTTATGGCTAACAAGGTAGTAGCTGCATCTATTGATGCACAGACACAAGAAAAGCTTATTAATGATACTTTAGGAGAGATAGGTGATAGCACATGGCTAAGCTAATAGACAAAACATATGGCGACGCATTGTTTGAACTAGCTCTGGAGAATCATAAGATTGATCTTTACTTTGAAGAGTCTAAAGAGGTTTTAGAGGTTCTAAATTCCAATGAAGAACTACTTAAGCTTCTGAATCATCCAAAGATTAGTAAAGAAGAAAAAGAAAAGGTTATTGAAAATGTCTTTAAAGGACGTATAAGTGATGATCTTACAGGTTTCTTTGTACTTATCATTAAAAAGGATAGACAAGGTATGATAAAAGAAATTCTATCATATTTTATTTCAAAGATTAAAGAGTATAAAAAGATTGGTATTGCTTATGTTACGACAGCTATTGAACTTAGCGACGCATATAAAAAGCAAGTAGAATCAAAACTTATAGCTACTACAGAGTATGTAGAATTTGAAATGAATTACAATGTGGATTCAAGTATCGTTGGTGGTATGATTATCCGTATTGGCGACAGAGTTGTAGATAGTAGTATTAGAACAAAGATATATAATATTTCTAAAGAATTATACAACATTCAGCTCGCATAAAAATCAACGTAAAGAAGGTGGGTTAACTCCATGAATTTAAGACCTGAAGAGATTAGTTCAGTTATTAAAGAACAAATAAAGAATTATTCTACCAAGCTTGAAGTATCAGATGTTGGTACTGTAATTCAGGTTGCTGATGGTATTGCAAGAGTCCACGGACTAGAAAATGCAATGCAGGGTGAGCTGCTTGAATTTCCAGGTGAGGTATTCGGTATGGTACTTAACTTAGAGGAAGATAACGTTGGCGCCGTTTTACTTGGTGATCACAAGAATATTAACGAAGGTGATACCGTAAAAACAACCGGTAGAGTTGTTGAGGTGCCAGTGGGTGACGAGATGATTGGTAGAGTAGTAAATGCTCTAGGCCAGCCAATAGATGGCAAAGGACCAATCAACGCTAAGAAGTATCGTCAGATTGAAAGAGTTGCATCAGGTGTTATTGCTAGAAAATCAGTAGATACACCATTGCAGACAGGTATTAAGGCTATCGATGCCATGGTTCCAATTGGACGTGGACAAAGAGAGTTAATTATCGGTGACAGACAGACAGGTAAAACTGCTATTGCTATCGATACAATTATTAACCAGAAGGGACAGGGTGTTAACTGTATTTATGTTGCTATAGGACAGAAGGCATCAACTATCGCTTCAATAGTTAATACATTAGAAGAATTTGGAGCTATGAGTTACACAACAGTTGTTGCATCAACTGCCAGTGAATTAGCACCACTTCAATATATTTCTCCTTACTCAGGATGTGCAATCGGTGAGGAATGGATGGAGCAGGGAAAAGACGTCTTAGTTGTTTATGATGACTTAAGCAAGCATGCAACTGCATACCGTACACTTTCATTACTCCTTCGTCGTCCACCAGGCAGAGAAGCATATCCAGGTGATGTTTTCTACTTACATTCAAGATTACTTGAAAGAGCAGCTAAGCTTTCAGATGAGTTAGGTGGAGGATCACTTACAGCACTTCCTATTATTGAAACTCAGGCAGGAGATGTTTCTGCATATATTCCAACCAATGTAATTTCTATTACAGATGGTCAGATATATCTTGAAACAGAAATGTTTAATGCAGGATTTAGACCAGCTGTAAATGCAGGTCTTTCCGTATCAAGAGTTGGTGGTGCAGCCCAGATTAAGGCAATTAAAAAATTGGCAGCTCCTATTCGTGTGGAACTTGCACAGTACAGAGAGTTAGCAGCATTCGCACAGTTTGGTTCTGAACTTGATGCAGATACAAAAGAAAAGCTTGACCAAGGTGTAAGAATTAAAGAAATTCTTAAGCAGCCTCAGTATAAGCCAATGCCTGTTGAATATCAGGTTATTATCATCTACGCAGCTACAAGAAAATATTTATTAGATATTGCTGTAGAGGATATTCTTACATTCCAGGATGATTTGTTTGAGCATATTAAGACAAAATATCCTGAAATACCGGAAAGCATCAGAACAACAAAGGAACTTTTACCAGAGATAGAAGAAAAACTCATAGAAGCAATCAAGGAAGTTAAAGCAAAATAAAGGACGGTGAATAGTCATGGCGTCAATGAGAGATATTCAGAGACGAAAAGTAAGTGTTGAAAGTACCGGTCAGATTACAAAAGCCATGAAGTTAGTATCCACTGTTAAGCTGCAAAAGGCAAGAGGAAGAGCTGAGTCATCAAAGCCATATTTTGATGGCATGTATGATACAGTTGCTTCTGTACTTGCTCGTTCAGGAAATATTACTCATAGATTTTTACAAAATCATCCAGATAAGAAAAAGGCAGTTATTGTCATTTCTTCAAATAGAGGTCTTGCTGGTGGTTACAATTCCAATATAGTTAAGCTACTTACTAAAAACGATGAGTTTAAAAGTGAGGATGTAGTGCTATATACAATAGGTAGAAAGGGTAAAGATGCACTTGTATCTAAGGGATATACAGTAGCTAAGGATTATTCAGATGCTATTGAAAATCCTTTGTTTTCAGATGCTATGCAAATATCTAAGGATATACTTGATGCCTTTGAGGATGGAGAAATCGGAGAGATATATTTGGCATATACAGTATTTAAAAATACAGTTAGCCATATTCCTACAATGAAAAAGCTACTTCCAGTATCAGTTGATGAGTACGAGCTGAGTGATGAAGATAAGTTGGTTCCTATGAATTATGAGCCAAATGAGGAAGACGTTTTAGATATGATTATTCCTAAATATATCAGCAGTCTCATTTTCGGAGCTTTGGTAGAAGCTGTAGCCAGTGAAAATGGTGCAAGAATGGCCGCTATGGATTCTGCAACCAGCAACGCAGAAGATATGATTTCTAATTTATCACTTCTATATAATAGAGCCCGTCAGAGTTCTATTACTCAGGAGCTTACTGAAATCATTGCAGGTGCAGAGGCTATAGGCTAAAAGCATATGAAGTACATGTGCCCGTAAAACTAGCATAAGGAGTGAAAAAGATGGCAGAAAAAAATATTGGTAAAATCACTCAGATTGTCGGTGCTGTATTGGATATAAAGTTCAGTGAAGGAAAACTTCCAGAAATTTGCGAAGCTATCAACATTAATAATGGTGATAACAAGCTGGTTGTGGAAGTATCTCAGCATTTAGGTGATGATACTGTTAGATGTATAGCCATGGGACCTACAGATGGTCTAAGAAGAGGAATGGACGCAGAGTCTACAGGTGCCCCTATTATGGTACCAGTTGGTGAAAATACTCTTGGTCGTATGTTTAATGTATTAGGTGATCCTATTGATGATAAACCATCTCCAGATGGAGTAGATTATTACCCAATTCATAGAAAAGCTCCTGCATTTGAAGAACAATCAAATAAATCAGAAATACTTGAAACAGGTATCAAGGTTGTTGATTTGCTTTGTCCTTATCAAAAAGGTGGTAAAATCGGACTTTTTGGTGGTGCAGGTGTAGGTAAAACAGTTCTTATCCAGGAGTTAATTAGAAATATTGCTACAGAGCATGGTGGATATTCAGTATTCACAGGCGTTGGAGAAAGAACAAGAGAAGGTAACGACTTGTATCATGAAATGATGGATTCAGGCGTTATTAATAAAACAACAATGGTATTTGGTCAGATGAATGAGCCACCTGGAGCTAGAATGAGAGTTGGTCTTACAGGCCTTACTATGGCTGAATATTTCAGAGATAAAGGTGGAAAGGATGTACTTCTTTTCATCGATAATATTTTTAGATTTACTCAGGCAGGTTCAGAGGTTTCTGCGTTATTAGGACGTATGCCATCAGCAGTTGGTTATCAGCCAACCTTACAGACTGAAATGGGTGCATTACAGGAAAGAATTACATCTACAAAAGATGGCTCTATTACTTCTGTTCAGGCTGTATATGTTCCTGCAGATGATTTAACGGACCCTGCTCCAGCTACAACATTTGCTCACTTGGATGCTACAACTGTATTATCAAGATCTATAGTAGAGCTTGGTATTTATCCTGCAGTAGATCCACTTGAATCTACATCAAGAATTCTTGATCCTAAGATTGTAGGCGAAGAGCATTATAAGGTAGCCCGTGGAGTTCAGGAGATTCTTCAAAAATACAAGGAATTACAGGATATTATTGCTATTCTTGGTATGGATGAACTTTCAGAGGATGATAAGCTGGTAGTTGCAAGAGCTAGAAAAGTTCAAAGATTCCTATCTCAGCCATTCTTCGTTGCAGGTCAGTTTACAGGACTTGAAGGAAGATATGTTCCTGTAAGTGAAACAGTACAGGGATTCAAGGAAATTCTTGAAGGAAAATATGATGACATTCCAGAAGGTCATTTCCTTAACTGCGGTGGTATCGAAGACGTTCTTGCAAAGGTTAAATAATTACCTGTAGCTATTTAGCGGAAATGGAGATATTATGGCAGACGAAAGGTTATTTGAATTAGAAATAATCTCGCCTGAAAGAGTTTTCTATACAGGTAGTGTCAACTTTGTAGAACTCACTACAAGCGAGGGCGAGATCGGAGTTTATAAAAACCACATTCCTATGACAAACGTTTTGGTGCCTGGAGTGGTGATTATACACGAAGAAAATGAAGTAAAAAAATGTGCAGTTCATTCAGGTTTCGTTGTTATCCTAAAGGATAAAATTAAGATTATGGCAGAAGTAGCAGAATGGCCAGATGAAATCGATGAAAACAGAGCAAAAGAAGCAATGATCCGTGCCGAAAGGCGACTTAAACAAGGCGGCGATGGAGTGAATTTAATCCGTGCAGAAGCAGCTTTAAAGAGATCTATTACAAGATTAAGTTTGCTAGATGAATAGTACAATTTTTGTTAAAAATATACTGTATAATTTTGCTTAGCATAATAAATAAAGACTCATCTAACGATTAGATGGGTCTTTTTGATTTATATAAGTCCTTATGATATAATGAAACCGAATATGTGTAGCATTAATTGTATGGTTATAGGAGAAATAGCCATATAGGTATTAGGAGAATTTACATTTATGGATAATAGCAATTTTGACAACCAAGGTATTCCGACTGTTTCACCAAGTGGCAGAAAATATGCGAATCCTTATGTTTTGCCTGAAGGATATGTACCCCAAAATCCTATTGATTTACCCCAGGCTGTAGTGCCACAACCACCACAATACGGAG
>CAZNKR010000064.1:0-8337 GCA_964573715.1 uncultured Roseburia sp. | reverse complement strand
TGCAAATCCACGTTTTTTTACCTGCTTGTTCTCTCCCTTCCAATCCTTACAATAGTATTATACATTTCTATTCAAATCCGAAGTTAATGGCGCAGATATCAAACTGTAAAGTGGTGAAGTTTCAATAGATTTTTATGGTTAGAAATGCTACAATGATGTGAAGAAAAATTTGAATTGGTGGAGGGCTTATGGCATCGAGTAAAGAATATTTAGATTTTATTTTAGGACAGTTATGTGAGTTGGAGGATATATCATATAGAGCAATGATGGGAGAATTTATTCTCTATTATAGAGGCAAGATTGTTGGTGGGATCTATGATGATAGATTACTTGTGAAGCCTGTAAAATCAGCAATTTCTTATATGCCAAATGCTGAGTATGAACTGCCATACGAGGGATCAAAAGAAATGTTGCTTGTTGATGATGTTGACAATAAGGAATACTTAACTGGGTTATTTGATGTTATGTATGATGAATTGCCTGCTCCAAAACCTAAGAAGAAAAAGGACAATTTCGATTTGTTGAGAAAAAATTTATGAAAAGGGAATGTGTCATGCTAAATATTAAGAATTATAGATTTTATTTTGATCGTTGGGGAATAATACCGATATCGGTATTATCCCCCAACGCATTCCATATATTTCTTTTATATCATTGACTGAAAATTCAGAAGCTGGAAGATTTGTTATAATGCATTCATATGAATCTTTAGTAATCGGGAATCTTAGCACACGAAATTCCATAGGATAAAAAGGTCGTTCCTTTACAGTGCTCACAAATAAAATAATAGCCAAGCTAGGATATGCATCCTTTCTTGACTATTACCTGATAGTTTATGAAAACTAAAGAACCGCCTTGGTACTGAACAGTATGCCAGGTGGTGTGAGAGGTCGGCTAATCAACTAATGATTAGCCTCCTACTCGATCATTTAATGTTTAATCCAACAAATCAATTTTTTCTAACAGATAGGTTAACACATTTTTCTCGTCTATGACTATTTTTGCTTGACATGCCATTCCGTTCATAAGAGTTGCCTCTTCACCATCTTTTCCTTTTAAGGTCATGTTGTCACATTTAACCTTCACAAGGTAATAGGCATATCCCGTACTTTGGTCTACCGATATATCCTTTGCTATATTTTCTACAGTACCTTCAAAGTACCCGTATTCGCTGGATGGGTAAGCTGCTATTTCAAATTTTACTTCCTGTCCTTCTTTTATTTTTGCAATATCAGAATTCTCTACATAAATTTCTGCATAATACTTTGATTCCTGTTCCAGATAAATGGTTCCTATAGCTGTTCCCTCCTGCACATAGCTACCGGTTTTTAAATCCTGTGATGTATAAAAATAACCTGAGACATTTGCCTTTATGATACAGTTATCATTCCTAATATCATAGCTTTTTAAATAGGTTTCGCATTCCTTTTGCTTATCCTCATAGCTTAAAATTTCTGCCGCTATGTTTCCTTTTTCTGTAAGAATGGCAACCGATTCCTTTGCTTCACTATCTACACCATTTACAGCTTCTAACTGTAATCTGGCAGATGTGAGATTTGTTTCCAAGGATAGAATTGTATCATTATATCCTGAAATCTGCTGTTCTATGGTTGTAATCTGTTGTAATTTCAGATTCATTAATGCCTGTGCTTTTTCTTTTATTACTGAGTCACGGGCTGTAATCAAAGCGTCTCTTTGTTTTTTCAGAGATTCCACATTGGCGGTAGTATTTTCGACGGGTATATTATTATCACTTACCGTTTCCTCTCCGGTTACCGGTTCGTCCACTTTTGACGATTCGTCTTCCGCACTTTTTATCTGTTCATCATAATCATCTATCTGTCTCTGATATTCATTTATCTGATTGTCATATTGCAAAGCTGTATAACTATAGGAAGCAAGATAACTGCTCAACATACTGTAATAAAAACTTTCTGTAGCATCAAAAGTGTTATTCTGCGTTGTTATACATTGTTTTGCAGTATTCAGTTTAGTGATTTTTTCATTATATTTTGCGATGGTTGCGGATAAAGAATCCACGTTTCCCTGATACAAAGTAACCTGTCCATTCGTGTCACTTTCACTCAGGTTCACATTGGCATATAAAAGATCCCTTCTGTTTACAAATTCCTCATAATACGGATTATCAGCGTAAGAATCTAATTCATTTTTATCTCCGCCAAGGCTTTTTTCATATGCAGACAGAATTTCGATTCTATCTTTTGATGCATCCAGTTCATTTTGATAGCGAAGAATTGTATCAGAAAGCTCCTCTATATTAAGCACATAAAGGACATCTCCTTCCTTTACATATTGTCCGTTTGCTATATGATTTTCCTTTACACTTCCGGTGACTCCACTGCTAATTTCATAAACTGCATTACTTCCTTTAAAAATACCATTACTTTTTACCACAATATCCATCTTGGATAAACTCATCCACAAAACTGCAACTACAAGTATTATCAGGATAAGATATATGGTATATATAAGGAATCGGTTCGGTTTTGACTCATAAACCTCCGTGCTATCACTCATATCCTTCATATCTACAATAATTGGCTTCATACAGTGTCACCGCCTTCCATAGCACCATATTCTTCCAATGACTGTTGCTTTACAAGATATGCATATTTACCACCCAAAGCTATCAACTCTCTATGGGTTCCCTGTTCCACAATCTTTCTTTTATCCATCACATAAATCTTATCGCAGTTTTTTATAGTGCTTAAACGATGCGCAATAAATATGGTGGTCATATCCTTGGCAAATTCATGAATAGTTCTGTCCAATGCACGCTCTGTGATAGCATCCAGATTACTGGTTGCTTCGTCCAGTATCAGAATATCCGGTTTTTTAAGCATTGCCCTTGCAATTGCAAGTCGCTGTCTTTGTCCGCCTGAAAGATTGGTTCCGTTTTCTTCCAATCTTGTTTCGTAGCGAAGCGGAAGCTCATTGATAAAATCATGTGCCTGTGCCATCTTGGAAACTTCTATGATATCATCCATGGTTGCATCATCTATTCCGAGGGTTAAATTCTCAAAGATAGGACCGCTGAACAAGAATGTTTCCTGTGGAATGTATGCAATTCTCTCTCTTAAAGTTTCTAACTGAATATCTTCAATATTGTTTCCATTAATCGAAATGTCACCTGTTTCCGGAGCATAGAGGTGGAGCAGTAGCTTTGATAAGGTAGTTTTTCCCGAACCGCTTTCTCCAACAAAAGCGATTTTCTGTCCCTTTTCTATTTTAAGATTTATATCTTCTAGTATCAGTTTTCTTGTACCATATCGGAAATTTAAGTTTTTAATCTCAATATCTCCTGCAAGACTTGCCGGTGCAAGCTTACGATACTCATTTTCTGTCTTTTCAGCTTCCAAATCAAGTATTTCTCCTAATCTGTCTGCAGCTACAACAGCAGTCTGCATCTGAGGTTGCAGATTAATTAAATTCTTTACAGGGTCAAGGAAGTAGGCAAGTAAAGAGTTAAAGGTAATCAATGTACCTATGGTCATTTCTCCTTTGATGACACTGACACCACCTACCCAGAGAATCACAATTCCGCCTACCAGCTCTACAAAAGTCTTTAAAGAAGTCTGTAAATTGCTAACCCATGTTAAATGGAAAATACTTCTAAGCAGTTTAACAAATTTAATCTCTGTCTCCCTATTCGCTTTTCTCTCTGCATTATATGCTTTTACAGTCTGAATACCATTTAAGGATTCTACCATATAGGAAGTAAGTTGTGCATTATCCTCCATCTGTTTTCTGTTCAATTTTTCATACCACTTATGAAAGCTCATAACAATAATTCCATACAATACAACTATTATTAAAGTAATGCCAAACAGCTTTGCATTCTGCATATATAGAATAATAGCTCCTGCCACTGCCATAAGGGTATCTATCATAATGGTAAGGGTAGCACCTGATATGGTGTCACGCACTTTTCCGGCATCATTGAACCTTGAAATAATTTCTCCGACCTTTCTGGTTCCAAAAAAGTCCATAGGCAGTTCAATGACATGACGATAGTAGCCAAGAAGCAGTGCAATATCCAGCTTTTGACTTAAATACAGCAATAAATGCGAACGAAATGCATTTAAGATAACCTTAAATACATTTAGCAGAATTACACCGATAGACAAAGTCATCAATGTTTTTCTTAAGCCATCAGGTAATACGCTGTCTATTAACTCCTTAAAATAAAAAGCTCCTACGATTCCAAGAATTGTATATGCCAAAGATGCTACAAAGATATGTAACAGTAGTTTCTTTTGCGGTAGCAATAAATGAAAAAAGCGACTGAACAAACCTTTTGTTTCATCGCCCTTCTTAAATGTTTCATTCTTCACAAGCAGAATCAAAACGCCGCTCCATTGATATTTTGGTGGTTTTCCCTCCTCGTGAACTTCTCCAAAAAATTTTTCAGGAGTGAGTTTTACAATTCCCACACCTGGGTCAGCTATAATCACCTGTTTTTTTGTAATTTTATGTATCACCACATAGTGTAATAGACCACCATCAACAATTACGTGAGCAACGCAAGGCAAGGGAAACTCTGAAAAGAAAGCTTCCTTATTTCCCTTTACACCTTTTGCACTAAAGCCTAGCTGCTCTGCTGCCTTTATTACACCATATGCGTTTGTTCCCTGTTTATCTGTTCCTGCGACTTCACGAATCTGTGTAATGCCTATTTTGTAGTCGTTCTGTTTGCAGATGGTTGCAAGACAGGCAGCACCACAGTCTGTGATGTCGTGTTGTTTTATGCAATAGTATTTCATATCTTATCCCTCTATTTAATGCTTGCGCACATTACCTTTAATAATCTTTTTTTACAATCCTCTTCTTTAGGTCTACATATTCCGCCTTTATATGGACATATATATTTAAAACTACAGTCCCTACATTCTGAATATTTTATCAAAGATTCTTTTTCCATAATAGAAATAAAATTATCATTAATTTCCTTATATGAGTTCTTGTTGACATTTCCTAAAAAATACTTATTATCTAAAAGATTTTGACATGGAAAAACATCCCCATCCTCTTTTATAAAAAAAGAAGGTTTACACAAAAATTTATTTTTTATTGGATATGGATAGTATTTACCATTATGAGTTAATGCACTCAGATAGATTTTTTCTCCTTCCATTCCATTTTTTGTGCATGCGCTAATATATGTGCTTATATATTCTTCTTCTGAAATCGAAAGAAAATCATCGCATTTTTTCCCGATTTGCATATATTTTGTAGGTTCTATTTTTAATACACAATCACGCAATAATTCTCTTACTTTTTTTATAACCTGAGCCAAACTATTCTGATTAACTTTGGAAACAATAGGAGAAATTATTACGTTCATTTTTTTCTTTTCACGTGAATATTTGTTTAAACGCTTCAATCCTTTTTCTAAATCGTCTAAATTTACATCTGTAACATTCCATAATTCTCGCAATTCCTTCTGGTCAAAGCTATCTAGACTCAAAGTTATATCATCTACATACATTAAGATATCTTCGAGATTAGGTGTACAATGCAATCTTGTAGCATTAGTAATTATTTTTGTTTTTAATCCGACTTTTTGTGCGCAACTGCATAATTGTGGCAATTTTTTATATAATAATGGCTCTCCACCAGTAAATAGTACGCCGATACCACCATCCTGTTTGAATTGTTTTAACATACTTTCAATCTTTGTCTCTTCACAGGATAATTCACACTTTAAACTATTACACCGTATTTCTTTATTGTAACAGTAAACGCAATCTAAATTACACGCTGACGTTACTGAAACCATCATGACATTATAAGGATATTTATCTATATATTCTTGTGCAACTTCAGTATCTACGTTCTCTACATTTTCTTTTTCATACAAAAATCTGTTTGTTTTTAATTTAATATAGAATTCCAAAACATCAGAATAAATTTCGTTATGTTCTGCATTGTACTCTTTCATCAAAATATTGCAAGAACTTCTTATGTCATCATTATTTTCTAATGTTATATATATTTGCTTTCCAATTTCGTCAAATGACATCCAATTACATATATTTGAATTAAATAGAATGTATTTATTTTCTTCATCGCAATAATATAATTCATTGAATTTACTCATATAATATTTTTTCATTCAAATCACCTCATACAATACACTCAAATAATGAAAATGCACAATATCACTAAGTTTCATTATTTAAATCATCTTTTGCTTAAATACCAACTACATAACATAATCCCATAAAAACACCTGACTTCAACTTTGTCATATCACCGCCGGCACCAACCATTAGACAAGCACCAATTTTCCAACCACCATCTACTTCTTTTGCTTCATTTTCTGTTAAAATTGTTAATTCCTGATTTGTTTTACTTACTTCCGGTTTTTTCCATGTTTTCATAATATAATCTCCTTGTTTTCATAATATATTTGTAAACTCACTTATGTGATATTGTGCCCGCTAAAGCATTTCTTTCTTATTACAAATGCAAATCATCTCAACTCCTAATTCAATAAATGTTGTAATAATAATATATGGTAAAACTTCTGCAAAACTCTGCCCCATGGTCAACGAATTTATTTGCCCTGGCAAAAATAATCTAGAAATATTAACAAGCTTAATAATAGTGTATTCTTGACCGATTAAAAGTGGAACCCACTCTGCAACAACAATAAGCCAGGTAGCAATACCTGCTATTATTCCATTTTTAAAAAAATAAACCATAGTGATTAATCTCACAGTATATCGCATTATCAACAATAT
Source organism: uncultured Roseburia sp. (assembly GCA_964573715.1). Lineage (GTDB taxonomy): Bacteria > Bacillota > Clostridia > Lachnospirales > Lachnospiraceae > SVEL01. The sequence continues at coordinate 1,570 of CAZNKR010000064.1, read as the reverse complement.
AAATAATAGATAAAAACCTAATACATTTATATCCACTTGAATCCGTATTTGATAAACATTACATAATATTGTTAGTGAACATAACATTAAACCTGTTAAAAAAACAATATTAAAAAACGTTTGTACAATATATTTTGAAAAAACAGGCTTTTTTCTACCATGACTTATAATCTGATACATAAGAAATCTATTTTCAAACAGTTTCCCTTGATAATAACAAGTTATTCCTAATAGCACAATCATTATCATCATATACTGTTGATTTATCATTATTTTAATAACACTGTATAGTGTCTGGTTTGAAGCCCATTCTATATTTCCTATTGAAGTTCCTAATATATACACAAGCATAAACACCACAGCATAAATATATATTTTTTTATTATTCCATTGATAATAAAAATCCGATTTGATAATATTTCTCATTATGTACCAATTACCTCCATATAGTATGCCTCGATATCAAACTCCCTCTTGGTCAATTCAATAATGTACACTTTTTCGTCGGCCAAACTTTTTGATAAGCTGATAATTTTGTCACTTTTCATACTGAAAATTAATCCTATGTTTTCAGGTTGTACTTCGCATGCAAACTTTTCTTGCAAAATCTGCATTGTCTTCCTATCGTCACTTGTTAATATTTTATAATTATATTTTTCTGTTTTTTCCATATCTTCAAGTCTATTAACCTGAATTATTTGACCATTCTTAATAAAGATATAATCTGTTGCTAATTTATAAACTTCTTCTAAAATATGACTTGACAGGATAATTGTTGTTCCGTTTTTGTTAATTTCTAACAAATTATTTCTTAACTCGAGCATTCCAAGTGGGTCTAGTCCATTCATAGGTTCATCTAAAATTAGAATATTGGGATTGTGTATTAAACTCATTGCAATTCCCAATCGTTGCTTCATCCCTAATGAAAATGTTCTTACTTTCTTATTATCTCCATTTAATTTAACTAATTCCAGTATTTTTTCTATATCTTGACATTTTTCTTTCCCATACACCTTTGATACCCATCGTAAATTTTCTTCAGCAGTCATATTAAGTTCTATCGCTGGCGTCTCAATCATTACCCCTATACGTTCATTTACATTGGAAAATTCTACAGTTCCGTTTGTTTGAAGAATCAAACCTGCTAAAATTCTAAATAATGTTGTTTTTCCAGCTCCGTTTTCCCCTACAACTGCATATATTCGACCTTCATCAATATGCAGTTTTTTTATATCTAGTACTTTTTGTCCCTTATATATTTTTGATAAATCAAAAATTTCCATAATCTTTTTCTCCTAAAAAAGTCACAATGAAACTTATCATGTATCATTGAGACCAAACTATTTGTGCTTATCTGCTTTAGACTTCTAGCTTTGCGTCCTTATATTTCTACAAGTTTACCTTTTTGATTATTATATTCATTCTTAAATTGCCGGTCAATTGCTTTTTTGCATCATCTATTTACTAAATCATTAAGTTTTTATCATCTGACATTTTCAAAAGGTTTACTTTTTTAATGTCTAACGACAATTTATATACTATCATAATGAATTATGCATTGTCAATAATA
>CAZNKR010000063.1:0-8671 GCA_964573715.1 uncultured Roseburia sp. | reverse complement strand
AAAAAGAACGCGATTAATTATCACGTTCTTTTTTCATTATTATATATAATTTTCTGTATTCGTTGAGATATACCACAAAGGATAATCCCATAAATGCAAGAACCAAACCTATAAGTCCAAAGGTTAATTTGTCAGTACACCAAGATTCAGGAACTGCAATAAGTACTAGCATAGAAATATCTAAAACCACGGTACATAACTTGCCACACCAAATGGCACCGTCAAGATTGCGTCCTTTATGATAAATATATAAGCCGACAATAAGTAAAATAGCTTCTTTTAGGACAAATACTATAACTAGAATTAGTACATATGGGACCTTCATAATAGTTACTGCAAGCATGGCGAACTGCATAAGCTTATCAGCTAAAGGATCTATGAATTTTCCCCAATCAGAAATCATGTTGAAAGTTCTTGCTATCCAACCATCTAGAATATCAGTAATGGAGGCTACAATCACAATGAGTGCTGACTGCCAGTACCACTTGTGTAAAAATAGAATAATAAAAATAGGTACAAGTATTATTCGGATGTAGCAAAGTATGTTTGGAATCTTAAAAAGATCCTCTTTTCTGGCTTTTCCTCTCATAAAAGATCCTCTTGTTTATAAAAATAATAAAAAGCATTATTGGTCTAAGGTTACAGTAACCTTGATTATATAGCCTTAAAATAAAAAAGTCAAATCGGGTACAGCTTTTGACAAGATGATAAATCAAGTATATAATCTTGCGTGGATATATTAAATTTTAAACAATAGATTTATTTTTTTGTTCAATATTAATTTGTGAAGAAAGCTGGAAGTTAACCTATGAAAAATAATATAGTTTTAATTGGAATGCCTGGAGTGGGAAAGAGTACAGCTGGAGTTATTTTAGCTAAGATACTTGGATATAAATTTTTAGATGCGGATATAGTAATTCAACAGGAAGAGGGAAAGCTATTAAAAGAAATAATTACAGCTAAGGGAGTTGACGGATTTATTGCCATTGAAAACAGAGTTAATAGTGAAATAGAGTGCGATAAGACTGTAATAGCAACAGGCGGAAGTGTTGTATATGGAAAAGAAGCGATGGAGCATTTGAAAAATATAGGAACGGTTGTTTACCTTAAGGTTGATTTTGAAACAATTGATAGTAGATTAGGAAATCTCAAAGGAAGAGGAGTAGTATTAAAGGAAGGACAAAATCTTAAAGCTCTATATGATGAAAGAATTCCTTTGTACGAAAAATATGCTGATATTATTGTAGATGAAGCAGGCTGTAGCGTGGAAGAAACAATAGAAAATATTGTAAAAAGGTTGTAAACCTCTTTACTTTTTCAACTGTTATTGGTACAATACAAAATGTTACAAAAATGTTACAAAGTATTACGAAATTTGGATAAGAGTTTTGTGATACCCATAGCAGACGGAGGTTTTTATGAAGAAGTTTACCAGATATGGTAAGCGCATACGTATTACCTATATCGCATCGGTATACGTAGTAGCTTTATTAATGATTATTGCATTTCCATGGTTTATGAAGCCAGGTGAAGATGATAAATTATATGTAGTAGAACTAAATGGAATTAAGGTTGGAGTTTCAGAGGATATGGGGGCTGCAAATGCAGCATATTTAGAAGCAAGAGCAAATATTGAAAGTAATAGCCAAGATACAGTATATATTGACAGCCAGCTTGAATTTTTTGAGCAGGATGATGTGTTTGGAAAAGCAAATAGCGTTGATGAACTTAAGACAGCTATATATAATGTTTTAAAAGAATCTACAGTTGAAACTAAGCAGCAGGCATATGTTGTAGACATTGAAGGTCTTACTATTACATTGGCTTCGGCAGAGGATGTTGCTAATCTATTACAGGCAGCTAAGTCTAAGTATGATACAGAAGATTCCTTTGATACTGTTTTATTTAATGATGAGAGTTCACGTTTTGCCGAGATATCTTATGATATTGTTAGAGCAGATATCCTTGCAAAATACACAGATAATGTTATGTTGGCAGTAGATGGACAAGCTACAGAGGAAACTGCAAGTGAAGCAGAAATTTTTAGTGAACCAGACCACATATTAAAGATAAGTTTTGAGCAGAATATAGATATAACAGAAACATATGTGCCATCTTCGCATATAATGACATTAGAAGAGGCAACAGAACTGGTTACTAAGGAAAAAGAATCAAACAAGATATATGAAGTTGCTGCAGGGGATACACTTTCTGGGATAGCGACACAGTTTGATCTTACACTGGAAGAACTATTAGCTATGAATCCAGATTATTCAGAAGAAAATTATATTAGAATTGGTGATCTTATTACAGTTACTGTTCCTGAACCAGAACTTTCAGTTATAGTGGTTGAACAAAAGCAGTATGAAGAAGATTACGACTTACCAGTTGAATATATTAAAAATGACAATATGTACACTACTTATTCCAATGTTATCAATGAAGGCTCAACAGGTTACAGACAGGTTGTTGCAAAGGTTGAGTACAGAGATGGAGTAAAGAGTAATGTAGAAGTACTAGCCCAAAAGGTTTCAAAAGAAGCGGTTGCTAGAGTGGTAGAGGTTGGTACACTTACACCTCCTACATTTATTAGACCAGTTTCAGCAGGATATATTTCATCTACTTATGGTACTAGATGGGGAAGACTTCATGGTGGAATTGATTATGCATGCTCAACAGGCACCTCTGTAATGGCATCTAGTTCAGGATACGTTGTTGAAGCTGGATGGAATGGAAGCTACGGATACACCATTCTTATTAATCATCCTGATGGCAAACAGACAAGATACGCACATCTTAGCAGATTGTATGTAACATATGGTCAGTCGGTATCTCAAGGTGAGGTAATTGGCCTTAGTGGAAATACTGGAAACAGTACTGGTCCACATTTACATTTTGAAATACATGTCAATGGTGTTAGAGTAAATCCATTGGATTATTTATATTAGTGATTTACAAATGAAAAAGATATGTTATAATTGAGGTATGTATGCTTAAATACATACCTTGATTTTTTTATCAAAGATTTTTTGCTGAAATTATTCACTGGATACAGATTATTGGGTATTCACTGATTTACTAGAATTTAAATGTTGGTTTTTATATATTATTAATTGAATATTAGAGGTGTATGATGGATAAATACATTGTTAAAGGTGGAAGTCCTTTAATTGGTGAAGTTGAAATTAGTGGCGCTAAAAATGCGGCACTGGGTATCCTTGCGGCAGCTATTATGGCTGACGAAACTGTTACAATAGACAATTTGCCAGATGTTAGAGACATTAATGTGTTAATCGATGCTATAGCAGAAATTGGAGCTATTGTAGAGCGAGTTAACAGACATTGTGTTAAAATTAACGGCAGGACTATCACTTCAGTACATGCGGATAATGAATATATTAAAAAGATTAGAGCTTCATATTATTTAATTGGAGCATTGTTGGGCAAGTTTAAGAGCGCAGAGGTTACTTTGCCTGGCGGATGTAATATTGGAAGCAGACCTATTGACCAGCATATCAAAGGCTTTAAGTCATTAGGCAGTGATGTAAAGATTGAGCATGGTATGATAAAGACATATGCCAAAAATCTTCGTGGCAGTCATATTTACTTTGATGTTGTATCAGTAGGGGCTACTATTAATGTTATGCTTGCAGCTTGTCTTGCTGAGGGTAGCACAGTTATTGAGAATGCGGCAAAAGAGCCACATATCGTTGATGTTGCCAATATGCTTAACAGTATGGGTGCAAACATTAAGGGCGCTGGTACAGATGTTATTCGTATAAAAGGCGTTGAGAAGCTTCATAGTACAGAATATTCCGTTATTCCTGACCAGATAGAAGCTGGAACATTCATGTTTGCAGCAGCTGTTACTAAAGGAAACGTATTAGTTAAAAATGTTATACCAAAACATTTAGAGGCTATTACATCTAAGCTATATGAGATTGGTTGTAGCGTAGAAGAATATGATGATGCAGTTAGAGTTATAGGCAATGGCAGGCTTACTTCAACACAGGTTAAAACCCTTCCATATCCAGGCTTTCCAACAGATATGCAGCCACAGATATCAGTGGCACTAGCACTTGCTTTAGGTACTAGTACAGTAGTTGAGAGTATCTTTGAAAATCGTTTCAAATATGTTGATGAGCTCGTTAGAATGGGTGCTAGCATAAAGGTTGAAGGCAATGTTGCAGTAATAGAAGGTGTAGAAAAATATACTGGTGCAACAGTAAATGCCCTTGATTTAAGAGCTGGAGCTGCACTAGTTATAGCCGGATTAGCAGCGGATGGATTTACAGTAGTAGAGGACATTCATTATATCCAAAGAGGTTACGAGTGCTTCCCAGAAAAACTTAGAGGGTTAGGCGCAAAGATTGAAGTGGTTGTAAATGACAAGGAAATACAAAAGTTTAAACTTTTAGTCGGATAATACTTAAGACAGTCATAATAAACTTTAGACTAAGATGTTTTTACAAATAAAGTTTTGTTAAAATATAGAAAAAATAATTCAAAATATATGTTGACATATTTATGGAATACATATATTATACAGTTTATACAATTTAATATGAATTTCTCTTATTCAGAGCGGTGGAGATATAAGGATCTGTGAAACCCGGCAACCCCAATAGGAAGGTGCCAACCTGAGCGAATAATCGAACAATAAGAGGATTTGATTTACCTTGAAAGTCGAGTCCGCACATTGTGTGGACTATTTTTATTTGAAAATATGACTAAAAAGCATACAAAGAGAAATTCAAACAACATAAACTCAAGAAGGAGAACACTATGGAAAAATTATTATTTACATCCGAATCAGTAACAGAAGGTCATCCAGATAAAATGTGTGATGCCATTTCAGACGCAGTATTAGATGCACTTATGGCACAAGATCCAATGAGCCGTGTAGCTTGTGAAACATGTACAACTACAGGTCTTGTAATGGTAATGGGAGAAATTACTTCAAAAGCTAATATTGATATCCCAAAAATCGTTAGAGATACAGTTAAAGAGATTGGATATACAAATGCAGAATATGGCTTTGATGCAAATACATGTGCAGTAATGGTTACATTAGACAAGCAGTCAGCTGATATTGCAATGGGAGTTGATAAGGCGTTAGAAGCAAAAGAAAATACAATGACAGATTTACAGCTTGATGCAATTGGAGCTGGAGATCAGGGTATGATGTTTGGTTATGCTTCAAATGAAACAGAAGAATTTATGCCATATCCAATCGCTCTTGCTCATAAGCTTGCAAGAAAGCTTACAGAAGTTAGAAAGAATGGAACATTAAAATATTTACGTCCAGATGGAAAAACTCAGGTAACAGTTGAATATGATGAAAACGGTAAGCCGGTACATCTTAATGCGGTTGTATTGTCAACACAACATGATGAAGATGTTACTCAAGAGCAAATTCATGAGGATATCAAGAAATATGTATTTGATGCCATTTTACCACAGGAATTAATTACAGATACAACAAAATTCTTTATAAATCCTACAGGAAGATTTGTTATTGGTGGACCACACGGAGATAGCGGCCTTACAGGAAGAAAGATTATTGTAGATACCTATGGTGGATATGCACGTCACGGCGGTGGAGCATTTTCTGGCAAGGATTGTACAAAGGTTGATCGTTCAGCAGCATATGCAGCACGTTATGTTGCAAAGAATATTGTTGCAGCAGGACTTGCAAGCAAATGTGAAATACAGCTTTCATATGCTATTGGTGTAGCTTATCCAACATCAGTAATGGTTGATACTTTCGGAACTGGAAAGCTTGCAGATGACAAGATTGTTGAAATTGTAAGAGAGAATTTTGATTTAAGACCAGCTGGAATTATTAAAATGCTTGATCTTAGAAGACCAATCTACAAGCAAACAGCAGCTTACGGACATTTTGGTCGTAACGATCTTGATTTGCCATGGGAGAAGCTTGATAAAGTAGATACTCTTAAAAAGTATTTATAATCTGAAGTAGATATTCCAAAAAGATATTTATAATTTAAAGTAGATGCAAAAAATCCGCTGCGTTAGCGGATTTTTTTAATCTGTTCATTAAATAATAGCAATCTGTTTTTTAGATCAATTACAGATATAGTGAAAATTCCGGTTCAGATACTTGAGGGAAAACAAATGAACTTGCGATGAGTGCCGAAGGATTGAAAAATGAAGGTGGAGCGAGTAAGAGTAATTTTTATGTGTGCGGGCAAATGGGATAAAAGCACACCTACATGGCATGAGCTGTGTAGAAAGAAGGTAAGCATTAAATGAATTTAACTTTTGAAGGTGTGGATATAAGCACTGAGGAAAAGTTCGTCAGCTATATTAAATCGCTGAATAAGGCGATTCTGGAGCAGAATGCCATAAATGAAATCAAGAAAGAATTATTGAACAGATTATGGAAAGAGAAGGGAGAAATGATACAGATGAGCAGGGTATGGAAGCAATTGAGCCAGAGGAAAATGACCTGTTAGATTTGTCATTGGGATTTTAGTAATCGTATAAAAAAATGCACAATCTATTTGAAAAAACTGATAGACTGTGATACTATTAAAACAGAAATATCAAAAAATGCACAATCTATTAGGAAAAACTAATAGACCGTGCAAAAATTAAAATTAAGGTGATGTGAAATGAAGTACTATGAAAAACTATTGGAATTGGGATGTTTTACGAGAGAACAATTAGTAAATCTTGTAGAGTCACCTGCCGCAGCCAATATGTTAATCTATGAATACCAGAAAAAAAGATTGATTGAAAAGGTAAAAAAAGATTTTTATGCTGTAATCAGCATAGAAACAAGACAGCCGGTACTTTCAAGGTATCAGCTTGCGTCAAAAATGTTTCCGGATGCCTGCCTTTCACATCATTCAGCATTTGAAGTATATGGATATGGGAATCAGGTGTTTTATGAATGCTATGTTGCAACAGCTAAAAGATTCACGGAATTTGAATATGACGGAGTAATCTATCACAGGGTGGAAAGAAAGCAAGGCATTGATGTGATACGACAGAATCAAATATGTGCTACATCTATAGAACAGACGGTGGTGGACAGTATTCGTGATTTTGAAAAAATAGCAGGACTTGAGGAAGTGCTACGATGCATCGCCCTAATACCGGGATTAGATGAAAAAAAGATGCTTGCCTGTTTAGAAAACAGTGACAATGGTTTTTTATATCAGAAATGTGGATATTTGTTTGAAAATCTGAAGGAATTTTCATTTTCAGAAGATTTTTTTACAGAATGCAAAAGAAAATCATCTTCTACAAAAAGATACCTGATGAAGAATTATGATAACAATGTTTATCATAAGAAATGGAAATTATATGCACCAGCTACCATAGAAAAACTAATTGAGAAAGGAGACTATCAATGATACCTGACAAAATGACACTTGGCAGAAAAGCTAAGGAACTTGGATTTCCAAGAGATACTTTGGAAAAGGTTTGCAGATTGGCGGAAGTCCTGAGATTTATGGAAAGTGATGAATTATTATCAAAGTCTATTGCGTTAAAAGGTGGAACAGCGATAAATCTTACAATATTTGACTTACCAAGACTTTCTGTAGATATTGATCTGGATTATTGCAGAAGTATTGAACGAGAAGATATGCTTGCAGACAGAGAGGTTATTACTGAAAAAATCAGTAAGTATATGACTGCAAATGGCTATCAGTTAAGTACAAAATCAAAGAATCATCATGCATTGGATTCATTTGTATATGAGTATATCAATTTCGGCGGCGTAAAAGACAATCTGAAGATGGAGATAAATTATATGCTTCGATGTCATGTACTCCCAGTGGATAGAAGAAGTGTAAGGCTGCCATGGGACGAGCAGGAATTTACTGTATTATCTGTAGCACCATTAGAAATATTTGCTGCGAAAACAGTGGCACTTCTTTCAAGGACTGCTCCAAGGGACTTATATGATATGTACAATATGGTTCAAAGAGATCTATTTAATGATAATGAAAAAGAAATGCTTCGTAAATGTACGGTATATTACAGCGCAATCGGAGCAGAGCATCCACCAAAGGAATTTGCTTTTGACAATGTGGGAAAAATATCGGCACAGCAAATTAAACGTGATTTGAATCCGGTACTTCGTAGGGGAGAGCATTTTATGTTAGAGCCAGTACAGGCAGATGTAAGGAGCTATCTTGAAAAGGTGTTAATTCCCACAAAGGATGAGGAACTATTCTGGTATAGCTTTTCACAAGGAGTATATTGTCCAGAACTCATATTTGAAGATGGAACGGAACTTATAAATATCAGAAATCATCCTATGGCATTATGGAAGTGTAGGGATAAGGGCGAGGATATTGTAAGCAGGAACAAGAAAGAAGATCAAAAAAGCAGGTGATTTCTAGCTATACCAGCTTGATTTTATCCGTATCATATAGCAACAATTTCCAAATCAGCTATAGAGAACAAGAGATATGTAGCCACCACAGAATTGAATATAAATAATTCCAGATAGCAGCTATAAAGTACAGTTCTCAGTATAACTAACAGTACAATTTCAGAGCGTAAGACAGGAAAAGCAGGCAGCGATAAGCAGTCTGCTTTTTCTCGTCTTATGCGTAAGCAAGCTGGGGATTGGGGATAGACCGTCACACTATAAGCCTTTATTCTCTCTCCATATAGTCAAAATAAATAA
>CAZNKR010000062.1:0-8796 GCA_964573715.1 uncultured Roseburia sp. | reverse complement strand
ATTCAAAATGAACTGTTGATTACAGAACCAGAGTATTTGAGTGTAAAGCTTCCTAACACTGTTTGAATATATACATTCTGCCATCTACATTTTCTCCTCCACATACTCTAAAAATATCTTCTCTCTGAATCCACCGCGTTTTTCAGCCTTCTTAGCTCTCATAGCCTCTAATTCATCCATTGAATACCCTCTTGCAGTGCATATTGCCTGAAGTACTTCAAGCACATCTGCCATCTCTTCAAGGTTTTTATCTACTTGATACTCAGCAACTTCTTCATTCAGCTTTGCTTCAAGTGCAGCAATATACTCATCATTGGATAAGATACGAGTCTTACATTCCTTGCCATCAGCTTCTATTATTTCAGGTATCTTATCTCGAACTAATTTGTTATACACCTTCATTGTGTCGCCCCCTTATGAAACATTCCAAATATCATACCCTTGCCTTCTTGCAGAGTCATATACAGGATGCATATTTTTATCCAAGATGCACATAAACTCATCAGCAGAGTTTCCTTTTCGATATAATTCCTGTACAGCCCAAATTGAATGCAAATTGTCTTTATAACATTGCTTATACAGCTTTAGTAATCCTGGTTTTTCAAATATCATTTCATACATCATAAATTGATTATTTGCAAACTGACCAAAATAATCTTCCCACACCGGAAGCTTCTTATTTTTCTTTATATTCTGGATTGGATCCATCGGCATTAAATTCCACAACTCATCATTCATGACAAAGTTTCTTGGAATAAAGTGATCTACTGCATAACTTTCTCTGTTTATGTCACCATCCATAAATACATTTTTTACCGGACGTATTTCAAGGATTGCATCCCAAAGTTTTCTTACATTATCCAGCTTTCTTGCTTTCTCATCATCTTGAGCTAATTTATATACAATCCCCGGGACTTCTGGGTTATTATTCTGCAACCACTTAATCTTCTCATACTTTATCCATCCAATAATTGAGACCATATTATCTTGAATCATCTGAATCCAGCCATCATTGAATGTGACAACCTTTTTCAAACTTTTATCATCACCAAATGTATATGGCAGCAAGAGTTCTGAACCACTAAGCTTATTATAGTAAGCTATCATTCTACCGGCACTACTCTCCAGATTTATCTTTTCCGTTCCTTTATTTGCAAACCCTGACAAGGCTTTGTATGGAACATTTTTTGTAAGTTCCGTCTTATATGAATGTAGCTCCTTATCATCAGAAAGCTCAGCTAATTTGTTCATAATCTGTATTTCATTAGCATTACTTGGTAACTGAGTTAGTTCATATAATCTAGAAACTGCTTTTTCAAGATTATCCTTTACATCTCCATCTCCATAAATCCCGCTTAAATGGATATGATATTCCTGAACAGGGAACCAAGCATTTGCAATCATTTTATTTATAATTTCATCATATGTAGCCTCTGTTCTATTCGCAGATATCAGCTGTACAATTGCTTCAAGCCAATAGAATTTATAGCAATATGAAGGAGAGCTCATCATTTTTGAAAAGCCTTCTATATCAAGTTTATTATAATAATTCTTATCGATTATTAGCTCAGCCAATATCTCACCTTCTCTCTATCAAAACAGCATTATTCTGCGTTCTTTTTAGTCTTTCTTGGATCCTCAGGCTTCTTGGCGTCTGCAGGAATTAACCATGTTTTTCCTTTTATCATAGCGCCTTCCAGCCTGCCTTCTTTACAATATATTCCAACTCTTCTTTGAGAGATTCCCCATTTTTCTGCAAACTCTGCTGTTGTTAAATATTCCATGTTATGTCCTCCACAAAATCAACAACACACTATAAACTCTATTACTTACTCTATTAGCTTTAATCTCTTTAACCTTTCCCTAATGGCCCCTGATGTTCTACCATGAATTTCGGATAACTCCCGAGTACTAAACTGACCACTCTTAAACTCATTGGTTAACCGTCTATCTTCTTCATCAGTCCAAGGCATATATGCCCCTGCATGTTCCTCACGCTTTTGGGCAAGCCAGGCACTTTCTGCCATTAGCTCAGTTTCTTCTTCTCCTTGTTTTTCTTCGCTAATAAAGCTCTCGACCAACATTTTCTGAATTCCTATTGGATATTGAAGCACAGTATATGCGTTTCCCTTTTCGCTAACCTTATCAATCACTTTTACACCAAGCTGACTGCCCTTTTCGGTAGGAGCTTTTGCGTATTTTCCTGCGTCTTCTTTTTCCTTAATTACGTCCTCCGACACCAAAATCTCTGTAAGTCGCGTTGCTGGAAGCTTCTTAACATTCTCACGGACACAAATACGATTTATTTCATCTCTGATTTCTGAGATATACAAATAGTCAGTGTATTGATATTTATCTGCTTCCTCCTGCAGTAAATAGAATTCTTCCTTGCCCGCCTTTTTCTTCTTTTTTATTTTAGACACAGATACTGTAGACCGCTCTGCATTTTCTTTTGTTTTTATTAACTCCGGATAGTCTTCGGTTGTTTTTCCAATTAATCCCAAAAATCTATCTCCATATTTGATGTACTTATTTTCTCCAACGCCAGAAACTGCTAACATTTCGCTTTTTGAAGAAGGAACCTTTGCTGCCATATCAATAAGTGTTTTATCACTAAAAATGATATATGGTGGCATCCCCTCTTCTCTTGCAATCTCAAGTCTAAGTTCTCTTAACTTGTCGAACAGCTTGAAACCTGCTGATGTAAGGGATTCCATACCCTTTGAGACCTTCTTTACCTTGGTCGTCCTCTCCGGGAGCTTGTCTTCATCTGTTATTTTTACCAGGACCTTTGTCTCCGGATTTTTCAATTCCGAGATATCACCAAGTTTAATAACCTGATAATCTCCAACCAAGAGATATCCTTCTAATACCAATTGCTCAATTAATCTCTTAAGCAAATTCTTATTGAATGCGGAAAGAGCACCATATGATTTATAATCTGTTGCACCGATTTCCTCTAACCTCGCAGTTTTTGCTCCTGCAACAGTGTCTATGATTATTCCCTTGCCATATCGCCCCTTTGCCTCATATACACAGTTAATTATTTTCTTAGCTGCATCTGTCATATCCAATGTTTCGAACTCACGCAGACAATTTCCACAATCTTCACATGGTTTTTCTGGATTCTCACCAAAATACTTAAGAATATAATTGCGCAGGCACTCTGTTGTATAACAATATCTCTCCATTATCTGGAGACGTTTTGTATCTCGCTCTTTAACAGTTTCCCTATCAACTGGATCTAAATCTGACATTTCTTTATGGTCTAGCAAGAATCTATTGATGACTATATCTTGAGGCGAGAACAATAGGATGCATTTGGAATCTAATCCATCTCTTCCTGCTCTTCCAGCTTCCTGATAGTAATTCTCCATACTTTGTGGCATGTTATAGTGAATTACAAAACGCACGTTAGACTTATCTATTCCCATTCCAAAAGCATTCGTTGCAACAACAATACTTGTGTAATCGAACACGAAGTCATCCTGCATCTTTTTTCTTTCTGTCTGCCCCATTCCAGCATGATATTTAGCTACAGATACTCCTCTGTCCTTAAGCAAATCATATAACTTGTCAACATTCTTCCTTGTCGCACAATATACAATGCCACTAACATTTGGATGTTTTGAAATATAATCTAATACATACTCGTCCTTATTTCTTGGTTTATCTACCTGAAAGAATAAATTGTCTCTATCAAAACCTGTTACTAATATGTAAGGTTTATTGAGTCCTAAGGTACAAACAATATCATCCCGAACTGTCTCAGTTGCAGTAGCTGTAAACGCACTTAGAATTGGTCTATTTGCAAGCGTTCTTACAAATCCGACGATTTTCATATAACTAGGTCTAAAATCTTGTCCCCACTGAGAAATACAATGAGCTTCATCCACTGTAATCATAGATATACACACATTTTGCGCTAGCTCAAGAAAACCGTCAGTTACAAGTCGCTCTGGAGCCACATATATTATTTTATATAAGCCTTGCTTTGCCTTTCTTATTGTTTCAAAATAAGCGGTTTCCGAAAGCGCACTATTGATAAATGTAGCTGAAACGCCAGCCTCATTCAAGGCTTTTACCTGATCTTGCATCAAAGAAATCAATGGCGATATTACTAGAGTAATTCCTGGCAATAGCATTGCTGGAATCTGATAACATACGGACTTGCCCGCGCCAGTTGGCATAACAGCAAAAGCATCTTTTCCTGATAAAATGCTTTCGATAACTTCTTTTTGCCCCGGTCTAAAAGAATCATATCCAAATAGAACTTTCAAAGCTTCCTCCGGTGTATGATATCTTTCATCTCTCACAGAGGAATTCTCATAAAAGTTTACATTTTCATAGACCGGAACATCCTCCATCTCTTCATAATTTTCTGCCATTTCAAACAGATTATTCCAAGAGGAGTCGTCCATATAATCTTTTTCAAAATTAGAATCGCTACTCATAGCAACCACCCACAACAACCTTTCTAGTCTTCGGAATCCTCTTCTTCAAACACTTCTCTATTTGGGTCTTCCAAATATTTTTTCAAATCTTTAATCTGCTTCTTTGTAATACATTCATCAAAATGATTTCCGTTGTATGTTGGATGCAGAACAGGATATTTTGCCTTTGTCTTAAGCATATAATGATTATTAATCATCCACTGAACAACTGCTCTCATGTCATCTCTACTCATGTCAGCATAAATACCGTATTCAGCGACTTCATTCAGCTTATGCTTTGCTATTTGTTTCCTGTTGCCCCCACGTAGTACACTTATAAGAATCGAAATTCCGAAATAATAGTTTTCACTGATATGACTCAAGCAACTAATGGTATTCCTTGCAAGTTCCATCAGCTCTTTTCCTTTATAAGTAAGCCCCCCAGAAGCATTTTCTGAAGCTATTACCTCATCTAGCTTTTGTGGAACCGTCACAATTTCTTTTTTTTCTACAATAGGAGTTTCACTCTTTTTTACTTCAAGATGCACTATCTCCTCTTGCTTTTTCTTCTCTTCCACAGGTATTACCGAAACTGCTGAAACAAATGGCTCAGCAAAGTCTGGTTCGATATTTTTTAATGTAAGATACTCATTTGTTCCTATTGTGTTATTGCAACCGGTCTTATCATTTTTATAATTGGTACATCCAAGAAAATACCCATTTCCGGCACTTTTTGCTATTAGATATCCATCACGACACTTATCACACTTCATAATGGCCAGCTTTCCAGCTTTTATATCATTGGTCATAAAGCCGCACATTTCTTGGTCATTTGTACACATATATAATTTCAATCCATATGCATTCTTATATCTAAACTGCAATGGATATCCACATATCGGACAAATTTTCCTTGTTGTATTCTGCTTTATCTCCTCCTCGTTCCACTTTCCTTTTAGCACTACGCTCTTATAATCATGCTTTATCTCTAATAAAAACTCGGAAGGATTTTGTTCTGGAGCAATAAAATATACTCTATTCTTTGTTCTTGTCATCGCTACATAGAATAATCTTCTTTCTTCTGCATAGTCAATTGAATTATCACCCTTTATAACAAAAGACAGAACTGGGTCATCTTCAATTTTTGAAGGGAATCCATAGGTTTCATTTTTACCGTTTACAACAATTACATTGTCATATCCAAGACCTTTTGCCATGTGCACTGTCATAAAAGTAATATCAAGTTGAGGATATTTTACCGATTTTAGTTTACTTCCTCTTGTCTTGTACTCAAATAAACCAGAACGCTCTAAATAATCTCCATCAAATCCATATCTTCCTAGGAGAAGTATCAATCCATCATCTTTCTTCCCCGCATTTCGGTTATATTCAATGATTTGATCAAGCGCTGTCTCTACCGCATTAGCAGTAGCGTATAATGCTCCACCTCTTCTATCATCGCCTCTTTGTTTGTATGAATTATCATATGTGTAAATTATTACTGGATCCTCAATAGTCTTTGGAGAGATTAATTGTTTTTCAATCTGTGTCGGATTCTTTTGGATAAAATTTCCAGCAATATCAATAACATCCTGTGCATTTCTATATGTACGAACTATTTTCAATAATTTCGCATATCCCATTTTTTCCTGGAATTTTGTGAATAAAGAAATATCCGAACCACTGAAAGCATATATCGACTGCCAATCATCTCCAACAGCAATTATTTTTCCATCACAAACCCCTGAGAGAGCAGTTGTTAAATCAAAACGCTGTCTGGAAATATCCTGATACTCGTCTACAATAATATATTTGAAGTGAAGCTTCTCCTTCATCTCCTTTACTTGACGCAGTACTCTTGCAGATTCATTTATCATATCTTCAAAATCTACAGCATTTTTTTCCTTCAAATATCTCTGGTATTCCAGATAACAGTCTTGGCAAATGTTTAAAAATAATTTTGATCTTACGTTGGTTGTAGAATGATACATTCTATCAAACTCATCCACATCGAATCCGTTGGTCTTAAAGTTCGTTATAAATCTACAAATCAGATTTACAAGCTTACGTACATACCTAGATTCCTCAGAAGAAATAAGCTTATCCATGATTTCCTTATTTGATCTTGGAGTTAATTCAAATCCAGCTGCCTCAAGCTTTTCCTGCAGATGTTTTAACAGACTTCTCTTATCTTTAAATTCTGAAAATGTATAGATTAAAGTCGTTCCGTGGTCTCTATGAAGCTTTACTTTATCATTGACACTATGCTTATATCTCTCTAATTCTTCCTCTGAAAATCTATTATTATATCCATCTTCAGTGACACCAAAGTGTTCAATATATGCCACCTTATCCCCTTGCTTAATCACAAAGTCTGGAGTATATGGCTTCCTTGAGAATGTAATATTATATAGATAGATTGGTTCATATTCATACTCTATGTTATTGAGGTATAAAAAGTTTGCGATTTGAACCTCCTGATATGAACGCAACACTTCATTTTGAATTGTGATCTTCTTCTTTGTTCTGGCATCAACTACCTCCCTGCGGAATTCATCTAATTCGCTTCGCATAGTTGTGTAATTTGCCTTTGCAGTTTTATTAAAGAATTCATTCAAATCAGCCCCTTCGTAAGGAGCTTCAAAATAAGACGTAAAGAACATAATGAGGTTATTTACTAATGCCTCATTTGTAAGAATTGATTGTTTAAAATAATCTTGTAAAAGGAAATACAGCTTTGATCCATCAAAGATATTCAGTGGCTCAGGATCATTTATTCTCAAAATAGCATTTCCGGTTGAATGGAATGTTGCAATAGGACAATCTATATGCAAATCCTTGTTTATTTTTTCGCGCAACTCTCCTACAGCTTTATTTGTAAAAGAAATCACCAAAATATCTCTTGGTTCTATTCCCTTCTTCTCAACCAAATATTTAACTTTCGCTGCTACTGTTGTTGTCTTTCCAGCTCCGGCTCCTGCAATAACCAGGCAATAGTCCTCGTCTGTGAGAATGACTTTTCTTTGATCCTCATCAAGCATAATTACTGGATCAACATCCTTTAAAATATTATCGAGATATTCTTTCTCAGCCATCATTTGATGGTTAATAAACAACTCATTTGCTTCATCTATCTTTTCTTCGAGATGATCATACAATTCTATTACATGAAGAACCGTTTTCTCTTCATATCCATTTTGGGCACAATAACGCTTCAGCATCTTGCTATTCTGCAAAACCCTGAAGAATTCAATCGTTTCTTTATATTCAGGAATCAGCTCCGAATAATCACTTCTAGCTACATAATTCTTTCCGGCTAATAAAGAATCCAGCTTTTCCTGAAACTCATGTAATTTTCTACATTCCGAACTTGGCTCTGAGTAAATCTTCTTTTGACTCAGTTTTTCACCGAAGCTCAGTATTCGTAAAAAAAAGTCCATCTCTGTATAAAGGCCGTTTGCCCTTTCCTCCAATACTTTTTATCGCCATCTCCAAATATAAAATACCAATTTAATTATATTCCCTTATCCGAACATTTTCAACAGAAATCGTAGGAATAATTCCCAATTTATCAATTTATCGTCATAGTTGCTATATGTTTACAGCATGAACCCACAGCTGCCCCTGCTGTAAACATATTTAATTACACCCACAAAACCAATTCATCCAGCATCCGTTCAAACGACTTCACATATTCTTTCCCCAGCCGCCTAATTCCATTGTTTTCAAACGCTGCCTGTTCCGCCTGAATGCTCTCATCTTCCAGCCATCTATGTCCGGTATATTCCATATCAAGAAACATTCTGGTAAGGTTACCTGTCATTTGCCTGTCAGCTTTCTCTGCAAATATTATTTCACCCACAACAGCCATATACTTATCAATTTCAGGCTTATTGAAGCCACCCACTTCCATTGTATATGGGATAGCTTCTTTGACTAATTCTGCAAACTTATCTGCATTCCTTGGCAATTCATTTCTGAAAATCAGAGAATACATCGTCCTGTCATTCATTAGGATAATTGTATTCTTTCCATTAAGCTTTGTTATATGACCATGCCAGGCGTATAAATCATCAATCTGAACACCTGCGGACACTTTATGCAATTCATTTTTCTTGATATTTAAGGCATCTGCTAATGCCTTCGAACAAAACACATACATATTATCGTCTCTCTCATATATTGCAAAAAGGACCATGCATCTCTACATGATCCTCCAATATTTGTTATAGTTACAGTAATTTACTTAACGCCGCCAATTTTTCTTTAATACTAAATCCTTTCGTTGCGGCTAAATTCCTAATCCATTCTGTATCTTCACTCCTATAAGGATCTTTGAGAAATCTTTTTATGAACTTGCTAA
>CAZNKR010000061.1:1882-9070 GCA_964573715.1 uncultured Roseburia sp. | reverse complement strand
GCACTCCGTCTTCTTTACTAAGTTGCAAATCATATCCTTTTTAGGTATAATCACAAGTATTGAAAACAAAAGCGAGGATGATTAAGTGTTATACAAAATAAATAATGGATGTGTAGCCTTTGCTGCAGATACCATTTTACATGATATTAATTTTGAAATAAGAAGTACAGAAAAGATAGCGGTTGTAGGACGTAATGGCTGTGGAAAAACCACACTCCTTAAGTTGATTTCCGGTGAAGTGGAGCTTACAAAAAGAGATAGTGATGAGGATATTTTTATCGCAAAATCTGGAACTCCTACTATAGGCTACTTAAAACAGATGACCTTTGAAGATGATACTATTTCTATGGAAGAAGAGATAAGAAAAGTATTTATTCCTATGGTAAAGATGAAAGAGGAGCTTGATGACAGGCTTACAAAGATGAACGATGACCCTACAGAACGTAATATAAAAAGATATTCAGAATATGAAGAACATTTTAGAATGCTTGGTGGATATTATTACGAAAAAGAATTTGAAACAATGGTTAGAAAATTCGGATTTACAGAGGATGATAAGAAAAAACCATTAAATCAGTTCTCAGGTGGTCAGCAGACAAGAATTGCATTTATTAGAATGCTTCTTAGTAAACCAGATATATTGCTTCTTGACGAACCAACAAATCATTTGGATATTGCAACTGTAGAATGGCTTGAAAATTACCTCAAAAATTATGAACGTGCAGTAGTTGTAGTGTCTCATGACCGTATGTTTTTGGATAATATTACAGATGTAGTTTATGAGATTGAGTATGGAACGGCAAAAAGATATGTGGGAAATTATTCATCCTTTATGAATAGAAAAAAAGAAGAACATGAAAAGAAACAAAAGGATTACGAGCTGCAGCAAAAAGAGATAGCAAGACTTCAAACTATTGTAGATAAGTTCAAAAACAAGCCAACAAAGGTTGCAATGACAAGGTCAAAGCTAAAAGCCATCGAACATATGGATATTGTGGAAGTTCCTGACAAATATGATAATAAAACATTTCATGCAAATTTTCAGCCTTCAGAGACAACAGGTAAAGAAGTTCTAAATATTATGAACCTTGGAGTAGGTTATGATAAGATATTATCTACCATTAATCTTACAATTAATAGAGGCGATAAGGTAGGAATTATTGGTGGTAACGGACTAGGAAAGTCTACATTTTTAAAAACGATTATTGGACTGGTACCTTCTATTTCGGGAGAATTCCATACAGGATTAAGAGTTGCTATAGGATATTTTGATCAGCAAATGGCTCTATATACAAGTGAAAAACAAGTTATAGACGATTATTGGGATGAGTTTCCGACACTAACACAAACAGAAATTAGAAATGATTTAGGTGCATTTTTATTTTCAGGAGATGATGTTTTTAAAAAAGTATCTATGCTTTCTGGAGGAGAAAGAGTTAGACTTGCTCTTTGCAAAATATTAAAAAGAAGACCTAATTTTTTAATTTTAGATGAACCAACAAATCATATGGATATTGTGGGAAAAGAAACTCTTGAACAGATGCTGATGGATTATGAAGGAACAATCTTATTTGTATCCCATGATCGTTATTTTATTAAGCAGATATCAAATCGACTTTTGGTTTTTGAAGAAGGAAGAACAGATTTTTACACTTTTGGTTATGAAGAATATATAGAGAAGAAAGCCAGAGAAGAAGCAGAAAGTATTGCACAAAACGCAAAAGAGATGTCTGGAAAAACACCATTTTCCTTTGTTACTACAGCAGCTAATCTTGGTGATAATACTATTAAAAGTACACAAAATAAAAATTATGATAATCCTGGTAAGGAGAAATCTAAACTAGAAAGAAAGCTTGCAAAGCTTGAAGAAAGCATTTCTAATGTAGAAAATGAAGCTTTAATAAAAAAAGATGAGCTGCTAGAACCAGCAAATGCATCAGCTTATGAAAAATTATCTAAGATTCAAGAGGAAATAGACTCTTTAGATGAATCAATTATGGAACTTATGCAGCAATGGGAAGAAGTAACAGCAGAATTGGAGAAATTAAAATGATAACAATTTTAGCTAATATATTCTTAAAAAATAAAGATATTAATGATACAAAGAATAGAAAATCCTATGGAACCTTATGCGGTATTGTTGGGATAATCTTAAACATATTTTTGTTTTTTATTAAGTATTTTGCAGGAGTAGTTAGTGGTTCGGTAGCCATTATGGCAGACGCTTTTAATAACCTTTCTGATGCTGGATCTTCATTTATTACTCTAGTAGGGTTTGTGTTTGCGGGAAAGAAACCAGATACGGATCATCCATTTGGACATGGAAGATTTGAGTATGTTTCAGGATTTATTGTATCCATGGCTATTATTTTGATGGGACTAGAGTTGTTTAAATCATCCTTTGATAAAATTCTCCATCCAGAGGTAGTTGAAGGTGGAATAACAGCCATAATTATTCTTGTTACTTCCATATTGGTAAAACTATATATGGCTTTTTACAATACTAAGATTGGAAAAAAAATAGACTCTGCTGCAATGAAGGCAACTGCAATGGATTCTCTATCAGATACAGTAGCAACTACCTTTGTCCTTTTATCTGTAATTGTTCTAAAAATTACAGGACTAAATATAGATGGAATATGTGGATTATTGGTTGCTGTATTTATTCTTTATTCGGGAATAATGGCTGCAAAGGATACTATTTCTCCATTACTTGGACAGACACCAGAGCCTGAATTTGTTAACCAAATTGAAGATATAGTAATGTCACATTCATTAGTAAGAGGCATACATGATCTTATCGTACATGATTATGGTCCAGGTAGAGTTATGATTTCACTTCACGCTGAAGTGCCTGGAGATGGAGATATTTTTGAGCTTCATGATATGATAGATTTAATAGAAAATGAATTGAATGAAAAACTGTATTGCGAAGCAGTTATACATATGGATCCGGTTGAAACAAATAATGCTATTGTTATTGAAAAGAAAATAATGGTTTCTGAAAAACTAAAAGAACTTGACAAAAATATAAGTATTCATGATTTTAGAATGGTAGCAGGGCCTACACATACCAACATTATTTTTGATGTAGTTATGCCTTTTGAAAATAAAATGAACAAGGATGATTTTATAGCCCAAATTCAAGATAAAGTGAAAGAAATTGATGCAACTTATGTTGCAGTGGTACATATTGATCGAAGCTATGTTTTATCACATTAGTAATAGTAAAGAAGGTATTAAAATGATAATTACAAGACCTGATTATTTTAAAGATTTTAGATGTGTTGCTAATAATTGTGTTGATAACTGTTGTGAAAAATGGGGTATTGTTATTGACGAGGATACATTGAAAAGATATAAAAAAGTAAAAGGCGAAATAGGAAAAAAACTTAAAAAATCAATAGATTACAAAAACAACATGTTTTATGAAGAAGATGGTCGTTGTAGTTTTTTAGACAATGAAAATTTGTGTGAGATACAAAAAGCATTAGGGCACAATTATCTATGTAAAACTTGTAGAAGGTACCCAAGACATGTGGAAGAATTTGAAAATGTTAGGGAATGGTCCTTGTCAATTTCTTGTTCAGAGGTGGCAAAAATTATTCTTGCTAGAAAAGATAGAGTAAGATTTGTTAATAAAACCAAAAACATATCAGAAGAAACATTTCAAGAATTTGATAATTTACTCTATGATAAGCTGATTTTAGCTAGGGAATATCTATTTGACTTAATATATGACGAAAGTAAAAATCTTAATATTAAAATGTGCACTATGTTGGCATTTGGTCACGATATCCAAAGAAGAATAAATAATAATAATATTTTTGATATTGATTCACAAATAGAAATTTTCAAAAAAAATAAAGAAGCAAAAAGATTTGAAAAAAAGCTAGAAGCATATAAAATGGAGAAGTCATTAGTATATATGAATCAGATATTTGACTCATTGTATGACCTAGAAGTATTAAACTTTGATTGGAGAGATTTTCTTGATAGAGTGAGAGAGTCCTTGTATGAGCTAAGCTATGATGAATATCGAGCTGTATCAGATGAATTCTTTAAGGATGAAAGTTCATTTAGCTATGAATATAATCAGTTACTTACATATTTTATATTTACATATTTTTGTGGTTCAGTCTATGACGGAGAATGCTATGATAAGGTAAAGATGGCAGTGACAAGCACGATTCTTATAAGAGAAATGTATAAAGCAGTATGGAAGATGAATGGTGGTAAACTGAATTTTGAAGAAAGAGTTAATATTGTATATCTTTTTTCGAGAGAATTAGAACATTCAGATGATAATCTAAAGCTCTTTGAAAAATTATGTGAGGAAAGTAGCTGCTACAAATTGTCCCCACTTTTATTTGCAATATCTTATCAGTAAGTAAATAAGGAGGAATTTATGGCAAATTATCATTCATTATCAAAAGAATTGGTTAGTAGAATTGAAGAGGATAGAAACAATCATGTAACCAATCCATATGCATTTAACGATGCAAATGCACTTCGTCGTGATATAAATCATGATAAATCCAATATTTGGCGACCAACATTTGTACGAGATATAGAAAAAATTATGCATATACCATACTACAATAGGTATTCAGACAAAACACAGGTATTTTCTTTCTATAAAAATGATGATATATCTAGGCGTGCATTGCATGTACAGTATGTTTCTCGAATAGCTAGAAATATTGGACAGGTTCTAGGGTTAAATTGCGACTTGATAGAATCCATTTCACTTGGGCATGATATAGGACATACTCCTTTTGGACATGCTGGAGAAAGAATTTTGTCCAAACTATATAGAGAAGAAACGGGAAGATATTTTAACCACAATGTACATAGTGTAAGAGTATTAGATAAAATTTTCAAACGTAATATTTCGTTACAAACATTGGATGGAGTATTATGTCATAATGGAGAATTAGAATGCAAGGAGTACAAACCTTGCAGCTTAGAGGACTTTTTGGAGTTTGATAAAAAGACAGAGAGCTGTTATATGGATGAAAAAGAAATTGGATTGTTAATTCCATCTACCTTAGAGGCATGTGTAGTGCGTATTAGCGATATTATTGCATATCTTGGAAAAGATAGACAGGATGCATTGAAACTTGGTATTGTAAAAGAACATGGCCCATTTCAAAACACAACTATTGGAGAAAGTAATGCAGAAATCATAAACAACCTTATCGTTAATATTTTGGAAAATAGCTATGGACGTTCATATTTATCAATGGATAAAGAACATTTTAGTGCATTATCCCTGGCAAAAAAAGAAAACTATAACATTATTTATGGAAATAAGGAAATAGAAGAAATCTATCACAATCAAGTAGAGCCAATGTTTCATGCTATATACGGTGAGCTACTTAGACAGGCAAAACAAAAGGATGAAAATGGAGTCTTATTTAAGCATCATGTTGCATATGTTAATGAGTATAATAGGTATTCTCCTCAGGCCGCCTATTATGAAAGTACAGCAGAAAATGATATGGTAGTAGACTATATTGCAAGTATGACAGATGACTATTTTGTAGACCTTTATCATATATTATTTCCAAATGGTAAATATGATATAAAATATAAAGGATATTTTTAGTTTCTATATTTTAAGACAAAAAAAATACCATTGGCGCAATCATAATTGATTTATCATGAAGAATAAGTTAACTTATAAACAAAAAACGGAAGGAAGGTCATATTATGGAAGCTGTATTTTGGTTAGTTTTATTAATAATTCTATTGGGAATAGAAATAATTACTGTTGGACTTACAACAATCTGGTTTGCTGGTGGTGCACTTGTTGCTCTTGCAGTTTACGGTTTGGGTTTTGATCTTGGCTGGCAGGTAGCAGTATTTGTAGTTGTTTCAGTTGTACTTTTAGTATTTACAAGACCGCTTGCTGTAAAGTATATAAACGTAAATAAACTAAAAACAAATTATGAAGGTGTTATTGGCAAGGTAGTAAGACTCACAGAAAACGTTAATAATTTAAACGGAACGGGTACGGCACTTATCAATGGAGTTGAATGGACCGCAAGATCTACAAGTGATGAGATAAATATTCCGGCAGGAACTATTGTTAAGGTTGTTGATATTAAGGGTGTTAAAGTAATAGTTGAAGAAAATAAAGAATAAGGTTATGATAACTATAGTTAATTAAGTGAAGTACTTCAAATAAATAAGAAAAAAGAAAAGAGAGGTAGAAAAATGTTAGCAGAATCTATGAACGCGGGATTAGTAGCAGCATTAGTTGTCCTGATAGTATTTATTCTTTTATTAGTATCATGTATAAAGATAGTACCACAGGCAGAAGCATTTGTAATTGAAAGACTTGGTGGATACAAGGATACTTGGTCAGTAGGTATGCATTTTAAATATCCAATATTGGATAAGATTGCTAAAAAAGTACTTTTAAAAGAGCAGGTATGTGACTTTCCACCACAGCCAGTTATCACAAAGGATAATGTAACAATGAGAATTGATACAGTTATTTTCTTCCAAATAACAGATCCTAAGCTTTTTGCATATGGTGTAGAAAATCCTATGATGGCTATTGAAAATCTTACAGCAACAACACTTAGAAATATCATTGGTGAATTAGTTCTTGATGAAACACTTACATCAAGAGAAATTATTAATACTAAGATGAGAACAGAGCTTGATAGAGCTACAGACCCATGGGGTATTAAGGTTAACAGAGTTGAACTTAAGAATATTATGCCACCTCCATCAATCAATGAAGCAATGGAGAAGCAGATGAAGGCAGAAAGAGAAAGTCGTGAGGCTATACTTATTGCAGAAGGACAGAAGAAATCATCTATTCTTGTTGCACAGGGTAAGAAAGAATCAGCTATTCTTGATGCAGAAGCTGAAAAACAGGCACAAATCCTTAGAGCTGAAGCTAAAAAGGAAGCTACTATTAGAGAAGCAGAAGGTCAGGCTGAGGCTATATTAGCAGTACAGCAAGCAAAAGCAGATGGTATCAGATTTATTAAAGAAGCTGGCGCTGACGAAGCAGTTCTTAGAATAAAGAGCCTTGAAGCATTTGAAAAGGTTGGAGATGGTCAGGCAACAAAGATTATTATTCCATCTGAAATTCAAAACATGGCTGGTTTAGTAACATCAATTACAGAAGTTGCAAAAACAAAGTAAGACCATTAAATAAAGTAAGAC
>CAZNKR010000061.1:0-1782 GCA_964573715.1 uncultured Roseburia sp. | reverse complement strand
CATTAAATAAAGTAAAATCATTAAATAAAGTAAAATCATTAATGAAAGTAGTAACATTAAAGAAAGAAGATTTAATTATAGTAGTTAAAACCTATTAATAGAAACTTATAATTTAATAATTTTTGGAGCGGCAGAAATGATAAATATTTTGATACTTGAAGACCAAAAAGATAGTCGAGAAGCTTTGATTAAGATGATAGCTTCTTATGGTAGACCAGGTGAAATTGAAATCGATTCTGCCGCTACTTTTATAGAGGCAGAAGCATTACTTAAGAATAATAAAACATATAATGGATTTTTTATTGATATCAATTTAGATATAAATAATGAAGATGATCAAGGTGGAATTGAATTTGCAAGAGTACTTAGACAGCAGCGAAAGTATGAGCTTACTCCAGTTATCATGGTCACTTCAATTGCATCTTTAGAGATGACCTCATTTAGAGAAATTCATTGCTACCAGTATATTGTAAAACCATATGACAAACAGACAGTAGAGGATGTTATTCGTAAGATTGTTATGCACGATAAAGTAGCGGAAGAAAAAAGCATTATGGTCAAAAAAAGTGGGATTAATTATCGTATAAAGTGTGATGCAATATATTATGTAGAGGCTATACCAAGAGGAAGTCAGATTAAGCTCACAAAGGAAATCGTAAAAATCCCATATTTAACAATTAAAAGCTTTCTTACAAAAGTTGATGAGGAAGATTTTATAAGATGTCATAGAAATTGTGTAGTAAATAAAAAACATATAAAGCTTATAGATATTGTTAATAGAATGATTTCATTAGAAGATGGAAGTCAGGTTGAAATTGGGACAACCTATAAGGATGATGTTAAAGCATTTATGAAGGGTGAAGGAAATGAATGATATATTAAGAAAAGGCTTATACCGCTTCTTTTGTATGTCAGGAATGATTATTTCTGCTCTTTTGCTCCTTGACTTAAAAAGAAATGGTAGTTTGGATTTAAAGGTAGCATTTATCTTTACATTTATGGGTATTCTTTTGGTATGGGGACTTTTTGAATGGCAAAGAAGCAGTAAGCTACTTAAAAAACAAGAAATTGAAATAAAAACTTATAAAATGTATATTCAACCCTTAGAGGAACTTACAAAAGAGATAAGGGCAAGACAACATGAGTTTGATAATCACCTAAATGCAGTGCTTAATATGCATGTTACCATAGATAATTATGACGAGCTGGTTGAAAAACAGTCTGAATATATAAAGGATATGTACATAGAAGATTCAAGACAGCTTATAGCACTACTAAAGATTAGTGATAAAATTCTTGCTGGATTTATTTATTCTAAAATAGTAGCGGCTCCGTCTTTCTTATCGGTAAATATTCAGGTTAGAAATTTTGAAATTATTTCAACAGTTTCAGAACATAATATTATCGAAATTATTGGAACACTTATTGATAATGCGTATGAAGCCTGTACAGAAGAAATGAATATAGTGGATCTTATACTTGATTCGGACGATAATCAGGTATATTTTGAAGTAAGAAATCAAGTAAAAAATATGAATTTCAACACAATGTCCAAATTCTTTCAAAAGGGTTACTCCACAAAGGGTACAAAGCATGGACTTGGTTTGCATAATGCCAAACGCATTGCAAATAAAAATGGCGGAGATTTAACAGTGGAATTATTATCAATCGACAAGAAAGAATATATAAGCTTTAAGGTTGAAATATAGGAGGCTATTAGGATGAGGAAAAGAAGTATAGCCGCAGTTATGGCAGTCATTATGACTGCTATTTTTTTATACG
>CAZNKR010000060.1:0-9162 GCA_964573715.1 uncultured Roseburia sp. | reverse complement strand
AAAACGACTACACAAGGTGTAGTCGTTCATATACTTAAATATATTAAATTACATTAGAACATATTATCCTTTTTTTTCTTTCTTTTAAAAGAATCGTCCTTTTTATTGCTATTTTTATTGTTTATATCGATTGGCATATCTTCTGAAGGTTCATTGTAATATTTATTACCTCTTGCATATAGATTAAGCTTAACCTCCATGGGATCTGCTTCAGTTGGTGTATATTTCTTAAAAACATAATACATAGGATAAGATATTGCAAACGCCATAACTCCTGGAAGGAATATAATAATTGGAGGAAATACGAACCCCAAAGCTACTACTCCTATGATTACTATCATGATCCATAAAGTACATAAAAAATGCTTTATTGGCATTAAAAACCCGTTTTTTACACTTTGCCTAATTGTATTTTCGAATCTTCCAATAAGTGGGAAGATGTAAATATTAAATAAGACTAATATAATCTCGGCACACATAAATATAATAGCTCCAACAAATCCAGTATACCCACCTATCATTATACAAATGTATACATCTGTTAGTCCAACAAGCATAACTATTAATAGTGGAACCCATATCTTTGTTGCAATTTTAAAATTATCCTTAAATGCATTAAAATATGAACGGACTACCTTTACATCTTTTTCATCTAAAAGTTTCAATAGTACATAATACATTGCAGCATTTGACGCACCTATTGTAAAAATCGGAATACTTGTAAGCGTCCATAATACACTAAGTAAAAATGCATCCGCCAGTTTTGAAAAAAAACTCCATACTGGATTATCTAAATTAAAAAAATTCTTCATAAAACCTACTTTTCCGGGAAATAAACCCATGCATTGCTAAATTGCATATACTTTTACATTACGATTTATTGCTAATTTGCTGGTACTGTTATTTTGCCATTGATTGCTGCTGTTGCTGCACTTTTTGGAGAAGCAAGGTATATTTCTACCTTTGAAGTTCCCATTCTTCCAAGAAAATTTCTGTTATTAGTAGCTACAACACGTTCACCATCTGTTAATATACCGCCAGTTCTACCACAACATAATCCACATCCAGGATGAGTAATTATTGCACCAGCTGCTGCCAATGTTGCCATTGTTCCATCTGCTATTGCCTCATTATATATTTTACGGCTAGCTGGTGTAACAATAAGTTTTACAAAGGGAGCTACGCTTTTTCCTTTAAGAATAGCTGCTGCTGCCTGTAAGTCCTCTAATCTACCATTTGTACATGAACCAATAAATACCTGATCTATAGCTATACCTTCTAAGTCTTTAACATTTTTGATGTTATCTACCTGGGAAGGGCAGGCCATTACTGGTTGTAAATCTTCTGCCTTATAATTAATAGTCTTAATATATTCGGCATCACCATCTCCCTTAAGAGATGTTTCCTTCTCCGCTAATGGAATTTCGCAATATGATGCTGTCTTTGCATCTGGAGTAAAGAGAGCACATTTTGCACCAGCTTCTATGGCCATATTTGCAATGGTCATTCGACTGGCTACAGACATATTTTCAACAGTACTACCTGTAAATTCTAAAGACTTGTATGTAGCACCATCTGCACCTAAATCTCCAATTAATCTTAAAATTATATCTTTTGAAGTAATATTATTAGGCATAACTCCGTCAATATTTACTTTAATTGTCTCTGGAACTTTTATCCACATAGTACCTGTACCCAGAATACTAGCCATCTCAGTATAACCAATTCCAGAAGAAAATGCTGAAACACAACCATAAGTTGTTGTGTGACTATCTGTTCCAAAAACTATATTACCTGGTTTTACATAACCAGCTTCCGTCATAAGCTGATGACAAATACCATCTGAACGATGAATATTTTTCATACCATATTTTTCTACAAATTCATTGCCTACACGAAAATGTCTAGTATCATCTACCTGTGACGCTGGTACTAAGTGATCGTAAATAAGTACTACTTTATCTGGATCCCAGAGTTTTGTAAATCCCATTTCTTCAAACTTTTGAGCCACAAAGGGAATGAAAATGTCATGAATCATTACTCTATCAACATTTACCGTAACTATCTCATTTGCTTTTGCCGTTTTACCAATATTTCGGCTAACAATTTTTTCTATTATTGTTTGTCCCATAGTTTTCTCCTAATCCAATCCATTAAGCTTTCGCATTGCTTTTACAAGTCCACCTGCGTTAATAATATCCACAAGGTTTTCTGGTAATGATGTGATTTCATACTTTTTATCTTTGTATAAAATACTTTCATTTACATGAACTTCAATTTCGTCTCCCTCTGTTACATCATAAACCAAATCACTATTTTCTATAAGAAGTAAACCATTATTTATTGAGTTTCTAAAAAATATTCTTGCGAAGGATTTAGCAATAACACACTTAATTCCTAATGCCTTAATAATTTCAGGAGCTTGTTCTCTTGATGAACCACACCCAAAATTCTTTCCCGCTACAATAATGTCTCCTTCTTTCACTTGTTCTGCCATATCCTGTCTAAGAGGAGAAAAGGCGTACTTTGTCATATCCTTTACGGTCTTAAGTGCAAGATACTCTGTAGGAATAATGATGTCTGTATCAATATCATCTCCAAGTACCCATATTTTTCCTGTGAATTTTTCCATGAGAAGAATCTCCTTTCTAAAGCATATCAGCTGTGGCTATTTCGCCCTTTATAGCTGATGCTGTAACTGTAGCTGCTGATGCAAGATATACACTAGCTGATGGATGTCCTGCTCTTCCTTTGAAATTACGTGTTCCAGTACTGATAAGAACCTCATTTTCGCCAATGACACCTTGGCAGCTTCCCCAGCATACACTACAATTTGGATTCATTACTATTGCTCCTGATTTCATAAAGATTTCAATGAGGCCTTCATTTAGTGCCTGCTCATATATTGCCTTACTAGCTGGCACAACCAAAAATCTTACTAGTGGATGAACCTTTTTTCCTTTTAAAAGGTTTGCACCAACTCGTAAATCCTCTATTCTTCCGTTGTTACATGAGCCTAAAAATGCCTCATCTATTTTAATTCCGCATGCCTGCTTTGCATTTACAACATTATCAACAAAATGTGGCTTAGCAACAATTGGCTCAATAACGCTTAAATCTACTTCATATACCTCGGAAAAATTTGCATCCTCATCTGATGTATAGCAAGCCTTTGGTGTGCGTCCATGTTCTTTTAGATAATTTTCAGCCACTTCGTCAACTTCCATAAGTGCAGTTTTAGCACCTGCTTCTACGCAAAGATTACAAATTGAGATTCTATCACTCATAGTAAGAGAAGCTAAACCTGGACCTGTAAATTCCATAGCCTTGTAATTAGCACCATTAGCTCCAATTCTACCTATAATAGTTAAAATAAGATCTCTAGCATATACACCATCTTTGAGCTTTCCAGTTAAAACAAATTTGATTGTTTCTGGTACAAGTAACCAAGATTTCCCTGTAACCATAGCGTACAAATAATCTGTGCAGCCTACTCCTGTGCCAAATGCTCCAAGTGCACCATAAGCACAAGTATGGCTATCAGCTCCAAAAATAAGTTCTCCTGGTCTTACGTGATTTTCCATCATAATCTGATGGCAAACACCCTTACCTTCATAAAATGTAATATCATGTTCTTTTGCAAAATCTCTCATCTTTTTGTGAGATGCTGCCGTTTTAGGACTATCCGCTGGAACATTGTGATCAACAATCCATACAAGCTTTGATGTATCTGCAATATGCGGATTTTTAAGTTTATTATTATACATATCAATAGTAAGATGAGTTGTTCCATCATTACTCATTAATCTATCTACCTCAACAGTATGAATATCACCTGCTTTTACTTCACTAACACCTGCTGCTGCAGCTATTATTTTTTCAGCAATCGTCATTCCCATATTATGCTTCCTCCTTATTAAGTGATGCTATAAGACCACCCTGGTCTAAAATTCCTTGCATGTACTTTGGAAGTTTTGTACAAGTAAGCTCTTTACCCGCTGTTTTTACAACTCCATCTAAAAGTGAAAGTTCCATTTCGTCACCATCTTTGACCGTATCATAAAGGTCCTTACAAACAATTACTGGAAGTCCAATATTTATAGCATTTCTATAGAAAATTCTAGCAAAGGATTTTGCAATAACTGCTTTAACTCCTAATGCCTTAAGAACACTTGGTGCTTGCTCTCTTGATGAACCACAACCAAAATTCTCGGCTGCAACCACATAATCTCCCTCTGATACCTTCTTTGCAAAATCAGGATCAAGAGATTCAAAAGTATGTACCTTCATCTCGTCAATAGTTGGAAATAGTAAGTACTGAGAAGCGATAATCTGATCAGTATCTACATCTGTATGAAATTTAAAAATTTTACCCATAATTGGCCTCCTGTAAAAATTTGTATAAACATTTTGAAATTATATCATTTACAATAAAAAAACAAAAGTGGTAAATTCGTTGTATTTAAGATAATTTTTGTTCTATTTGTACTTGTCTTCCATATCTAGTAAATATTTTTTCATATCTATCCCTCCAGCATATCCTGTTAATTTACCGTTGGCACTCACAACTCTGTGACATGGAACTATAATTGGATATGGATTACGATTGTTAACCATTCCTACCGCGCGGTAAGCTGTGGGTCTTCCAGCCATAGCGGCAATTTGTGCATATGAAGTGGTTTCTCCATAAGGAATTTTAGATAAAGACTGATATACCTTTCTGCTAAACGAATTAAATCTTTGTTTTTCTAGAGGAAGTTCAAATTGCTTTATTCTCCCTGAAAAATAATCATCAAATTGTTTTTTTATTTCTTCATGTAATGATATATCATCCTTTATAACATACTTATCACTAGGCTTTATAAATGTTATGTACTTAATAACCTTAGCATCTGTAATAAAATATATTTCTCCACATTTTGCATGATATGTATAGGAATAAATAACCGGGTATTCTCGCTCTAATAATTCATTCATGGCATTGTCTTTTAGAATTTTTATATCTATTGTTTTATACATTAAATCCCTCATAACCTTTTTACTTTTCTTTGTCACTCCACCTAAATTAAAGGTTTTCATTATATGAATTAGCTCATCTCTCCATAAAAAATCCAGTTGTTTTCTAAGAGGATTTTGAGGATTGTTAGTTGCCGTTCTAATCTCACATACCATTAGATTCCCATTGTCATCAGCATCCCATATTTTAATAATTCCCCAATGACTTGGCAAAACTTCTTTTGCTTTGTTTTCAAAATGTTCTCCTATCACTAGGTAATTTCTATCAAAATATTTATCATAGTCTGGAATCTGTCGTTTTAATCTTACTAATGAATCCTTGTCACTTTTTACCTCAAAGCCCACCATTTCCTTTTGTGAAATCATAATAGCATCGGCTCTGCTTCGTCCCATAGTTACTTCTTCTAAAAAACGAATATGCTCTATAGAATCCTCAAAATACGAGAACAATGCTTCTCTCATATCTTTGTCATATAATTCTTTCATAATTTTAATCGCCTACTTGGTTTTATTTTAAACAAAAAACAGACAAGTCTAAACTTGACCTGCCTGTTTATTTTACTATATTTCAGCCTTCATATCAATAACGCCCCAGCTTTCACCCTGATAGCTTATAACATTTTTGTTATGAATTACATCCTTTAATCCACTTTTTAAATAACATTTATGTGCACCTTCATTAACATCAATAACACCTAATGTAACCGTATGCATACCTAAAACCTCTGACGCATATGTAAAAGCTGCCTTTAGCATTTGTGTTCCTAGGCCCTGACCTCTTCTACTACTATCAACTATAATAAATCCCATATGAATGCTGTTTTTTTCATAGTTTGCCATTCTCATAAGAAAATGTCCAACTAACTCTCCAGATTCATCAAGAGCCGCCATTACCCACGCATTTTCATCTTTTTCAATTCCTTCTAAATACTCTTCCACCTGAGTTACTGTAAGTGGATAGGTGAATTTATCCAAGCACCATTGAATAAAAACTTTTGGATCATCCAACCAATTAATTAATTTTTCTATATCTGATTTTTTAAAAGGCCTAAGTCTAATCATTGTATTCCTCACTTTCAATTTTCCAAAAACATTTCAATTCCTCTTGATATTTTCCATTGCAATTTCCGTATTTTTCTTCAGCTGCTTTAATTCCAATGTCATGTACTATTGCCGCCGTTTCTATAATAAACAGCTTCTTGGCATCTATGTTTTCCATTACACCTATTAATTTTGAGAAAGAATATTTCCTCACTCATTCGCTTGTTTTCTCTATATTTTATTCTGAAATCTTCATTATAAAACTGATAATTACATTCTTTCATATTGACATAGTTCATAGCTAGATTTGCATGACTAACCATACTTAGAACATCATCCGAGGTATCTACATGTTCATAAATACCATATGCAGATTCAATATGTATATTGCTATCATAATCTATCAGTCTTTGTGTAAGTTAGCTTACTGCCTTTAATGTTTGTGTGGGCATTGGTAATATTCATTTCATCGAGGATAACCACCTTCATATCCTCGTAATAATGGGCCTCATATAATGTTTTACCTGTTCCTGAAATACCCTGTAAAATAAGCATCTTGGCTGCTCTTTAATAAATCTGGGTTTGTTTCCATACCCAACTCGGATATTTTCATTAATTATTTCTATTATATAACGTAGATTATATATCATCAATAAACACCGACAAATTTAATAGGACTTTAATACTAATTTTTTACCTTTTTTGGGGATTTTAAAATTTATCTTTATTTTTTTACTTATTTATAAAAATATTTATATAGTTTAAATATTAAAATACTGATTTCATCATTACTGCATTATAAAAGGACCACATAAAATATGTGGTCCACTCAACATTTTACATCATTTTTTGTCCATTAATA
This sequence comes from uncultured Roseburia sp., assembly GCA_964573715.1. Classification (GTDB taxonomy): domain Bacteria; phylum Bacillota; class Clostridia; order Lachnospirales; family Lachnospiraceae; genus SVEL01. The sequence goes on along the minus strand of CAZNKR010000060.1, from coordinate 2,243 downwards.
ATTAATGCAAATCTTACATTTAGCTTTTCTGCTGCTTTTTTACATAGCAGCATTCTATTGAGGAATATTTCAAAATATTCTAATACTGTACACATCTTTGTCTCAATGGTAATCTCTAAGCTTATCTCTTCCTTTGTTACATTTACATCTGAAGCAATTACTGAAAAATTAACTCTATCATGAATATCAAAGCTTGCAGGTGCCTGATTTCTAACTCTTGATCTTCTAACATCTGTCTTATCGGCTAAAATCAACGCTGCTGCCACTGGATTAACTGGGTATGCTGTTGATTCATCATGATTGCCTATGGCAGTAATAATAGTAGCCGTATCTTCATCATCTACATTAAGATTGTCTAATATCCTAAACGCCATTACAGCACCACTTTGAGCGTGGTCGATTCTATTTATAACATTGCCAATATCATGTAGATATCCTGCCACAGCAGCAAGCTCCTGCTCATGCTGTGAATAGCCAAGTTTTTCAAGGATTTCTCTAGCACACACAGCCACCTTTGTAACATGTGCAAAGCTGTGTTCTGTAAATCCAAGTGCAACTAAGGATTCATCCGCTTTTTTTATATAGGTATTAACTTTTTCGTTTTTCTTTATTTCTTCAAATGTTATTTTCATATTTCTCCATTTATATGCTACATACCAATTACATTTATTAGTAAAATCCAAGCAAGTCCATAATATGTTGTAACCGCAACCAAATCATTGATTGTTGTAATCAGTGGGCCAGATGCAACTGCCGGGTCAACCTTTATGGCATTAAATATCATAGGAATAACTGTGCCAACAAAGCTTGAAATAACCATGGCAACTAGTAAAGATACGCCAATGCATCCTGAAACCAAAAATCCTGTAGCTAGTGAATTATTTTTAATAAACGTAATATACAATCCTATAATAATAAAAGATAAAACTCCTAACAAAAATCCATTGCAAAAACCAATTCGAACTTCTCTTCCCACCAACCTAATCTTATCTTTAAAATATAAGTTTTCATCCATCAGTACCCTGATAGTAACAGCCAGTGACTGTGTGCCAACATTGCCTGCCATATCAAGAACAAGAGACTGGAAGCACACAATAAGTGTAAGTCCTGAAATAACCTGTTCAAAAATACCAACAACAGAAGATACCACAAGTCCAAAAACCAGTAGGATAAGTAACCAAGGAAGACGCTTTCTCATACCAGTAAATACAGATTCATCAATATCACTTTCTTCTGTCATACCAGCTAACTTAGCATAATCTTCTCCCATCTCTTCATCCACAACTTCTACGATATCTGTAGCTGTAATTACACCAATAAGCATATCGTGATTGTCAAGTACTGGAATAGAATCTTCTGAGTAATCCTTTAATTGTTCAATACAATCTGAAATAGTCTCAGTTGCATAAACTCTAGGATAGGATGTTGCAATGATATCTTCTAAAGGTGTGCCTTCTCTTGCAACAACTAAATCACGTAGCTCTATTGCTCCGTAAAAAGTTTCGTCATCATTTAATGCATATATAGTTGTAATATTATCATTGTCGGCCGCCTGGTCTACAAGAGAACGCATAGCCTGCTTAACTGAAAGCTTTTTGTTGAAGCTAACATAATTGGTACTCATCTTGCTACCAATTACATCATCATCATAGGATTGAATCAGGTTAATGTCTTTTTGAGCTTCATCATCCAATAACTGCATGATTTCTTCTCTTTTATCATCTTCCAATTCATCTAATAAATCAATAGCATCATCAGCATCCATCTCTTCGATGATATCAGCTGCTGATTCTGCATCTAACTCTTCGATATAGTCCTCAACATTATCCAAATACGCAAATACATCGGAGATTTCTTCATCACCAATTATACGATAAAATCTTTTACGTTCTTCTGGTGTTAAGTCCTCTAACGCTGAAGCAATATCATTGTCATGATAATCATGAATGGATTCTCTTATTTCATCATAAGAAGAATTGCTTCTGATAATGTCAATAATTTCATGTTTGAAATCTCGTTTGGACAAATTAGGGTCTCTGTTTTCTATATCTTCTATGATGTCATTTTGTTTTTCCATAATATGCCTCCACTTTCAAATAATGTCGCCTTAGCGCTCGTTAATTATAACCTATTTTTAAAATCAATGAAACACTTTTTTTGTTATTTATATGTAAAAATAAGACAAACAAAATTAGATATTTCTAATCTGTTTGCCTATAATTTTTATTTAGATAGATATTTAT
>CAZNKR010000059.1:0-9188 GCA_964573715.1 uncultured Roseburia sp. | reverse complement strand
AACATCCTTTGAATCTTACACTAAAGAAGGATTTGATATAGAAAGTCATGAACGGTTGGCTGATTTATTTGATGAATTAACCGAAAGAGGTTGCCGCTGTATGTTGACAAACCATAATACAGAACTGATAAATAAGTTGTATGGAGACAAAGGATACAAGATTGATGTGGTGAGTGTTAAGAGAATGATAAATTCTGACGCATCAAATCGAAAAGGTGAAGAGGTTATTATTTGCAATTACTAACAATATAATAGGAGCATTTGATGGAAAACTTATTTGAAAAGAAAGTATCAATTTACTCCGAGACGGATGATTCTCAAATTATTTTGGGAGATTCATTCAAAGTATTATCAAAGATGAAATCTGAGAGTGTGGATATGATATTTGCAGATCCACCGTACTTCCTTAGTAATGATGGTATTACCTGTAAGGGAGGCAAAATGGTTTCAGTAAATAAAGGTTCCTGGGATAAGCTGGAATCTTCAAGAGGAAAAAACATTGATGAGAAACACAAGTTTAACAGGAAATGGATTAAGCTATGTAAAAGAGTACTGAAACCAAATGGTAGTATATGGATATCTGGGACGTTGCACAATATTTATTCAATAGGTATGGCACTGGAACAGGAAGGATTCAAAATCATAAATAATATTACTTGGCAAAAGACTAATCCACCACCAAACTTAGCATGTCGATGCTTCACTCATTCTACTGAAACTATTTTATGGGCTCAGAAAGATGAGAAGAAGTCTCGGCATTTTTTTAATTACAAATTGATGAAAGAGCAAAATGGTGGTAAACAGATGAAAGATGTCTGGACTGGTAGCCTTACAAAGAAATCTGAAAAAAGTGAAGGAAAACACCCAACACAGAAACCAGAATATTTGCTTGAAAGAATTATTTTAGCAGCTACAGAAGAAGGTCAGGTTGTGTTAGATCCTTTCTGTGGTTCGGGTACCACAGGCGTTGAGGCTGTTAAGTATGGAAGAAGGTTTATTGGGATAGATAGCTGCGAAGAGTATTTACAGATAACAGAGAAAAGATTGGAGAAAGTAAACCAAAATGAGAAAAAACATTGATATATCAGAAGAACAAATAGATGAATTCTTATCTCAGTTTTATGGATATTTTGAGGATGGTTATGCTTTTGAAGAATTTCTGAAAGTATATCTTGAAAAAATTGGATTGGATGAAGTGATTGTCACACAAAGATCTTCTGATGGTGGAATTGATTTGAAGGCGGTACGTTATGGTGTTGGCGGATTAGATGAAGCAGATGCAATTGATTATTATGTGCAGGCAAAAAGAAATACACCCGGTACGAGTATAAATATCGAGAAAGTCAGAGCACTAAGAGGTGTGATGCCATCAGGTAGTAAGGGTATATTCATAACTACAGCAAAGTTTTCTAAGAAGACAATAGAATTTGTTGATGATGATATGTCTAGGCCTATTATTCTTATTGACGGAAAACGGTTGGTAGAAAGTTGTATTGATAATGAAATAGGTGTTGTTTTTACACCTGTATTTAGTAAGACTGCAATGGATGCATTAAAAGACAGTTCAGATGATATTTCTTCGGCTGAAAATATAGACGAGGAAGGCAATGTACCTAAATTGATTATTGAGAAACAGATATCTGCTAATGATATTAGGGCGAAGATATTAAGGATGCCAAAAGCTGTTTCCGAGATCATTGGCACAGAATGTTCTAAAGTATTAGTAATATTTAATGGATTGCCAGAGAAAAAACTAACTGTTGCAAAAAGTAGAGGATATTTAGCAGGAGTAACGGATCTTTATAAAGGAACAGGATTGATTTCAGAAGATGGCTCATTCAATCCATGTAAAGCAATATGGAAATGCTATGAGAAAAAAATAGAAATTACGATAAAGGAGTAAGGAGTACATGAGAAATTTTGATGAATGGCTAAGTAAGTTTAGGGCAAGTATTTCAAGCTATGAATATTATGTTGATTTTCAAAAAGTACATAACAATGTGGATTCAATTAAGGTGGAACTTAATATTCTCAATTCACTTATTGGAAGTAAAAATATAAAAAGTGATTTTGAATCACTACTGAAGCGATATCCAGAGACTTTGAAGGTTATTCCAATATTGCTTGCTAAGCGAGAAAATGAAATCTACTGTCAGGATGAAAATGGTGGTGTGCTTTATAAGTTTAATTATGATATGTATCCATCTAATAGCCATAAATACTATGAGATGAATTCATATTTTATGGAAAAGACAGGGCTATTTGATTTGCTTGAAAACCATATAATAAATAACCTTGTAGATTATGTTACAGGTGTTGAAACAGGATTGGATTCGAATGGACGTAAAAATCGTGGCGGACATCTTATGGAGGATTTGGTTGAGAAGTACATACAAGAAGCTGGATTCGTTCGGGATGTGAATTATTTCAAAGAAATGTATCTTGTAGATATTGAAAAGCAATGGAACCTGGATCTGTCAGCATTATCAAATCAAGGAAAATCAGCAAAAAGATTTGATTTTGTAATTAAAACTGATAACCAAGTATATGCCATAGAAACGAATTTCTACACAGGTGGTGGTTCTAAACTGAATGAAACAGCACGTAGTTACAAGATGCTGTCGCAAGAGGCAGATACAATAGATGGATTCACTTTTGTGTGGTTTACGGATGGAATAGGCTGGAAGAGTGCAAGAGGAAATTTGAGAGAAACGTTCGATGTTATGGAGAATATTTATAGCATTGATGATATGGAATGCGATGTGATGACAAAAATTTTTAAATAGGTTTGTGTGAGGTGATAAAGAGTGGAAAGAGATTTTAAGTACCTAAGAGATAAATTTGGCGAAGCTGGTGCGAGGGATATATTTGAAAAAATATGCATAGAACTTTTTCAGAAGACTTTTGAAAATGCATATGCTGTACAAGCATCACCTGGTGATGATGGAATAGATGTGCTAGTGGGTGATCTTACAGGAGAAATTTCTGTATATCAATGCAAATATTTTATTGATGGTATTGGAAACTCTCAAAAAACACAAATAAAAGATTCATATAAAACTGTGACAGAAAAATATACAGTTAAAGAATGGTACTTGTGTGTTCCGTGCCTTTTTACTGTGGATAATCATAAGTGGTGGTCAGACTGGAAAACGAGTATGCAACAAAAGGATAACTTGAAGATTGATGTTTATGATGGTAGTAGATTACTAATGAAGATAAAAGAATTTGATATGTATAATACGATCTTTGATGAAGATATTAGATTATCTTTAAAAGAGATATATGATTATTTGTTATCAGAGAATATGAGGATTTACAATGAAATAATATATGATATAAATGATTTTTCGGACTTATCCTATGATGATTGTAATTTTGTAAAAATGCTTGAATCAGCTAATATCTTTGATAATGATGAATATAAAAATGATTTCTTTAATGCAGAAATTTCTAAACAGCGAATTTTGAGCAAAGGACAGAGCGAGGAAATTAAAGCATATAATCAACTAGCACTTAAACTTTTAAGCATTTGGAAAACACAATATAAGCTACATAAAAATGCATATGACGGGTATGAACTCATAAATAATACATATTTAAGGATAGAAGATTTAGACACAACATCGTTAGCATCAATTGATGAAATAAGCATGTTGGCAAAAAAGGGAATGTTACATCAGCTAGCAGATGAAAAAAGGCTAGGATGGATCGAAAACTATTTGGAAGTATTTGAAGCGTATATAGGAGAGAAGTCATGACAGAGATAATGGAAAATGTTGAATATGCAGATTTTTATTTGACACTAATACGTGTTTTGAAAATCATAGAAGTTTTTAAGGATAAAGAAAAATATCTGTTAAATATCAAGAAGATAGTAATGTTTGATTATTATATGAGATTTCCATTTATGACAGAAGAGGATATGAATAGGCAGAACTTTGATGATAAATACGCGTTTTACTTTTGGAAGCCAGATTATTCCTTATATGAAGCAGTTATGGCGGTATTAGTTTCAAAAAAATTAGTGCGAGATAATGAAGAAAAATATTATATAGAGCAAGATGGAATTGAGGTTTTAAGCAAAATGTCTTGTGCATATATGGATACATTGAAAGTTACGGGGGAGTATATTCTAAATTCTGTCATTAAAATGTCTGATAAGAAGATAGAAGAGGATATTATTGAAAAATCAAAACAAAAATGGGAGGGTGCATTTTGAGTAGATTATTTATAGAAAAATTGCGACTTATTGGAAAAAGAAAAAACTATGAAATAACATTTAAGCATGGATTGAATTATATATCAGGACCTACTTCTACAGGCAAAACATCAATTTTAGAAATGATAAATTATGTGCTTGGTGCTGAAAGGCACAAATCGTATATTGAAATTGGTGAAGCATGCACAGATGTAGAATTAGAATTACAAATTGAAGAAAAAAAGTACAAGATAAGAAGAAAATTATTTGAGTTTTCATTACCTGTAAAAATTGATATTTGGGATGAAAAAGAGTCTACTTACAAATATTTTAATACCTATGAAATAGATTCTCCAAATAATGAACAATCGCTTTCTGCATTTTTACTTGATAAACTGGGGCTAGTAGATATAAAGGTTTCCAATCAAAGTCTGAGTTTTAGAGACTTATTTAAATACTCTTATTTAAAACAGACGGATATAGATTCAGAAGACTTAATGGATGAATCGATATGGTATAAAAATAATAAACGCAAAAGTACATTTGAAATCATTTTTAATGTTTACGATGAAATGGTAGCATCGTTAAAGGACTCACTTAAGGAAAAATCTGCTGAAAAGGATTCTTTTAAACTTCAACTTGATGGAGTGAGCCAGTTTATTGATGCAACTGATATTGGAAATATTTCAACTTATCGTTCAAAACGAGGTGAACTTGAAGCAAAATTAGTGGAATTGAAAGAAAATTTGACAGCTATAAAAACAGATAGTTTGAATGATAATGATTCTACTCGAGAATTACGAAAAAAAATAATTCAAAGCAGAAATGAATTAAACATATTAAATGAGAAAAAGATTGATCAGGATGAATACATTGTTAAATTAGGACTGCTCTTGAATCAATACAAAAATGATATAGAGAAGTGTAATATGCTTTTGGTAGGAGTTCCTGAAATTAACAGATATCAATTTTTGGTGTGCCCTAATTGTCTTAAGCCGCTTTGTGAGCATGATGACACACATTGTAAAGTATGTGATAGCGAAATGTCTTATGATGTGAGCGATTTGCTACAAATAAAAAAGAAAATTACACAATTGAAAAGACGACATACAGAACTTAAAAAGCATATTAGTATTGAGCAAGAAAAAAGTGATTACATAGAAAAGAATATTGTGGATAGAAGAAAAAAATTAGCAGAAGACACAAATGAACTTACACATTTGCAAGAAGGATATGTTAATCCATATATTGAGCAGATAGAATATCTTAATTTTGAAATCGGAAAGTGCAATAGGCAAATGCAAGAGATAGATACCACTTTACAGATGTTAGAAGAATTTGAACGCTTACGTAAGCTGATGAGAAGTAAAGAAGAGGATTTAACAGCAATTCGGAAAAATATTAATAAGCTTAAGGCTGAACAAAATGATAAAAGTAAGCTGCTTACAGATTTATCAACGGTATTTAATGATTATTTAAAGGCCTTTCATTTTCCTAAACTGGATTTCGGTTATATAGATAAGAAAACTTATTTGCCATATGTTAGAAATAGAAAATATAATGATTTAGGTAGCCTGGGTGGAGTTACATTAATAATTATGGCGTACTATTTATCAATAATGAAGATGACATTAGATACAGATAAATTTTATCACTTAAATTTGCTCATGATTGATAGTCCTAGAAAAAATCTTGGTGCAGATGCAACACAAGAAGAGTTTAGAGATGAGGAAATTTTTAATGCAATAATAAAATCATTCATTGAATTTGAAAAAAATGAAGGAGAAAAGATGCAATTAATTGTTGTAAATAATGGATACCCAGATTTTGTTCCAGAGAATGATGTAGTTATGAAATTTGATCCTAAAGATAGAATTGGATTAATAGACGATGCTTCTAAATAAATATTGTGAATGAGCAATTATGCATAATAAAGGTAGATTGATTCAGAGGCATTATTGAGTAGAATGAGGTATCACATATGCGTATTATTTAATTTAGTACATAAATGACCTTAGAAATGGAGGATAAATGAAAAAGATAGACAAAGCGATTCAAGATACCAGTAATGTTATTAGTAAAAATATTTCTCATTTTGATGCATCTGAAAGAGGTTTGCTGAGTCAAAATATTTTGGCACAATTACGCAATTTAGTTGAATATACTGCGGGAAAAGTCTGCGCAGATGGTCAAAATATTGATATAGACCCTAATAACTATGATGTAAATGTGTCTGCTTTAAAATATTTAAAATCTAGAGGCGATTTGAAATTTCTATATACTTTTCATGAATTGTTACAAAAATCAGTATCGCACTATACACTTGATGAAGGTGGTTCAGAAAGATTGATGCTTAAGTATTATGAGTATCTTTTGAAAATGAAAATATTTTTAAAAGATACTTTTCAACTTGATGTTTTAAATAATATTGAGGATTTTCCATTGAATACTGATCCGCAGTTACATGAATATCATGAAAAAATTGCTAATATTATCGAATGTCCAAGTGAGGAAGCTCGCAAAAATGCTTATAGTGAAAGATATTATATTCAAAAAATCAAACCATTCTTTGTAAATCAATGTATATATTACGAAATTACTTTTACGGCTGCAAGCAACAAAACAAGTAAATTCGATAGAGTGATTGCATTTACTAAATTGGACATTATGGGGAATTATGCTGTAAAACTTGATATACATAGTGATGAAATCAAAATTCTTGGGAAAAGGATGAATGTACTAATAATTGACAATTGGATAACGTCCATTCGTCCTTGTGAATTCGAAAATTTGTCTAATATAGTCCATTTGTATTATTCAATAAGTACAAATTCTATAGAATATAGAAATTTAATGTCATATATTACAAAAAGTGGAATGACTCTAACGGATTTAGTTACAGGTTCAGATCAATATTATGAAAAAGTAAAAGATAAGATTATTGAAAATGCTCGTTCAGTACAAATTTTTAATATTCTTGATTTATGTAGAAATATTATTAAAAGAAATGCTGGTGGGAAAAATGTTCTTCGTTATTTGTTGTTAAAAATGAATAACTTAGTTATAAAGTCTCAATTTTGGAATAAACCATGTGAAAAATTATCAGACTTGAATCTTTCCTATGGGTGTATTCCTTTTGATAATATTCCTTATAATTTTTCATTACGTGTTCATAACCCAAGAATTTATGATTTGTTTGATTGTATTCCTACTGATGGTAGGGAACATGAATTGCTTGCGAGGTTGGTGCGTAATAATACTGAAAATAATGGAATTATTTTTACGCCTATTGAGGATATTAAGGGGTTTAGTGAAATAGATAAATTAATAGCTAAATATAATCAGTCATTATATTACAAACATAGGCCAGCGGGTGAATTGAATGTATTCAATAATCATGTGTTTATAAATGAATATGCAAATGATTGCAATTATATTATTAATAGCCTATATAAATTATCTCAAAATGGTATTTCACAGTATTCAAACTCTGTGGATTCATGGCTTCAGAGAACATCATATTATATAGATTCTGATGAAAAGAAGAATGCATTAAGAAATATGTTTTCAACAACCCATGTTGTAATGATTTATGGTTCGGCAGGGACTGGAAAATCAACACTGATAAATCACATATCCAATTTCTTTGCAGATAGAGATAAGATGTATTTGGCAAATACTTATCCAGCAGTTAATAATTTGCGAAGAAAGATAAAGGTAGGAAATAGTGAGTATAAAACGATTGCATCGTTTTTGTCAAAAAAGAATAATAAAACAGATTGTGATATTCTTTTTATTGATGAATGCAGTACTGTAAGCAATGCTGATATGCATGATATTCTAAATAAAGCCTCTTTTAAATTAATTGTTTTAGTTGGAGATATATATCAGATTGAATCAATTTCTTTTGGAAATTGGTTTAAGATTGCAAGATCATTTTTACATGATGATTCTATTTTTGAGTTGACTAAACCATACAGAAGTGATAATAAGAATTTACTTTTAGTTTGGGATCGTGTTAGAAAATTGGATATTGCTATTCTGGAACCATTGGTTAAAAATAATTATTCGGAGAATCTAGACGACTCAATTTTTGATTTTACTGATGAGGAACAAATTATCTTGTGTTTAAATTATGATGGACTTTATGGAATTAATAATGTAAATAGGTTTTTGCAAAATAACAATCCAAATCCTAGATTTGATTGGGGAATAAATATTTATAAAGTTAATGATCCTATTTTGTTTAATGAATCAGATAGATTCTCACCACTAATACACAACAATATGAAGGGAAGAATAGCAAACATTGAACTAGAGGAAAAGAGAATCTGGTTTGAGATAGAACTGGATATTACAATAAACGAATTAGATGCAGATGAATATGATTTTGAATTGATGGGAGTTTCACAAAAAGGTAATTCAATTATTCGATTTTATGTTAATAAGTATAAAAGTACTGATGAAGATGATGATTCATTTGATGTTGTAATGCCGTTTCAGGTTGCATATGCTATATCTATTCATAAAGCACAAGGTCTAGAATTCTCATCTGTAAAAATCATTATAACAAATGAAGTTGAAGAGAGAATAACTCATAATATTTTTTATACCGCGATAACACGTGCTAAGGATAGATTGAAAATATACTGGTCTCCTGAAACAGAGAGCAAGATATTGAAGGAGATGGAGCAAAAAAGTAATTGCAACAAGGATGTAGCGTTGCTTAAACTAAAATACCCTGATATATTAAGGGTGAATTAAGTATAAGAGTTGTCCTGTTTGAAAATATGTAATAAGCATAAAAAATTGATACCCATATGATACCTGAACCTTATTATACTCAAAATACCTCGCGAAATACATATAAATATCCCCAGTAAAATGGCATTATTTATATATGGAATATTCGCATTAAAGTTAACGAGCAGGGAGTTTGAATAATATATTAGAGCCAAGAAATGCCTATTTTACGGGCTTTCTTGGC
>CAZNKR010000058.1:0-9329 GCA_964573715.1 uncultured Roseburia sp. | reverse complement strand
TAATCCTGTTTTTATTGAATTAGCTACAATGTCTTTTGGACAGTCGTTTCAAATAACACCTTTAAAATTACTAAGAGCTGCATCGGAGGTTATTAATGGTGGAACATTAGTAACTCCACATTTCGGGATAAAAACTTTAGATGAGGAAGGAAATGTTGTTAAAGAGTTTACTTATGGAAAGTATATGGCTTCCTTTATTGGATATGCACCTGCAAACGATCCGGAAGTAATAGCAATATGTATAATAGATGAACCTGTTGGAATTTATTACGGAGGTACAATTGCAGCACCGGTTATAGCTGATATATACAGTAATATTTTGCCTTATTTAGAAATAGAAAAAAGTGAATCTTTACCACAAAATGATTGATTAATGTTACCAAAAATATTATACTAATAAAATGAATGTTAACATAAATAAGGAGTTGCTATGGAAAAAGATGTTTTAGGGACAATTGTTATTTCTTTTGATGGTGGCTATTGTGTATTTTATAGAAGCCTTGTCGGTTATTATGCAGATTATATTTTTTAAGATAACTGGTGGTAAAAGATTGTTTAAGATGACTCCCATACATCATCATTTTGAATTATGTGGATGGTCGGAAACTAGAATTATGGCGGTGTTTTCAATTATCACTGCATTAATGAGCCTTATAGCTTATAGGGCCATATAGTAAATAGAAAGGCAGATTAAAGATGAGGGCAAATGCAAAGAATATAGGAGTACATAGAAGGATAGATTTAAGCTTGTTAGTAACGGTTATTTTTCTAATTTGTTTTGGATTAATTATGGTTTATTCAACCAGTTCCTATGAAGCAGCAATGAAATTTAATGATTCGGCATACTTTTTGAAAAAGCAAGCGCTAGCAACCGCATTAGGACTAATAGTTATGATTGCGGCAACTGTAATTGATTATCATTATTTGGCAAAAATCCCATGGCTTATTTATGTTGTTTCTGTTGTTGCTATTTTAGCAGTATTGACACCTATTGGTATAGAGGCAAATGGAGCAAAAAGATGGATTGGAGTTGGACCGGTTTCTTTCCAGCCTGCGGAGCTTGCAAAGGTTGCAATTATTATATTTTTTGCAACTATGTTGTCTAAAAGACCCAATATTGTAAATAAACTAGCTTCTACCATAGGCATGTTTATTTATATGGGCATTGTTGCTGGATTACTTATGTTTGTTACTGACAATTTTAGTTCAGCACTTATAGTAGCTGGAATTGCATACATAATGATGATGATTACAAGTAAAAACACAAAATGGTTTATAATTTTTGCATTTGTTCTTGTAGGTGTCCTTGCTTTGTTTTTGGTTTTAGCAGGTGGATTTAGATTGACACGTATTATGGTGTGGATGGATCCTGAAAGCTATTCAAAAGAAGGAGGCTTTCAGACTATGCAGGCTTTATATGCATTAGGCTCTGGTGGCTTGTTTGGAAAAGGATTAGGTCAAAGTGTGCAAAAGCTTGGTTTTGTTCCTGAAGCACAAAATGATATGATATTTTCAATAATCTGTGAGGAACTAGGAATTTTTGGTGGTATAGCTTTAATCGCCTTGTTTGTTTTTATGATATGGAGATTTATGGTTATTGCAAACAATGCTCAGGATTTATTTGGCTCACTGATTGTTTTTGGAGTAATGACTCATATAGCATTACAGGTTATTCTTAATATAGCAGTTGTAACAAATACCATGCCGAATACTGGTATTACATTACCATTTATAAGTTATGGCGGTACCTCAGTAGCATTTTTGTTAGGAGAGATGGGATTGGCATTATCTGTTTCAAGAGGTAGAAAGATTAAATATAATAACTACCAAACCTCACAAATGACAGATATAAGAACTGCACAACCCATAAAACAACCCGTAAAACAGTCAACAAAACAACCTAAAAAACAAACTGTAAAACAACCTACAAAAAAAACTGTAAGACAACCAAGAGGAAGAGGATATGAAGACTAAACACAAGATTATTATTGCAGCTACAATACTAGCAATTATTGCTGGATTTTGTATTTTTGTCTCAACATTACGAATTACAGTTGCTTACACCGATGACAATGGAAAGCCAACTAATGAAGATGAGCTAGGAACATTTACGGTTACATTTACAGGATCAAAAAGATATTCGGCCGAAGAAATAGAAAAATTTTTCTTTAAAAGTGGTTCGGATAAAAATCCAGTAGTATTTTTAATAAACCAAAAATTTGGTGATAAGATGGAGATTCCGTTTGTAGAAACTTATGATATGGAAATACTTTCTCTAACTGACTATAAAATAACAATATATGATAAATCAGTAGTTGGTTATGTGGAATATATGGGTAGCAATATGTATTTAGACAAGGATGGAATAGTAGTTGAAAGCTCTACAAAGATATTAGAGGATGTACCACTTATATCAGGAATTGATTACGATTACATTGTTTTACATCAAAAGCTACCAGTAGAAAACCCAGAGATATTTACAGTGCTTTTAGATGTTACTCAACAAATTGAAAAACATAACATTAATACTGAAAAAATCAATATTTCAAAAGAACTTGAAATAGAAATAAGTATTGGAAATGTTATAGTTCAACTAGGGTTAGATGAAAATCTAAATGAGAAAATGCAGGATTTAGCCGATATTATTCCAAATTTGTTGGATGTATCAGGAATATTAAATATGAAAGAGTACAATGTGTTAAATACTGGGTACACATTTGTAAAGACTGATAAATAGTAAAATACTACAAAAAAGTTTTATTTTTGGGTTGATTATTTTAAAGAAAAATTATATTATATAAGGTAGATTATTTCGATTAAGAAATATGCTAATCTATATAAGAATATAAACAGAATGAAAAGAAAAACTAGGGACTGTGAAGGAGGATATAACCTTGCTCGAGATTAGAACTAATGAAGCTGAAGCAACAGCTAAAATTATAGTAGTTGGTGTTGGCGGTGCCGGAAATAATGCCGTTAATAGAATGATAGATGAAAACATAAGTGGTGTTGAATTTATAGGCATCAATACAGATAAGCAGGCATTAAAGCTTTGTAAAGCACCTACTGCATTACAGATTGGTGAAAAGCTTACAAAGGGTCTTGGTGCTGGCGCACAACCAGAAGTAGGTCAAAAAGCTGCTGAAGAAAATTTGGACGAGCTTACTGAAGCTCTTAAGGGTGCAGATATGGTTTTTGTAACATGCGGTACGGGTGGCGGAACTGGTACAGGTGCTGCACCAGTAGTTGCAAAGATAGCAAAAGATATGGGTATACTTACAGTTGGAGTAGTAACAAAACCTTTTAAATTTGAAGCAAGAACTCGTATGTCAAATGCATTATCAGGCATTGAGAGATTGAAAGAGAATGTTGATACTCTTATTGTCATTCCAAATGATAAGCTTTTAGAAATAGTAGACAGAAGAACAACAATGCCAGAAGCACTTAAGAAAGCTGATGAAGTTTTACAGCAGTCTGTTCAAGGTATTACAGATTTGATTAACGTTCCAGCGCTTATTAATCTTGACTTCGCAGATGTTCAGACTGTAATGAAGGACAAGGGTATTGCTCATATTGGTATTGGTTCAGCAAAGGGTGATGACAAAGCAAATGAATCAGTTAGAATTGCTGTAACAAGTCCACTTTTAGAGACAACTATACAGGGAGCAACTCACGTTATTATCAATATTTCTGGAGATATCAGTCTTATGGAAGCCAACGAAGCTGCTAGCTTTGTTCAGGAGCTTGCTGGTGAAGAAGCTAATGTTATTTTTGGAGCTAGATATGATGATACATACCCAGAAGAGTGTACAATTACAGTTATTGCAACTGGACTTGAAGATAATTCTGTTGCACCAGCTTTATCACAGCAAACATCTAGCTTTGCAGGCGGAACATATAATCAGGCAGGATTTAATCCTGGTGGATTTAGAGCCAATACAGTTAAACCAGTAGGTCAGATGCCAAAAACTGATTTTAGATATTCACAACCACAGACATCTACTATGGCAGGAAGAACACCAGGCGTGACTTCAACACCAGGTGCTGACAGAGAGGTTCAGCCTAAGCCATTAGTTATTCCTACTTTCTTACAGAAAAAAAGAGACTAATAGATAGATATTAAATTAATTATTAAAAACCGACTTTTCGTTCTTAGAACAATATGATATGCCAAGTCAAGTAGACAGGTAACATATCAAATAATCTAAGAATTGTGAGGTCGGTTTTTTTACATATTATTGACATCTATTTGACCAAGTATTCACTACAAAAACTTATTATTATCTTGTCACCAAATAAGGGGGTTGTATGAGATATGTAATATATAAGCTGTGTTATATTCCATATAGCAGCATTGGAAAGAAAGATGGACTTATGGAATGTATTGAGTTAACTGAGATGACACAAAAGGAAGTAGCCCAATTACTAGGGATTTCTCAGTCATACATATCTAGATTAGAAAAGAAGATAATTAAAAGATTTAAGAAAGAAATAAATAATTTTTGTTAATTTATTGACAATCTAACGATTTAGTGGCATATTATGTATAACTATAACCGTTCAAACACGGAGGAAAAGATATGTCAAATGAAATGTTATTTGAAGAAATTAAGAAGTTAAAAAAAGAGAAGGATGCAGTTATTCTTGCCCATTACTATGTGGAGGATGAAGTTCAAAAAATTGCAGATTATGTTGGAGATTCATTTTATTTAGCAAAAATTGCTACTACTCTTAACCATAAAGTGATTTGTTTTTGTGGAGTTTCCTTCATGGGAGAAAGTGCTAAAATATTAAATCCCAGCAAAACAGTAATTATGCCTGATGCAACAGCTGATTGTCCGATGGCACACATGGCAACTGTTGAAAAAATAGAAAGTTTAAGAAAAGAATATGATGATTTGGCGGTTGTTTGCTACGTTAATTCTACGGCTGAGTTAAAGATGCATTCTGATGTTTGCGTTACTTCTTCAAATGCATTAGATATAGTTAGAGCAATGCCAAATCATAATATTTTCTTTATCCCAGATAAGAATTTGGGAGGATATGTAAAGATGATGGTTCCAGAAAAGAACATTATTCTTAATGACGGCTATTGCCCAAT
This sequence comes from uncultured Roseburia sp., assembly GCA_964573715.1. Classification (GTDB taxonomy): domain Bacteria; phylum Bacillota; class Clostridia; order Lachnospirales; family Lachnospiraceae; genus SVEL01. The sequence goes on along the minus strand of CAZNKR010000058.1, from coordinate 4,228 downwards.
ACATAATGAAATAACTCTAGAGGATGTAAAGAAAGCAAAGTCGGAGCATCCAAACGCATTACTATTAGTGCACCCTGAGTGTGTTAAAGAGGTATGCGATGTGTCAGATTATGTTGGAAGTACAAAGGGAATTATTGCTTATGCAAATAAAAGTACAGCAGATGAGTTTATCATAGGAACAGAGATAGGTGTTTTCTATGAGCTTATTAAAAATAATCCAGACAAGAAATTTTATAGACTTAGCAATATGATCTGTCCGGATATGAAAAAGATAAGTTTGGAAAAAGTCAAGATGGTTCTTAGTGAATTATCAAACGAAGTGGTATTAAACCAACAAATTATAGAAAAAGGAAAAACACCATTGGTGAGAATGCTTGAAATGGCATAATCCCGGATAAAACATGGGCCATGAAAGGCGATGACAATTTTATGATAAAAGATAAATATGACATAATAATAGTAGGTACTGGTGCATCGGGGTTATTTGCAGCACTTAATATTAATCCAAAGTACAGCGTTTTAATGATTACAAAGGATGTTCTTGAAAATAGTGACTCATATCTAGCTCAGGGTGGCATTTGTATGTTACTTGATGACAATGATTATGATAGTTATTTTGAAGATACAATGAGAGCTGGAAGATATGAAAATAATAAAGAGTCAGTAGATGTTATGATTAGATCTTCTCAGGAGATTATTAAAGAATTAATTAAATATAATGTAGATTTTGACAGAGATGAAAATGGAGATTTTTCCTTTACAAGAGAAGGAGCACATTCAACATTTAGAATATTACATCACAAAGATGTTACTGGTAAGGAAATAACTAGCAAGCTACTTATGAATGTAAAGAAACAGGGAAATATTACATTATCTGAGTATACTACGATGGTAGATATAATAGAAAAAGATAATAAGGTCAACGGTATTGTAGTTAATATAAATGGTCAAATTATTCCAATCAAAGCTAAAAAAGTGGTTTTGGCTACTGGCGGTGTAGGTGGATTGTTTAAACATTCAACAAATTTCAGACATATTACCGGTGATAGTTTTGGAATTGCTCTTAGACATAATATTGAAATGGAAAATATTAATTATATTCAAATACATCCAACTACTCTATACTCAAAAACTCCAGGTAGAAGATTTCTTATATCAGAGTCTTTAAGAGGTGAAGGAGCTGTATTGCTAAATGCAAAAGAAGAAAGATTTTGCGATGAACTACAACCTAGAGATGTTGTAACTAAGGAAATCAAAAAGCAGATGGAAAAGGATGGAAGAGATTATGTATATCTTTCCCTTACCAGTATGACAAAAGAAGAAATTATATATAGATTTCCAAATATTTATGAACATTGTTTGCATGAAGGCTATGACTTATCCTGTGATTACATTCCTGTTACACCAGCGCAACACTATTTAATGGGTGGAATAAAAACAGATACATATGGCAGAACATCAGCTAATAATCTTTTTGCTTGTGGAGAAACAGCTTGTAATGGAGTTCATGGTGTTAATAGACTTGCTAGTAATTCATTACTTGAAAGTCTTGTGTATGCAAAACGAGCAATTGCTGTTATAGACGAAGAAATTGAAAATGAAAATATAGATTTAGATAGTATTGATGTAAGTGAATTAACAAAGTCATTATCAAACACTAGTTTAGATGAATGGTTTAAAAAAAATAAGAAAGCTATTTTAGAAGAAATTAAACGAAAGGATGAAGATTTTTATGTTAAGTGGTGCGACCATGAAAATTAATATTGATGAGTATATTATTGATGCATTAAAGGAGGATATTACTTCAGAGGATGTTACTACCAATGCTGTAATGCCAAATGATAAACAGGGAAAGGTTGAACTTATCTGTAAGCAGGATGGTATTATTTGCGGATTAACAGTTTTTGAAAGAACATTTAAACTTTTAGATGAATCTTCTAGATTTGAAACAAAGGTTAAAGATGGGGATACTGTTAAAAAAGGAGAACTTATAGGAGTAGTATACGGAGAAATTAAAGCATTATTATCTGGTGAGAGAACTGCCCTTAATTATCTTCAAAGAATGAGTGGCATAGCAACTCTTACAAATGAAATGGTTTCTGAATTAAAAGGATATAAAACAAAACTTCTTGATACAAGAAAAACAACACCAAATATGAGGTTGTTTGAAAAGTATGCTGTAAAGATTGGTGGAGGAACAAACCATAGATATAATCTTACTGATGGTGTTCTTATTAAAGATAATCATATAGGTGCAGCTGGAAGTATTACTAATGCAATTAAATTATGCAAAGAATATGCACCTTTTGTTAGAAAAATAGAAGTTGAAGTAGAAAATCTTGATATGCTAAAGGAAGCACTTGAAGCTGGCGCTGATATTATTATGCTAGATAACATGGATAATGATACTATGCGTGAGGCTGTAAAGATGGTTGCAGGTAAGGCCGAGACTGAGTGCTCTGGAAATGTTGTAAAAGAAAGACTTAAGGAAATTGCCGAAATAGGAGTTGATTTTGTATCCTGTGGAGCCCTTACACATTCTGCACCAATTATGGATTTATCTTTAAAGAATCTTGTGCCAGTAGAGTAAGCTATGGATGAAAGATTAACAAAGCAAATGGCTTTTGCATTAGAATTAGATAAACAAAAAGGTATCGGAAGACAAACCTATATCCTTAATGCTCTTAGAAAAGAAAACGACGCAGAACACGGATGGCATTTAGCTCTTATGACATTATTATTATCAGAGTATTCAGATGTACCTATTGATATTTCAAGAACGTTAGCGCTAGTTATTATACATGATGTAATTGAAATTGATGCTGGAGATACATATGCATACGATGAGATAGGTAAGAGCACGAAAAGAGATAGAGAAGTACAGGCAGCAAATCGTATTTTTTCTATGCTTCCAAAAGATCAAAGTGATTATTTTCGTGGTATTTGGGATGAATTTGAAGAGAAATGTACTCCTGAATCTAAATTTGCCCATGCTATGGATTCCTTGCAGCCAATTATGCTAAATGATGCTTCTTTAGGTTTGGCATGGAGAGAACATGGAGTATATGCTAAACAGGTTATTGAAAGAGTTGAAAATAAGATTGCTCCAGCTTCAAAGGCACTTAGGACTCTTGCCATGGAAATAATAGAAAAGAATAAAGCCTCTGGAAATCTTAAATAAAATAGAAGAAATAAATAAAAGGTACTTGCAAAAAAAATTAAAATCGTGTAATCTATATCCAGTTGCACGACTGGCGGAAAAGCGATTTATCGTGGTAGGTTTACCTACAGGGAGTGCACATTATTTAAAAAGCCGACCGCCTGGGCATTAACTATATTGTTTATGCTCAGGTGGTTTTTTTGTGCAATAAGCTCTCAAACAGAAGCTCATATATAAACATATGGGATATGATTGTATGGGTTTATAAAAACTTACAATGTAGCATTATTTTATCAATTTGGAGGTACTTATATGAATATGTTATCAATCTCAAAGGAACTTAATAGCAATGAATATCCAGGACGTGGTATTATCATAGGCAAGTCAAAGGATGGAAAATACGCAGTTACTGCATATTTTATTATGGGAAGAAGCGTTAATAGCCGTAACCGTATATTTAGCACTTTTGAAGAAGGAATTAGAACAGAGGCTTTTGACCCATCTAAGCTTGAAGATCCATCACTTATTATTTACGCACCAGTAAGAGTTCTTAATAATTCTACAATAGTAACAAACGGTGACCAAACTGATACTGTATTTGAGGGACTTAAAAACCAAAAAACTTTTAAGGAATCCTTAACAACTCGTAAATTTGAACCAGATGGTCCAAATTATACTCCTCGTATTTCAGGTATTATGAATATTAAAGACGGAAATTATGATTATGAAATGAGTATATTAAAGAGCAATAATGGAAATCCTGATGCCTGCAATAGATATACATTTTCATATGAAAATCCAGTAGCTGGTGAAGGACATTTTATTCATACATATATGCATGATGGAAATCCACTTCCTAGCTTTGAGGGAGAACCAAAACTTGTTGCTATAGAAGAAGATATAGATAACTTTACAAATACATTATGGAACAGTTTAAATGAGGATAACAAGGTTTCATTATTTGTAAGATATATAGATATTGCTACAGGAACATATGAAACTAAGATTGTAAATAAAAATAACTAATAGTTGGATACTAAAAATAACTAATAGTTGGATACTAAAAAT
>CAZNKR010000057.1:0-9373 GCA_964573715.1 uncultured Roseburia sp. | reverse complement strand
TCGTTTGAGCCTATTTTTTTGACTAAGTTTTCTCATAACTTACTTGACACTACCCATTCACAAATTTGTCTATATTGTATATAAATCTATATTTTGGATGTTCTCATTAATTACTATTTCTTTTGATTCTTCTGCACCATCCTCTTGGTTCGAACACCCATTTATAATTATCTTCCTCCTTTGTATAATATTTTTAGTCTAGTTTAGGAATTATTAATTCCAACTAGAATTATTATTAATTAGCATACTGTAACCTTAATTACCCATATGCTTATTAAGCTGCTACACCCACGCCAATATTTCCTCTCTTAGTGCCTCTGCTGTGTGATAATCTATCTGTCTAGCTGATAATTGTGATAGAACATATTCTCTACTTCTTCTTTCCTTTATTCCATTTAAAATATGATCTTTATCTACATATGGTATTTCTGCTGCATTTAATATATCATAAATTGCCCAATCAAAATTCTTGGCAATCAGCTTATGATTATTCATAACAACTATAATATCATCACAATAATTCCAATCCAAAAGATTTAGAAGTAATGTATGAGTTTTTTCATCATACGAATAATTCATAGGTACCATTTCATCACCATAATAAATACAAATTTCAGATGGTTCATTAGTTGCTATTACTTCTAGTTTTATGTTTCTAACTTTCGGAATAAATGATTTGTTTCCTATTGGTTTATGAATAATAATTTTTCCATTCTCATAATCATATTCTATTCTAGTAATGCAACAATCTCCCTCTATATATTTTTGACTTTCCCCATCATCTTCATATAGCTCAAATTCATTATTTGCTCCTGCAAAAACTTCTATAGTTAAATTTTTAGGATTAGATAAAATCTCACTTCCCATTATTTCATCCGTAAGTGGTAATATACCTCCAGCCTTTGCAAGAACAGGAATTGACGTATCATCCCTATACATATTTATGTATCGGTCTCCTGTATAAACGGTATCTGTAAATATATCAATATATATACCCCTTGGAAGCCATACCTTTACAACACCACGATTAACGCCACTTATATCAGTGGAGGTTATAGGAGCGACTATCAGTTCACTTCCAAAATAGTATTGCTTAGGAACTTCATATGCATCCCATGCCTCTGGATTTTCATAATACATTGGAAGCATCAATGGTGTACCCATATGTGCTTTATAATTCATGGTATATAAATATGGAATCATTCTATGTCTTAATCGTAAGAAGTCATTCATTATTGCATGTACATCTAATGGAAAGTTCCATGGTTCCTTGCCAGCAAAATCACTACATGAACTGTGAAGTCTCATAATAGGTGAAAAAACACCAAACTGATACCAACGAAGCTCTAGTTTATTATCCTTAGAGCCTAACATATGTCCACCTATGTCATGACTCCACCATCCATAGCCAATATTTGTTGCTGTAGCAGTAAATTCTGGTTGAAAATTCAATGAATCCCACGTAATATGCGTATCACCTGAAAATCCCACTGGATATCTATGGCTTCCAGGGCCTGCATATCTAGAAAATGTCATAGGTCTTTTCCCATCTCTACCATTATCCAAGAAATGATAATGGTTGAGTATCCATAAAGGATCTAATCCAGGTATTTTTGAACCACAGCCCTGCTGCCAGTCAATCCACCAAAAATCCACACCGTCCTCCTCTAGTGGATGATGAACATACCTAAAATATGCATCCATAAATTCTTTGGATGTACAATCAAACTCTATAGGCTCTTCAAGTTCTTTGTTCATTCCCATAGCATCTGCCATAGTTTCATAACACTCTTCAAATCCGCGCACACCCTCTGCAGGATGAACATTTAAGGTTGTATGCATCCCCCTGCTATGTAAGTTTTCCAAAAACTTCCTTGGATTTGGAAATAGCTCTTTATTCCATGTATATCCTGTCCAGCCACTTCCATACTTCTTATCAATATCAGTTAAATGCCAATCCATATCAATAACGGCTACAGAAAATGGTATGTTTTCCTTTTCAAAATTGTCCATTAATTCCATGTATGTCTCTTCAGAATATCTATAATATCGGCTCCACCAATTACCCATAGCATATCGAGGAAGCATAGGTGTATTGCCGCAAAGGAAATAAAAATCCTTAAGAGCCTGTTTGTAGTTATGTCCATAACAGAATAAATATATATCAATACCATCATTATTTTTAGGGCTAACAAAGTTTGATGTAATAACTAAAGAACGACTATCATCTAATACCGCAAATCCGTGTCTACTAACAATTCCACTTTCTACTGGTATAGCGCCATTAACATTATCCAAGGTTCTAGCTGTACCACCTAAATCACATGCTTCCATGCCATAGTGCCAGTCACTATTATAATTCATATTTGTGCCATATATTTTAACCATCAGCCCATTAGATGAAAATTCTTTTTTATCATAGTATAATTTAATATTTTCTGTCTCTATTGATATTGAATTATCATTCTCCTTTAGATTGTATTCAACAGGGCTAAAATTCCTATTAATAACCATCTGTGTAGGCATATCACAAAATTTGCCAAGTTCACTATACTCTAATCGTACTAATGCGCTAGTAAGCATAGTAATCCTATATTTATCTCCTAATATTATATTTTTTTCCTTTGCTAAAGGATTTGCCTTAAAACTTATATTGTCCATACATATCACCTTCTTTTTTTGATAGATTCATATTAAATAAAAACGCAGGCTACGTCAATATAATTTTTCGTAGTCTGCGTTTAAATACTAACTAGTATTTCATTATACTAGTCTAAACTAATAATTTTGTTTAATCAACTGCCTGCACTTTCATAAGCTGCAAGCTCTTTGTTCCATATAAAAAGGCTAATTGCAAAAAGTACCACCGAAGCAACCACTACACCACCAATATTAAACAATGGATTTGTTCCTCTTAATATATAGCTTGCTGGATAGTATGCTGTAAATGCAAATGGGATAATATATGTAATAATATTTCTTACAACTGAATTGTATATTGTAACTGGATACTTAGCAAAATCAGAAGACATATAAAATATCTGCAAAATACTTCCACTTTGTTTGATTTTAAATGCGAAAGCAGAACAAGCAATCTTGATACTTGTAAAAATAAGTGTACCAAAAAGCATGGCTATTATCATAAGTGTTACATTAACAAAAGTATAGGATATTGAAAGCTTTATAGATGAAATAACCATAAGTACTATACCTATAAGAAGCTCTCCTAAAGCATCAAACTGTATGGATTCCATAATAACGTGAAGTAAAGGGTTTATAGGTCTAGTCATATATTTATCAAAGTCACCTTTTCTAACAACAAACCAAGCTACTTTCCACAAATTATCAGTTATCAAATGGTCAATTCCCTTTGGAATAAGAGAAAATCCATAAATAAATATTATTTCATAAAACAAATATCCATCCAGATTTGGTATCTGGCTAAATATAATGCCAATAAATACTATATTGGTAACCTGATTAATCAAAAAGCTAAGAGCACCTGTTAAGAAATCTATTCTGTACTCCATAAGTTTTTTAAGATGCTGTGCAACAAAGGTTTTATATAATCTTAAGAATTTCATGTCAACCTCCTTGAACTGCAAGTCTCTTTTGTGCCCATCCCCAAATCATCTTACTGATTAAAACGAATACAGCTAACCAAACAACCTGCTTGCCTAATACAAATACAATCTCTAATGCACTATATTTTCCCATATATATCATTGTTGGTGTATATATAAGAGATGCAAATGGAAGCTGCTCAAACACAGTTCTAACAATTCCCGGGAAAAATGCCAAAGGAATAAGTGCTCCTGAGAAAAACTTTATAATTGAAGTTTTTAATATTGAAAAACCCCAAATATTCATAAGGAAAAATGCTAAATATCCAAAAATCAAATTTAAATAAAATGATAATAGATAGCTTAATATTACACTTGCTGTAAATAATAAGAAATCAATAATATTAAAAGCAATAAATCCCAATACACAATATCTGTATATCTCAACGCCTACCATAACTGGAAGAAATATACAAGTAATCATCATTACCTTGCTACCTACCTCCATAGATAACAAACTATAATCAATATTCACTGGCTTTATCATTCTCATAATAATACTGCCATCATGTATCTCATCAGCAAGATTATCTGTTGAATCTGTTGATGTCAAAAATCCTACTAGGTTTGATAAAAATACATATACTGTCATATCCGCCATGGTGAAGCCCATAAAATTGCTATCTCCAGAGGACATAAAAACTGCCTTCCAGATAAAATACATAACGAAACAATAAAGCGATTCACCTATAGTGAAACAAATAAAGCTTGTTCTGTATGCCATTGAGTTTTGAACTCCAGCTTTAGCGAATGCCTTATATGTATGTATAAATCCAGCCATCCTACTAAATATATTTTTCACTAAAGCTCCACCTCTTTTCCATACATACGGCAAACTATTTCCTCTATGTTTACATCTTTAACCGCAATGTCTTTAACTTGTGTTTTGCTTAATATGTAAGACAATAAATCTGATATTCTAACTGCGTCAGAGTCAAATGTAATGGTGATTTTTTCTTTATTTCTATCAACCTTAACAGCATCATCAGTAACCTTTAAATCCTCAGCAAAATGGAACTTTTCGAAGTCATCATTATTAAATAATGACATATTAACTTCACGGTATTTTCCATAGTTTTGCTTCATCTGTGTAAGAGCACCATCGTACATGATTTTTCCTTTATCAATCATAACAATACGCTTACAAAGTGTTTCAATATCATTCAAATCATGAGTTGTAAGAATAATAGTCGTTTTTTCTTCCTCATTAATTTGAGTGATTGCTTTTCTAATATTATTTTTAACAGCAACATCAAGACCAATTGTAGGTTCATCTAAAAATAAAACCTTTGGATTATGTATCATACTAGCTGCTAAATCAGCTCTCATTCTTTGGCCTAATGATAAGGTTCTAACTGGGCTTTTAATAAAATCCTGAAGTTCAAGCACTTCATTTAAAAATCCCATTCTCTTTTCGTAGGCTTTATCTTCTACCTGATATATTTGTTTTAATACTGAAAAAGTCTCTACTAATGGTAAATCCCACCATAGCTGAGTTCTTTGACCAAAAACAACTCCAATTTCTTTAACATATTTTTTTCTGTTTTTGTATGGAATTTGACCATTAATTTCTATTTTTCCGTCAGTTGGTGTAAGAATACCTGTAAGCATCTTTATTGTTGTTGATTTACCTGCTCCGTTTGCGCCAATGAAACCTAATATTTCTCCCTTTGGCACCTGAAACGAAATATCATCAACGGCCTTAACTACTTCATACTTTCGATTGAACAATGACTTAACACTACCTTTAAGTCCCTGATCTTTAACAACTTTTTTAAATTCTTTCGAAACATTTTCTACATTAATCATTGATTAATTTTCCCTTCCTCTTTCCTTCTTGTTTTTTTAATTTTGTTGGTAACAAACAATTAGAATACACTAAATTGCAAAAAAAAGTGACGTATTAGCATTGCCTTCATAAACACTTGCTAATACTTCACCATTAAATTAAAAAAAATGGTATATGAGTATCTCTAATCATATACCATAAAAAAACTATATTAGTTTGGAAAAATGACTACAAATGCTTATACATCTAACAATATTCAATTGTGTTACATATTGGTTTAAATGTTATAATCATCATCGCACTTTCTCCTTTCACTTTCAAAAAATTATAGCGTGATAATAAACCCATTAACAAAATTTGTCAATAAAAATTTACATTTTTTTTATAATTTACTATCTTACATTTGCTTACGAACTACGCCGTACTCATCATCTAACGAATAATATGTGCAATTTTCATTATTTCCTGTCATAAATCTCATCATATCATCTTCATCGAGATTTACATCACATACATAGCATTCATAATCTTCATCATATCTATAATTCCTACAGCTGTCACATACGCTCATTATTTTTGTTCCTTCTCTTCTGCTTCATTTCCTGAACGAAGTTCATCAAGTTTAACAAAGTTTTCTACAAGTACTGTATCCTGAGAGATAGAAGCACCCTTTTTAAATACTAATTTTAATAAAATTGGTGTAATAATAGTAGTAATAACTACAACTACTACAATAGGTCCTAAAAATGCTGCTCCTAACAGTCCTACTGCAGCTCCTTTACTAGCAACAATAAGAGCAACTTCACCTCTAGAAATCATACCAACACCAATACGCATTGCTTGGTAATTTTGATATTTACACATCTTTGCACCAAGACCACATCCTAACACCTTTGTAAGTGCTGCTACTAATGTTAATACTACTGCAAAAACGATAATTGTGCTATTCATATTTGGAATAACTACCTGTAGTCCAATACTTGCAAAAAATATTGGTGATAAATATAGGTATGAAATAACATCAAATTTGGCTTCAAGGTATTCTGACTTATGTGTCATAGATATGACTAATCCCGCGATAAACGCTCCCGTAATATCTGCAACTCCAAAAAATTCTTCAGCACTATATGAAAGTAATAAACAAAATACAAAAGCAACAATAGCATATCTGTGCATTCCGTATTTGGTTTTTCCTGCCCAGTATTTGTAAAAGAAATAAAATAATACACCTGCAATAGCAGCAAAAACAAAAAATCCTACAATTTTCAATAATACAATAGCAACGTTAACACTTGTATCAGCAAGTGAAATAACTACTGTCAAGGCAATTATTCCCAAAATATCATCAATAATTGCTGCACCTAAGATTGCATTTCCTGAAGGTGTTTTAAGCTTGCCCATCTCTTTTAAGGTTTCTACAGTAATACTAACAGATGTGGCAGTAAGAATTACGCCAATAAAAATGTTTTGCAATAAAACATTAGTAGCATCTGCATCACCCATAAGACTTGGACGATTAAAAATGTAAGCAACAGCGAAGCCACCAGCAAGTGGTACTATTACTCCTAAAAGAGCGATAACTAACGAAGCACCACCACTCTTTTTTAGTTCCTTTACATCAGCTTCAAGACCGGCACAGAACATAAGTACAATAACACCAAGCTCTGCAGTCATTTTTATGAAATCTGTTTCTTTAATTAACCCTATACATGCTGGTCCTAAAATAAGTCCAGCTAAAAGTGCACCAACAACCTGTGGCATTTTAAATTTCTTTGTTACTAGTCCCATTAGTTTAGTACTTAGTAAAATAAGTGCTAAATCAAGTAGATAATCATATGTCATGATCGTTCCTTCTTTCGTTTTAGTATTCAACAGCTTTGTATCATACATCAACAATTGATAAAAAACAATCACAAAATTAAATTTTATTCATTTTACCAAGTTTAATTTCTTTTAATAAGAAGAAATTGCTCACTTTGCACAATGTATTACCAGTTTACACGCTTTATTCACGCGATACTGTAATCTGCTAAATTTATAAATATTCTTCCATTTCTAATAATAAAGACTTTTCTATATCTATTAATTCATGTATAGTATGTGGATTTATCCAAATAATATTATTACAGTTTTTATTAATCAATAAATAAAATTTTGTAAAAATACAACATTTGTATGTTGCTACTTTACTGGGATACCATTTTTCTTACTTGAGCCAATGCTTTTTTTACAGGTGGAAGGCAAAGTATAACAATAGTAATTGCTGCCTCAGCTAGTATGTAGCTATAGTTGTATATTAAAGGGTAAGCAAATGCTAATGACTTTGGAAAGTTGTCCGGCATATAATCCATCCAATATAAATAACCACCTAATGTGTGAAAGAAACCTCTAGCAACGATGGCAACCACATATCCCTTAATAAGTCCATTTTTTTTATTAATAAATAGTCCAGCTAATCCTAATGCCATAAATGCTAGTAAATAATCACAGCACACTTGGAAAAATGACAATACATATGGATCTTGAATAAACTGTAATATACCATAAACAAATCCAACACAAAGTCCAGTACCTATTCCATACCAATAACTTACTAAAACTATAAACAACATACTACATAATGTAACTGTTCCACCAAAAGGCATCTTGACAATTGCAATATATGAAGTGACAAAAGCAAGTGCAATACATACAGCACAGGTTGTAAGTTGTTTTGCTGTTAGTTTTTTACTTTCTTTTTCTTTTCTTGCAAATAAAACTGCAAGTGCAAATAAAACTACAATAGCTGCTAAAGCTACTACATATCCTGGTGTTGTAAGTCCACCATCCTGGTTTACTAAATAATCAAACATGTTTGTGCCTCCGTTATTTTTATATTAATTCTTCTTTTTTTTCTTAGCATTTTTTTCTTTTCTACTATTCTTATCTTCTTCGCTATGTTTATTTAGAATAATATCCGCACCATTTACTGCACTTGAAATGATTTTTTTGGGTGCATATTTTTCCATATATTTTGAAAGATTTTCAACCAATGGAATTTCTGATTTAAAAGCAAAAACAAATTTTGTTTTTTCCTTTCTTGAATCAGCTTCTACACGTATATGTCTTTTAAGATTCTCATACTTAACCACAATATCATTGTCTGATGCGAATTTTCTAACCTTCGCCATAATATTAACAGAATAGCAAAAATCCAGAAGAAAAATTCCATAGAAAAATCCTACAAAGAAAGAGAAGGATAAATTATTTGCAAGCCAATATACGGATTTGTATATATATGGGTGAATAAAAAAGTAATATAAGGCACTTAATACCGCCCAAAAAAATGAATATCTAGGGCATATAACACCTTTAATGTTTCCCCATTCATTTGTGTAATCCCAAAGTTTAATGTTCATTCCTTTAATAAAAATTATACCGGCTATGTATTCGATTATGGTCATAAATATGGCCATTAACATAAACAAAAATATTTTTTGAACTACTTGATTATCAATAAAACTAATATCTAGGTTAGCCAATAAAAAGACAATACATAAACCAAATCCATATAACGGTAAGTATGGACCAACTAAAAATCCAGGATTTATCCATTTACGCTCAGGATTTGCAGATGAAATAAAACGTCTGAAAAACAATTCCAAAACCCATCCGCTTAAACTTCCAATAAAAAATATAAAAGCTATCGTTAAAATGAAACCCATAATCACTCTATCCTTTCAAATTTTTTAAATTATTATAGCACTCAAATACTTTATCTATTATAAAACTGTATTTAACCTTGGTTAAGTATACCACTTTTTAATTATAATATTTGGAACTTTTATTATTAAACAATAAATAGGCTAAAGAAATAACAACAGCCGAACCAATTGTAATCAATATAGGATACTGTAGTAGCATTGTTTCACTTATTATTAGAGGGAGTAATGCAATTGCTCCAACTGGTGGAAACGACACC
>CAZNKR010000056.1:0-9486 GCA_964573715.1 uncultured Roseburia sp. | reverse complement strand
ACGAAGAGAAGCATTAGAAGATGCAGGACTTGATCCAGATGACTTTGATTTTTAGAAGATAACGGAGGATAAACTATGAGTGCAAAAAAAGATGATGGAATCAGGTCAAGTTTATGAAAGTTATTGACTTGTATAGAAAAGTACAAGGGGATATATGGGGAAGAACAGAGTTTTCATCGGTTGATACATGTTCATAATATATTGAAGATACATTAGGTTTGAAGGAGGAATATGCTGTAGCTGAAAGCCTCCAGCCAGCCATTGATAAGCTACTTTCACTATAAAATATGTTGAAAATCGAATAAAAAATATTGCGTTCGCTCTATTATTTTTTGAAAATATAGAGTATAATAAATGTGGGTTTTTTTTAAAAAACGAAAATCTGAAGCAAAAATTATTATGGTTTTCACATATAGTGGGCGAGGTAAAAAGCATGACTGTAAGCTATAAAAAATTATGGAAAATATTAATTGACAAAGATATGAAAAAGAAAGACCTTGTTGAAGAGGCGGGTGTAAGTACATACACGATAAACAAGCTAAATAAGGGTGAAAATGTAACAACTGATGTTCTTGTAAAGATATGCAAAGCATTAGATTGTTCATTTGACGATATTATGGAAGTTGTAGATGAAACTAAATAGTTTCAATTTAACAGCTAGAATGAGGTTATTATGATAGAAAAATTTGCCCTTATCATGGCATTCCAACGCCAGAGGGAGAATAAAAGTAAAAGCTTGCGTTGGTTCAAAGTTTTTTCAATGGGTTTTTGGATATAACGGATTAGTAAAAATAAATCAACCAGAAGCAGTAAAATCTAAATACATGAAAATGTTGAGAAATGCACTAAGTAAATAGTGGAAGAAGTGGATACGATGAAGATTAAACGAAGTACTGATAGAGATGTTGTTGTGGACATTTCTGAGTGAACCACTTGAAAATACGTATTTTAAAGTTGAGAACATGAAATCTGAAAGGACAAGTAAATGACTTATTTACAACCTAAGAATTTGTGCCCAAACAGGATGTACAAATATTTTGGCAATATCAAATATGCTTTTGACAGTATCAAGGGCAATGAAATTCATTTTGATTCAGTGAAGGAATTTAATGATCCATTTGAATGCCACAATGAATTGCTGTACATTGATGATCCTATGAACTTTAGCTTATTCGATGTACTACGGATTAATAATCATTTTTCTAAAAGAGAAGATAATAAACAGACAAGGCAGGAATATTTGGATTGTATATTGAATTTTGAGATTTACAATTCTATTATGTGCTATTTAAAAACAAACAGTTATTTTTTAAAAGAGAGAGCCGGCGATTTTCCATATAGCGAGAGCCGAGACGATTTATTTGCTTTCTTATTGAAACAGATGAATTTAGGCAATGAGTTACATATGAGAATATGTAAAAAAACAGTCATAGAATATTTTTGTAAAAGATGGGATTTGTGCAAGTTCATTCCCGGAATGGTAAAAGAACTTACGAAAGACCACACTGGCAGAGCAAAAAGACAGGATTCAGAAGTTTAGGTCTCCTGTTTTTCCGAAGTGAATGATTCGATTTTAATGTGGGGATATTATGCTAAGAGTCACAGAGGAATTTGTGTTGAGTACGAATTCACAGATACCAGACTAAAGGAAAAAGCAGGACATGTTATTTATAGTAAGAATCGAGATTTTCATTCAGACAAATGGTATCTGTTAAAATCTGATTGCTGGCAACATGAGAAAGAATGGAGAATTGCACAGGCATTTCCGGTTGAAAAGCTTTGTATACCAGTGAAAAAAATCTTTTTTGGAATAAATTTTGATTATGCAAATGAAGAACTTTACCAAGAGATTGTTGATTGTGCAATAAGTAAAAACATCGGACTATTTAGAGCAGTGCAAAATGAATCTGATTATAAAATAAACTTTACACCATTGTTAAGTAAGGAGATGTAGTTATATGGATGAAGAGATGACACCTACGGAAAATAATGGAATCATCAGCTATGCACATACAGACGATATTCTTTGTGATGTGCAGGGAATTATTGATGCTTCTCAACAACGTGCATATCAAGCTGTCAATTTAGCTTTAGTACAGCGTAATTGGCTGGTAGGTCAACGAATTGCGGATGAAACACTGAAGTGTGATAATCGTGCAGAATATGGTGCCAGTGTTATTAAATCACTGGCAAAGGAATTAACAAAACTATACGGAAGAGGATATACAAAAACTAATCTGTACAACTTCTATATGTTCTATAAAACATTTCCGGAGATTTTCCACTCGGCGAGTGGAAAATTCGATGCACGTCTGACCTGGACTCATTATCGTATATTATTGCAGGTTAAAGATACGGAAGCAAGAAATTGGTATGCGAGGGAAGCCTCTGAGCAAACATGGAGCGTACGTACTTTGCAAAGAAATATCTCTTCACAGTATTATTATCGTTTGTTGAAATCTCAGACCAAAGAAGCTGTTACAAAAGAAATGCAGGGATTGACGCCAACTAACCAACGAGACAAGCTTGAGTTTATCAAAAATCCTGTGGTGGCTGAGTTTCTTGGACTTTCAGAAGATGTGTCATTTACTGAAAATGATCTGGAAGCAAGCATTCTGTCAAATCTTCAGAAATTTATAATGGAGCTTGGAAAAGGTTATGCATTTGTGGCAAGACAACAACATATCCATACAGAGAAACAGGAATACTATATCGACTTGGTCTTTTAAAATTATATCCTGAAATGTTTCGTTTTATTTGATTTGAAAACTAATAAAATTACGCATCAAGATGTGGGACAGATGGATATGTATATCAGAATGTATGATGAGATGAAACGTGGAGAAGGAGATAATCCGACACTCGGTGTTCTCCTATGTGCGGATACGGATGAGGATATTGCAAAATATTCTGTCTTGCATGGAAATGAGCAGCTGTTTGCAACAAAATACAAATTATATTTACCGTCAGAAGAAGAACTTCGTGCAGAAATAGAAACTCAAAAAGCAATGTTTTTGCTTCAGCGACAGGAAAAAAATGCTGAATTAGATGAGAGCTAAAAGTGACGGAATAGTTTTGGCAAATTTTTTGAGTATTTGTTATAGAGAAGATGAATGAAACCAGTAATAAGTATACAGATAGGAGTCGTTCATGTCACGGAAGAATCATAAAATGGTTGATGGAAAGTTACTTCAGATAGATAAGAAGTATTCTAATCTTAAGATGAAGCAGAAAGAGAATATCAATCTCTGGATTGGACAGGAAATTACATCATATTATAAAGAAAATGGCAGGATGCCAAGAAAAGAGCATGAATTTCAGCTTGTTCTTGATAAGCTTTATGACAGAATAGTGAACGCTGACATTTGGATTCCATATGGAGAAATTCATAAACGCTTTATGGGAAGTCGAATGGGTAGGATGGATAAGATTGAAGGTCAGACTCAGAAAGAAGAATATACATTGGCAGTCAGTCAGATTCAGATAGAACCACTTGATATAGAATTGTCGGTGTGCAAAGTCGCTGATTATTCACAGGTAGATATGAATGCTGAGTTTTGTTTCACAGGCAAAACAGATGTCGAAAATTCGTTGGTATGTCCTTCAAGTGTTATTCCTGAAAATGTAATAGAACAGGATGATGGATGGAGAGCAATGAGAATATTTGGTACGCTTGATCTTTCGTTGATTGGAATTTTTTCTGGGATAGCCACAGAGCTTGCAAAACAGGGAATCGGCATATTTGCCATATCAACTTTTAATACGGATTATATTTTGGTAAAGGAAAAAGATTTTGCAAAAGCACTGGAGTCGCTTAGAAAGAAGGGGTATCAATGTAACAAGATATCGTAAGTTACAGAGAAATCCTCGGCAACTTGTTCCAAATATACTGTTTCAAGAAGGAGGTGCACTTGCACAATGATGAAAATACGTTGCGTTGTGGAACGCATCACCTATCAGAATCCAGAGAATGGCTATACGATTCTGAAATGCAGGGTAAAAGATTACACAGAGCTTGTTCCTGTAGTAGGAAGTATTCTGGATGCAAATGTCGGTTCCGTTCTTCTAGTGGAAGGAAACTGGAAGGTAGATACCAAGTACGGCAGGCAGTTTATCGCAGAGAACTGGGAGGAGACACTTCCAGCAACTGTATATGGCATGGAGAAGTACTTGGGTTCAGGGCTTATTAAAGGTGTAGGACCGAAATTTGCAAAGCGTATTGTGCAGAAATATGGTGTTAATACATTTGCTGTGATAGAAGACAATGTTCAGTTGTTAATCGAAGTTGATGGAATCGGCAGTAAACGAGTAAAGATGATTGCAGAGTCATGGGAACGTCAGAAAGAAGTAAAAAATATCATGCTCTTTCTACAGGAACATCAGGTCAGTTCCTCATTTGCGGCGAAGATATACAAGCAGTATGGAAATGAAAGCATTGCGGTCATGAAAGAAAATCCGTATCGACTAGCAGATGATATCTGGGGTATTGGATTTAAGACAGCAGACCAGATAGCAGAGAAGCTGGGATTTGGGAAAGAATCATACGTGCGTCTGCGAAGTGGATTGATGTACACATTATCCGAACTATCCAATGATGGTCATGTATATGCGGAGAAGCAACAGCTAATTGATAAAGCAAGTGAACTTCTGGAAGCATCAGCAGAAAACATTATTATGACGATGGATGAAATGTTGAAGAAGGAAGAACTGATTCTGGAAAAAAATATCTTAAAGCGAGATCAAGAGGAGAACCTCATTACTGCAATTTATCTTCCACCATTTTATTATGCAGAAGTAGGTGTGGCAGGAAAATTGAAAAAACTTGCATCAGCACCAGCAGGAGATAGGATGTATGTGAAATTGATGGAAGCAAGAAAAGCCACTGGTAATACAGAACTGTCGGTTGATGTGGAACGTATTCAGGAAAAAGTTGGAATGACTTATGATGAGATACAGGCAGATGCTATCCGAAGAGCAGCGACTGCTAAAGTGATGGTACTTACTGGGGGTCCAGGTACTGGAAAAACCACAACAACACAAGGAATTATTGCAGCATACCGAGCATATGGTTTGCAGGTGCTTTTGGCAGCGCCTACAGGGCGAGCCGCCAAGAGAATGACTGAAGCAACAGGACTGGAAGCAAAGACCATACACAGGCTCTTAGAGTGTAAGCCTCCAGAGGGATATCAAAAGGATGAGGAGAATCCATTAGAGGGAGATGTTCTGATTATCGACGAATGTTCTATGATTGACATTGTCCTCATGAACTCATTGTTAAAGGCGATTCCACCATCCATGCGCTTGATTCTGGTTGGGGACATTGACCAGTTACCATCGGTAGGTGCAGGAAATGTGTTGCGAGATATTATTGATTCAGATGCATTTCCAGTCATTCGCCTTACACGCATTTTCAGACAGGCACAGAGCAGTCGTATCGTTATGAGTGCTCATCGAATCAATGAGGGAAAGCTGCCCGATTTATCCAATGGAAAAGCTACCGATTTTTTCTTTATGGAAAATGATGATGCAGAAGCAGCAGTTCCGCAAATAGTGAATCTGGTGCAAAAAAAGTTACCGAATTATTACCATGTTGAACCATCACAAATACAGGTACTTACACCAATGCAGAGAGGTGTAGTGGGAGCGACCAATCTGAATCTGTCTCTGCAGGAAGCATTGAATCCACCAGAACATGAAATATTCATGAGAGGCAGAGGTGCAGTGACCGTGCAAAAGGATTGTCTGAGGAGAAGTGGATTTGCTTTTCGTGCAGATGATAAGGTAATGCAGATTAAGAATAACTATGACAAGGAAGTATTCAATGGAGATATCGGTATGATAGAATCCGTCAATGCGGAGGATCGGTCATTGAAAGTCAACTTTGACGGTAGAAGTATTGAATACGATGTTACAGATTTAGATGAACTGGTTCATGCATACGCAACCACAATACATAAGGCACAGGGTTCAGAATATCCCATCGTGGTTATGCCGATTCTGATGAATCATTACATCATGTTACAAAGAAATCTGATTTATACAGGAATCACCAGAGCGAAGAAAATACTTGTTATGGTCGGTTCAAAGAAAGCATTATCCTATGCAATCAGGAATGTGACAGTGACGAAGAGGAATACGTTGCTGAAGGAAAGACTGCAGGGAATATAGAAAAAACATCGAGGCTGAGCTCTATATAGTTGAAATATCAAAGAGTGATTGGAAATTATAAAAAAATACCAGAAGAATGTTTTGATTAGGAGAGATGCATATGAACCAGAATAATTTGCAACAAATATTTTCTCATTACACAGAGAAATTTGAATACATCAATAATCCAGAGAACAATGAAAATTATAAATGGAAGGTGGCAAAAGAATTTCGTTATCTGATGGATCAGGCACTTGCAGCTAACACGAGCGAATTCCCCAATGCACTGTATAAAGCAAAAGTTTCAACGTGTAATATTATTGACAGTTATACACAGCCATTTCATGGGCTGGTTGAATTTGCTAGAAAAGAACCGGAAACAGTAAGAAAGATGTTTTTAGATTTGTATACTGCGGACAATGGGGATTTAAAAGTTCAGGAAAAATTGATATATGATTTCTTCGTCAAAAGTAATGAACTGATTGAAAAGTATACACCGGGAAGTTATCGCTTCAAACAGAATTCCCATTCGGTATCTGCATATTTATTCTTATATGATCCAGACCATCATTATATGTACAAAGCTACGCAGGCTTTGATTATGGCAGACTGTATAGGGTTTTATGATGAATGGGGGGAGTGGAGATAATATTAAGCTGGATGTGTTTTATAGAATGTGTGATGAGCTTGTTGCTGAAGCAAAGAAAAATACAGAACTCATTAATACAGATGAAAGCAGATTTGATGAAAGATTCCGTGTAAAACCAGAAGATTTATTTGCAGATCATGAAAAACATATGCTCATCTTTGATATTATCTATTGCTGTTCTGTCTATGATTTGTTTGATGGGATTTCTTTTACAAGGCCAAAAACAAAAGAGAAACAGTTATATGCGGAACGTAAGAAGAAGGCACAACAATTGTTGGAGGATTACAACAACGCACTTTCACTGGCAGAGCAATTATCTAGAGGCAAAGATTTATTCCTTGATATTTTCAAATCTGGCAGTAAGCTAAAACATAAAAACTACGGAACTGGAACGGTGAAGGAAATTGATGAAAAATATATTGTAATAAATTTTCCAGAACAGGAAAAGAAATTGGGTGTATCTATTGCCATAGTAAATGGTATTATCACTTCAGAAGATGAACGTTTCATCAGTGGATATGAACACTATGCATCCGTATTAAAACGGGAAGAATCCATAACAAGTAGAGTTGGTTGTACTAAAAATGCGTTGATGCGTATTTCAACTGATGAAATGATAGCTGTTGAACTAAAGAAAACTCATAAAATGATTGGGAATGTTTATCTTGGAAAGCGGGATTTTAATACTCTTGAAATTGGATATGTTTTCAATAAAAATTATTGGCGAAATGGATATGCAAAAGAAAGTTGTAAAGCACTTATAGATAATGCTTTTTCTGAGGGAATTCATCGAATTTTTGCAGAATGCGACCCCAAAAATCCGAATTCATGGAAACTGTTAGAGAAACTTGGGTTTCAAAAAGAAGCATATTTTAGACAGAATGTGTATTTTTGGACAAAGGAAAACGGAACCCCAATTTGGAAAGATACATATGTATATAGCATTTTGAATAAGTAAGCACATCTTGATTTATAGGGATGTTATTGTTAAATAGCCTAATTAAACAAGTTGATGGTTTGAATGTCAGTTCTAACACAAATACCCACAAAACCTTGTAAAATGGGTGGTTTTGAGTACCTTTTGACATGTTTCCCAAATAGACTAAAATATAGATGACATTGGATAATTAGAGTTATGATAGATGATAATTAACAAAATTAGGTTGATAAATAGATGGATGATTTATATACTATAGATGAACATAAGTAAAATATAACGAAACAAGACGAAATAAGTATTATTTAATCTTTAATAAATTAAAAATTAAATTTGTGCTTATAAAAGATAATTTTCTCAATGAGGTAGTTTAAGATAAGGGTCAATATTTATATTATACTTAAAAGTAAAGCTTTCTTTATTTTCCATAGCCCAATCAAACATAGCTTTAATAACAGGATTTAAACTGCGCCCAAGTGCAGTAAGTGAATATTCTACCCTTGGGGGAACTTCCGGATATACTTTTCTGACAATAAATCCATCCTTCTCCAAAGAACGGAGTTGTTGAGCAAGCATTTTTTGATTTATAATATTTATCGAACGAAATAATAGTAGTATGAATTCAAATATTTATTTAATATGGAGGTTTTATGAACAAGAAATTAAGCGTGCTTTACTTTAGCGCAACTGGCGGCACAGCAAAAGTCGTTAAAGGAGTTGCTGAAGGAATTAGTGATAACTATAAAGAATATAATATTACTTTACCAAACAACAGGCAGGATGCAGTTAATTTTGATTCAAACGATTTAGTAATAGTTGGGGTGCCTGTATATGCTGGTAGAGTACCAAAGTTCTTAATTGATCATTTTTTTAATGTAAAAGGAAATAATACACCAGCAATTTTTATAACTGTATATGGGAATCGTAATTATGATGATGCACTTATTGAATTAAGAGATACTTTTGAGAGTAATGGTTTTATTGGAGTAGCTGCAGGAGCCTTTATTGCAGAACATTCAAACACTACAAAAGTAGGAACAAACAGACCTGATGATAAGGATTTAGAAACAGCAAAAAAATTTGGTGCCGAAATCAAAAACAAATTAGAAAATATAGAAGATATATTACAATTACCTAAGCTTATTGTTAAAGGCAATTTTCCTTACAAAGAGAGAACCCCTGCACCTCCGATAGTTCCAGATACAAGTGATGCTTGTATAAAATGTGGCCCCTGTGCAAAGCATTGTCCAATGGGTGCAATTAACTTTAATGATTTCAAAGATACCGACCCTGCAAAGTGTGTGCGTTGCTGCAGTTGTATTAAAATATGTCCTGTAAATGCTAAATCTATCAATCATGAAGTGTTTAACAAAATCACTAAAGGGTTAATAGATAACTTTAGTATGATTAGGAATGAACCTGAATGCTTTTTATAAAATCCTAAGGTTCTACATCAAACTTTTGGAAGATAATACCTACTTTTTTCATTGATTCTGTACAACATAATAACCAAGGGGACGGTTCTTGTGGTTTCATTGTGCACAGACCCATTGTTTTTAATAATTCTTCCTTTTTATTATATCTGCTTTGCCAACAGAATTTTATTACCAAAAACACAAAAACACCCCTACCTTGCACTTAAGCCAAACAGAGGTGTAACATTAAAATTTTTCTTGTTTTTTGTATTATTTATGATACCATTAGTTAAATTAAAACAATTTCACCTAACATTTCGATTTTTAAAAATTGGAGG
>CAZNKR010000055.1:8722-10152 GCA_964573715.1 uncultured Roseburia sp. | reverse complement strand
TGGAGCATGGCGGAATCGAGCTTGTTGGGATCATTTTGATACGCAATGAAAAGCAGGGGTAAAATTACCCTTATTTTTCATTTAAATAGTTTACTTTGTGACGTTATCAATGTATAATAATGAAAAACAAGGGTAAAACTACACTAAGATTTCAATATACGGAGGTATCTATATGTTAATTAGTAGAGATAAATACTTAGATGCATTAAAGATAAGAATGAATAATCACATGGTAAAAGTTATTACCGGCATCAGAAGATGTGGCAAATCATATCTTGTATTTAAAATATTCAACAATTACTTGATAGAGAATGGTGTGCCGGAAGACCATATCATTAAAATCGAATTAGATCAAAGAAAGAATAGGGAGTACAGAGATCCAGATAATATTCTTAATTATATTGATTCATTAATCAAAGATGAAGAACAATATTATGTTTTACTAGATGAAGTGCAGATGCTAAATGAATTTGAAGAAGTGCTAAATTCTCTTTTGCACATTGACAATGTTGACATATATGTAACCGGAAGTAATTCTAAGTTTTTATCCAAAGATATAATTACTGAATTTCGAGGACGTGGTGATGAAGTGCATGTTTATCCTTTATCTTTCAAAGAATTCATGGAAGCATATGATGGTGACGAATACAAAGGATGGGCGGAATATGTTACCTATGGTGGACTTCCGTTAACCATTACTATGAAAACTGATGAACAAAAGACACAATATCTAAATACATTGTTTGATGAAACTTATATAAAGGATATTATTGAACGGCATCACATTGAAAAAGTGCAGGAATTGAATGATTTAATTAATGTGATAGCCTCCACGATTGGTGCATTATCCAATCCATCAAAAATAGAAGCTACGTTTAAGAGTGAAATTCAATCAGACATTAGCCTAAATACTATTAGACAATACATTGAATATTTAAAAGATGCATTTGTGATTAATGAGGCACAAAGATATGATGTAAAAGGAAGAAAATATATTGGAACGCCGGTTAAATATTATTTTGAAGATATTGGACTACGTAATGCCAGATTGGGATTTAGACAAGTGGAAGAAACACATCTTATGGAAAATATTATTTACAATGAACTACGAATGCGTGGTTTTCAGGTGGACGTGGGTGTAGTACAAAAAAGAGAAAAGAATGAAGCAGGCGCATTTACAAAAAAACAGCTAGAGATAGATTTTATAGCCAATCAAGGTAGCCGCAAATATTATATCCAATCAGCTTATAGCCTTCCTGATGCAGAAAAAATGAAGCAGGAAAAATCATCTTTGATTAATATAAATGATTCTTTTAAAAAAATCATTGTGGTGAAGGATATAATAAATGTCAGACATGATGAAGACGGAATTACAATAATGAGTGTGTACGATTTCTTATTGAAAGATAACAGTATGGAACTGTAGAAAT
>CAZNKR010000055.1:7411-8622 GCA_964573715.1 uncultured Roseburia sp. | reverse complement strand
AAATATAATCCTATTCCCGTGGAATGTTTATTTGAATGGCCATTATATCCGGTATATCCTTTTTCAAATACTCTAGGTATATCCTGGGTATTTATTCCAATGCCTTCATCCTTTATGACTATTGTACATTCTTTTAAAGCTGATACAGATATTTCTATAGTTCCACTTTTGGAATATTTTATTGCATTAGAAAGTATTTGTTCCAATACAAATCCTAACCATTTTTCATCACTTATAACATGATAATTTGATGGCTCATATTTAATTGATAATTTTTTCCTTATCATAATCTTAGCATAATTGCGAATCACTTCTTTTATCAGCTTATCTATATTCACTTTTTTAGAACAAAATCATTAACTGTGGAATTGATCCTTTGATACCCCATACCTTTCTTTATTACAATAAAACCATCCAAATCAATTGCTGCGAGTTTTTTTCAAAGTCTGTTTACATTCACACTTAACGTGTTTTCATCAATATATGAATCATCTTCCCAAAGCTTAGTCATCAATGTATCTCTGTCAACTACTTTCTCTTTATTTTCCATAAGAACCTGCAATATTTTTAATTCATTTTTGGTTAGTTCTACTTTTTCATTATGATTTGTAATCGTACACTCTGTAAGGCTAAGTATGACACCTTTATGCTCTAATACACTTGTTGTGCCTATAGAGTAAATCATCAATTTTAATGAGACTTAAGTTAATTAATTTTAGCACTTTTTATAAAGATTAACCATATTTTAATATACATATTTCATATTTCAATTTTCATTTTTTATTTTTTGTTTTACATATTTCATTTTACATATTTCGTTTTAAATATTTCATTTCACATATTTTAAACTAAATAAAAACCGACTCCCCATCATTAGATTTTAAGGTCTAACTTTTGGGGAACCGGTTTACATTAATGAATCCAAATATTTTTCAAATATTCTTCAATATGTTTTAATACGTTTTAATACGTTTTAATATGATTAATCCGTTTAATATGTTTTAATTTTGTTTGAAATTATTTGTTGCTTCTCTAAACTCTGTAGATAAACCAGTTAAGTGTGAGGTTTCTTCCATTAAAACTTCTGTTGTTTCAGTCTGAAGCTTAGTAATATTTTGTGCCTCAGGGCTGGCATCCAAACATACTTCCATGTTGTTTTGGATAGAACCAAACGAAACATAACCACTACCGGCTGTCATAACATTTGCTGT
>CAZNKR010000055.1:0-7311 GCA_964573715.1 uncultured Roseburia sp. | reverse complement strand
TTTGGATAGAACCAAACGAAACATAACCACTACCGGCTGTCATAACATTTGCTGTGGATGTGTAATACAAATCGTAAATATATCCATCATCATTGTAATCATTTACAACCTTTGTAAGATACTTAGCAAGACTTTCTTCACTAAAATCATCTAATATCTGTAATGACATCGTCTGGGTAGATACTAATTTCTCCTGCTCTGTAAGCCATGTCTTAAGCTGGTTAGTTGTATTTGCTGTACTGGTTTGATATTCTTACTCAGATATATTTTGGATTTTGCTTGAGCTAATGCCATATGTAACAAGAGCCATAGCCATTAAACAAATAACCGCAATCACTGAAATCGGAACAATAAACTTCGATTTTAAACTCTTCATGCCTTTTCCTCCGTTGTCTGTTCTTTATTACTCCTTATCGTATTTATAAAATCCTTCCCCTGAAGACATTCCTAATTTTCCTTCATCTATATACTTTTTCAGCATCTTATCCATGCCTTTGAAATTGTATGGTGCAAGGAAAGATGGAACTTTAAGATACATGCTAACAATATTGTGTGCCGTTGTAAGACCTACAGTATCTAAAATTTGGAAAGGTCCTTTTGGAGCACCTGTTCCTAACGTCCATGCCTTATCAATACTCTCAGGATCAGATACCTCATTTACGTAAAGGTCCATTGCTGAAAATAGTAATGGTACTAACATAGAATTTAGTAAATATCCAGACTTTTCTTTACGTACAGGAAGTGGAATCATACGAATATCCGTAGCAAAATTCATAATTTTATCAAAATATTTGCTGTCTGTCTTTGCTTGTGCCATGATTTCGGCAGTATTGTTCTTCCAAATAGAATTTGCAAAATGAAGTGATAAATATTTATCAGGTCTTCCTGTATATTTTGCAAACTTTGATGGAAGTAACGTAGAGGAATTTGTAACAATAACTGTTTTTTCTGGTAAAAGTGGAGCTAGTGCATTGTAGAATTTAACCTTGTCGTCAACATTTTCGGCCATGGATTCAATAACAAGATCTGCATCCTCTACTGCTTTTGCCATGTCTAATTCTAACTTTAAACCACTATATGCCTTTTCTACCTTTCCTAAACACTCATCCTTATCAAAGGTGTCATAATCTGCAAGACCTCTTGCCCATGTAACTGGCGTCTGTCCTTCCTTTGTTGCCATTAAATTAATGGTATCAATATAAACCTGTTTTAAATGATCAATCTTTGGTTGTGTTCTAGTAATACTGCCCTCACTTCGAAGCCAAATCGTTACATCAAATCCACAATAAGCTGCCTGAAAAGCTATCTGGCTGCCTAAAACACCACCGCCTGCTACTACTACTTTCTTCATTTTGAATCCTCCTCATCATCTTTGATAATTTATAATTTCACTGAACTTATTCAGTTATTTCACATACGTTAATCTTTAATATATTTTATCATAGGTTAAGGAAAATTACACTCTTTTTATTAATCTTGAAGATTCTTTTTTCCATATATAAAATCATATAAGGTTTGATACATAATAGCTGGTTCTATAGGCTTTGCAAGATGTGCATTCATGCCTGCTGCCCTTGACTTTTGAACATCATCTTCCACCTTAAAACCCTTACTCTCTAATAGTCTTGTTGCAACCTCCACATTTAGTGGATGATCCTCTGCAAGAAGTACACGTTTACCTTCAAATTTAAAGTCTTCGCTAACAATTGTAGCTTCCTCATATTGTTTTCCCAGTGCCCTTTCAAAAGCCTTTTTACCACCATCTACCCATTCAGAAACTACTCCTATTTCCTTAAGAGTGATAACTGCCTGTTCGCACACTATGACATCATCATCTACAACTAGTGCTTTTAATTCACCAAAATCATAATGCTGCTTGCTTAAATATAGTTATCTTATAAAGAAAACATGTACTTGTAGTATAAAGAAGATTGCATGTGGAGATACAAAATTCGCAAAAAATACATGGTATATTACGAAACATTATTAACTGTGCATTTAAATAGAATGCACTTTCGGTAAGAGGATTAGAAAAGGGTTATGCAAATGTAATGAACATGCTGTATCTTATGACAAGACTTGGAACTGCTAAAACTATAACCACAACATTTTATGATGTAATGGTGAAAAAACCACAAACCTTTAGAGAATTTGTAAGGAAAAATAAAAGTGCGTGGATTTAATCGTTAAATTTATATAAAATAATTGAAAAAGCTGTACGCCTAAGGTATAATATGAATAGAATTTTCGTGAACAAAATATAAAAAAGTATTATATATAGGAGCAGTTTTTTTGCGCCCCTAAAACTGTATACTTTTTTGCTTTTTTATCACAGCGGAAGGAGCACAGCATGAAAAAGAAATTATTGGCAACAGTATTAGTAGGAGTCCTAATTACATCCTCGTTAGCTGGATGCGGTGGAAATACCAAGGAAGATGCTACACAGGGGGATGAAAATCAAAATAAAGAGGAACAAACATTAGAATCCGGAAAGGTTGAACTTACAGTTTGGGCAGATACAGAAAATGTAGAATTAATGAATCAGATGATTGAAAGCTTCAAACAGGAATATGCAGGCAAGGCTGAATTTGAAATAACAGTTGCAGAACAAAATGAATCTATGACAAAAGATACATTACTTGCAGATATTCACAATGGAGCAGATGTGTTTACTATTCCAGATGACCAGTTGTTAAGTATGGTTGCTGCAGGAGCTTTGGCACCTGTTGCAAATAGTGAAGAAGTTAAAAATGCCAACTTAGCAGAATCAGTTGAAGCAGCTACATACAATGATGTGTTATATGCATATCCGTATACAGCAGACAACGGATGTTTCTTGTACTATAACAAGAATTATTTTACAGATGCTGATGTTAAAACAATGGATGGAATATTGGCAGCTGCCAATGCGGCAAACAAGAAAGTTTCCATGGAGTTTAGTTCAGGCTGGTATCTGTATTCCTTCTTTGGAAATACAGGTTTAGATTTCGGATTAAATGATGATGGTGTTACAAATCATTGTAACTGGAACAAAACAGATGGTACTGTAACAGGTATTGCAATTGCACAAAGCTTATTAGACATTACAAGCAATCCTGCATTTGTTGAACAGGTGGATGCCGATTTTATAAAAGGCGCCCAGTCGGGAGAATTTGTTGCAGGTATTAGTGGTGTATGGAACGCAGTTAAGATTAAAGAAATTTGGGGAGATGATTATGGTGCATGTAAGCTTCCAACCTACACATTAGCTGAGAAGCAGGTGCAGATGGCATCCTTTACAGGATATAAGATGATGGGTGTAAATGCTTATTCAAACCATGTTGGTTGGGCACAAAAGTTAGCAGATTGGTTAACAAACGAGCAAAATCAAACCTTACGTTTTGAAGTTAAAAATCAGGGTCCATCAAATATAAATGCAGCTGCATCAGATGCAGTTAAACAGGTACCAGCTATTCAGGCAGTTATTGCTCAGGGTGAATTCGGTACACTTCAAAGAGTTGGAAACAGCTACTGGGATGCATGTGTTCAGTTTGCAGATATTATTGCTGCTGGAAATCCAAATGGAATAGAGTTGCAAGAATTAATGGATAATCTTGTAAATGGTATTACAGCATCAACGGTTAAGTAGGAGGACGCAGGATGAAAAAGAAAAAACGTATTGGTATTAAAACCTTGATTCTTATACCTATTTCTATTCTAGGTATTGTGGCTATAGCTTCAAATATTGGAGCGATAGCAAATATTAGTACAGTAAACGCAAATGCAACAGAAATTGCAGATGAATATATGGCAAGTATTACTGAACTTGCAACGATTCAGGAACAAACACAAAAAATACATAGTGACGCATTGTCACATATTATTGCTACAGACCTAAACACATTAATTAGTTTGGTTGGAGAAATAAGAGAAGACGAAGCTACATTAGAAGCAACCTTAGAGGAATATGAAGCTGGATTTTTGCTAGACGAGGACAAAGAATCTTTTGAAAAGCTTGTTTCCACATATGGAGACTTAAAGTATGAGATTGCTAGTCTTATGGCATTTAGTGCAAATGGACAAAATGAACAAGCTTATGCTATTGCTAATGGTCCTATTGCAGAATACAACAATACAATTCAAAAGCAAATTGATAACATGACAGAAAACGCAACTAATGGTGCAGACATTGCAAGAGAAAATCTTTCCTTTGTTTATGGCATTGCATTAGTAGGAAGTACATTTTTTATAGTGGTATTTGTTGTAGCCCTTCTTATTACCTTTGTATTTGTAGTTAAGTTTCTTATTAGACCAATTACTCGTACAAACAAGCAGATTAGAGAAATCATTTCTAATATTGATGAAGGTCAGGGAGATTTAACAAAGCGTGTAAATATTGTTTCTATTGCAGAAATCGCAGATTTAGGTCATGGCTTCAATATATTTATGGACAAGCTTCAGACAATTCTTAAGATGATTATTGAAAATACTCGTCATATGGAAACTGTTGTTGCTGAGGTACAAGAAAGTGTTATTACTTCAAATGAAAGTGCTAGTGACCTTTCAGCAGTAACTGAAGAACTTTCAGCTACTATGCAGGAGGTTGGAAATTCAGCAGGTAATATTAATGATAATACAATTTCAGTACGTAAGGATGTTGATATTATTGCAGAAAAGTCTGATGAAATAAATGCATATACAAAACAGATGAAACAGCATGCAGAAAAGATGGAGCATGATGCTCAATCCAATATGGAAGAAACAAGTACTAAGGTTGAAGATATTCTTTTAGTACTTAACAAAGCAATTGCTGAAAGCAAGAGTGTTGATCAGGTAAATGAACTTACAAACGAGATATTGAATATTTCTAGTCAGACCAATCTTTTGGCTCTTAACGCTTCAATTGAGGCAGCTAGAGCAGGAGAAGCAGGAAAAGGATTTGCGGTTGTTGCTGATGAAATTAGACAGTTGGCAGATTCTAGTAGAGAAACAGCTAACAGAATCCAAAACATTAATAGCATCGTAACAAATGCAGTTCATAATCTTTCTAATAACGCAAACAATCTGGTCGAGTATATGAATGATTCAATTCTTCCAGAATTTGCTGACTTTGTTGACAGTGGTGTAGAATATAAACAAAATGCATCTTATATTGAAGGTGTTATGGAAGAGTTTAATTCAAAAACAGATACATTAAAGAAAGAAATGGAAGAAATCGTAGAATCAATAGTTACAATTACTCAGGCTATTGGTGAAGGTGCAAAGGGTGTAACTGGTGCAGCTGAAAGCACACAACAGCTTGTTCTTGATATGGAAAAGATAAATGACCGTATGCAGATGAACAAGGAAATAGCAACAACCTTACAGCAAGGAATTGATGTATTTACAACATTTTAAAGATTTTAAAAGGCCGTAGTCTAAAAAAGACAACGGTCTTTTTTGCTTTTGAAGCATAAGTTTGTATTTACTTTAGGTATTAGACATAATAAAAAAAGTGACCTATACTTAACGTAGATTAATACTATAACAACGGAGGAAGTAAAATGAGAAAAAAACTTTTAGTAGCATGTGTAGTAGGAATGATGTGCCTTGGACTTACAGGATGTAAGAGTAATGATTACAAAGAGGCGGTTACGTTTCAGGAAGCAGGAGATTATTCATCAGCTTTAACAATTTATGACTCGCTAGGTGATTATAAAGATTCAGTAGATAGAGGAAGTGAATGTCAGTCGTATATAGCAGCAATTGATAGTTATAATAGTGCAAAAGATGGAGCTAATGCTTTGAATGCATCATTGGATACTGAGGTCACTAAGGCAGAACAACTAGTAACAAGTGAGGATTTGGCATTAGATGAAACGCTTAGACCATCATTAGAAACTGCAATATCTGAAACAAAGGCATCAAAGAAGGACATTCCCGAAATGCCTGCAACTTTAGAAGAGATAAATGAGGTTACTGAAGAAATTACTGCAAATGATTATTCGGATGCATTAGCAAATTTGGATAAATTGTATCAGGAATTAGATATAAGTATTCAACAGTATGCGTTAGTAAATCATCCATCTGAAGGATATATTATTGATTGCCTGGGTCAGGTAGCAAATGTAGTAGATATTTCTGCTGTAACAGAATACAATGATCCAAACGAAAAATTGAACAAGGCTGGTGGATACACCGCTCAGGTGTATTTCTCTAGTGAACTTGTAAATCAGGGAGATGTATCTGGAAGTACAGTCATTGAAAAAGGAACAGATTGTGGTGGAAGTATCGAAGTATATACAACACCGGAAGATGCTCAGAAAAGAAATGATTACCTAGCAGCTTTTGATGGTGGCATATTTGCATCAGGCTCCCATACTGTAATTGGAACGGTTCTTGTAAGAACATCAGATAAATTAAAAGCATCAGAACAGAAAGAAATGGAAGCTAATATTATTACTGTGTTAACAACTCTTCAGTAATTTAGGAGGAGTGACATGTATTTAGAAACGTTTAAATTGCCAATTTACTAAAGAAAAAAGAATGATTAGTGAAAGGATGGCGTATAATGGCGGTCCATACGGATATTTTCTGACTTTGATGCGGCCATATCTATTATGCATATGTAATCATCCATATCTGTACTAGTAACAGTAATTGGTATATCTTGCACTGCAATTATACTATTATTTGCCATTCATATTCTCCTTATCAACAAGCCTAATCTCCACTTTTTTTCCCATTCCTTCAGCGACCTTAACCAAGAAATCAAGTGTAGGATTATAACTTCCATTCTCAAATCTTGTAATATTAGGCCTCTTCGTATTAAGTGTTGCTGCCACATCTGCCTGTGTCATGCCTAGTTTTTTACGACAGCTTATGTATTGATTAATAACATCTGCTCTAATGCGCTCCTGTTCCTTTTCAATCAATACTTCAAACCTTCATCTACTTTTACTATGTATTCGTTCATAAGAATACATCCTCCAATTCCATTTTCATCCATAAATACAGGATTTTTATAATCTATACCAGAATCAATAAATGAAATATATATATTATTTCCATAGAGGGTCATTTCAGATTGTATTGGTGTTATACAAGAGGTTTGAACAGAATTAAAGACTTCAAAATATAATCTTTTGGGCTTTTCAATATAGATTATCTCGGGAAAATTTGACATTGTTTCAATATTTTCTTTTGTGGTAATGACTATTGCAAAATTATTAAGTAAATTTGTAATTGTAGCACCTAAATCACTTACACGCTGCAAATTTTCTACGTACCTTACAATAACTTCCCATTTATCATCGCCTAAAAATCCCACATTAAGACTAATGGACTTAGTTC
>CAZNKR010000054.1:2555-10326 GCA_964573715.1 uncultured Roseburia sp. | reverse complement strand
CATGAAAGGCTTTGACCTTTTGAACATTAGACATACTAGAATTGGTAATTACCGATACAATCTGTCCAGCACGTGTATTCACATCAGAGGAATTAATCAGACTATAATCTAAATAACTGCCGTAATTCACCTGTTGTACTGTCGTTGTTGGTTGTGTAGTTGTCTGTTGCACAGTTGTGGTAGGTTGTGTCGTTGGTGGCAATGTTGTAGGAGCTTCAGTTGTGGTTTCAGTCTCCTCTTCAGTAGTTGTTTCTTCCTCGGTCGTAGGATTATCCATCAAATCCGACTCAAGTGTTGTTTCCTCATCCTGTTGTTCTCCACTTTGTTCAATTTTATCAACTAAATCATCTATTGATTTTGAAAACTTATCCCCAGTACATATACATCCATTAAACCCAAGTACTATAGCTACAAAAATAACCATAGTGGTTATTTTTTTCGTCATATACCTTGTCTCCTTTATCTTTCATAGTAATATAGGACTACATATCCGTTTAAATAAAAGTATTCACATAAATTTAAATATTCTCTTAATTTATATATCCACATAATTTTTATCGTGTATATATTGAAAAAGGCACTTGCACTGATTCCAGTGTAGGTGCCTCATGGTTTCATCTAAAACTATTCTGCGAAATCATCCTCGAAGAAATCATCATCAAATTCTTCATCTTCAAAATCGTCAAATTCATCATATGCCTTTGAAGAAAAGTACTTATATAGAGCAAAGCCTATTCCAGCAACAGCTGCTACTGAAGCAACAATAGCAATTATCCAAACAAGTTTGGATTTTTTTCCTTCTTCCTTCTTCATGTTCATAAGTTCTCCTATCTTAGATGCTGCAATTAATTCTTCTACTTTATTCATATCATGCCACCCTTTCTATAAGTATTTTTTTCAGTAAATCTAGCGAAAGTTATTTACAAATTATATATTATGATTATACCATAAAAATTAATTTTTACTATACTTTTTTTAGTTTTGCAAACGAGGCAAACATTCGTTTTTGACCAGCTGTATTGAAATTTACCATTACCTCAAAATCTCGTCCTGCATCATCAATAGAAATAACCGTTCCTTGGCCAAATTTCATATGTTTAACTGTATCACCCACCTGATAATCAAGTGGTAATTTTTGCCCACCATTGATTTCTCTGCTTTTTACTTCTTCATGTTTTGTAAATCCACTTGGTTTTTTATCAAAAACAGCACTTCCAAATAATTCAGATGCAGACATACTTCTACTACCTGCCTGTGATGATGAAAGCAAACTCATATTTTTCCCAAATGCTGGTGATTTACTTCCCATTCCCTTTGTTCCGTATTTACTATCATTGGTTCCTAAAAAACCACTTGCCGTTGCCGAATGAGTCGTCTTTTTTTCTTCTGCCATTAATTCTGGTGGTATTTCGGATAAAAATCTAGATGGCTTATTAAACTGTTGTTCACCTCTTATAATTCGTGATTTCGCTAAGCTTATGGTTAAATTCTCCATAGCTCTAGTTATCGCTACATAGCATAAACGTCTTTCTTCCTCAATATCAGTAGGATCATCTGAATTAAGACACATATAGCTTGGAAAAATACCATCCTCCATACCTGTAAGATAAACATTTGGGAATTCAAGTCCCTTAGCACTATGAATAGTCATAAGAATAACATAATCACTATCTTCATCATACGAATCTATATCTGCAACTAGGGCAACTTCCTCAAGGAACTCTGAAAGAGATGGTGTTTCAGCTCCTTTTTCGTAATCTACAACCTTTGATACTAATTCTTCAACATTGGCTATTCTATCTTTTGCTTCATCGGTATTTTCAAGTTCTAGTTCTTTAATATACCCTGTTTCATTCATAATATACTCTAGAGTTTCTTTTAAAGTGCCTGTTGCTAGAATACTCCTAGTCACTCTGATAGAATTTGCAAATTCACTAACCTTTGTCACTGCTCTGCCAAGTCCTGGAATTCTGTCTGCTTCAAGACACGCATCAAAGAAATTCAGTCCACCAAAATCAGCATATTGCTGAATCTTGTCAATACTAGTAAGACCAATCCCTCTTTTTGGAACATTAATAATACGTTTGACAGCTAAATCATCTCTTCCGTTATCAACTGTCTTTAAATAGCATAACATATCCTTAATTTCTTTTCGTTGATAGAAGTTAACACCACCAACAAGCTTATAAGGAATATTCATCGCTACAAGTCTTTCTTCAAGCACACGAGATTGAGCATTTGTTCTATACAGAAACGCATTGCTAGAATATCTGCATACACCACTATTAACATTCTGAGCGATATCTCTTACAACAAAATTAGCTTCTTCATATCCGTTTTCAAATACTTTAAGAGATATTTTTGCTCCATCTTCCTTATCAGTCCAAAGAGTCTTTGATTTTCTTCCTAAATTGTTCTTAATAACAGCATTTGCTGCATTTAATATATTAGCAGTAGAACGATAATTTTGTTCTAGCTTAATAACCTTGGCATCCTCAAAAACCTTTTCGAAATTCAATATGTTCATAATATTTGCGCCACGGAACTTGTAGATTGATTGATCATCATCACCTACTACACAAAGGTTTTTATATCTTCCTGCTAATTGACTTACAAATCTAAACTGAACAGTATT
Source organism: uncultured Roseburia sp. (assembly GCA_964573715.1). Taxonomy (GTDB): domain Bacteria; phylum Bacillota; class Clostridia; order Lachnospirales; family Lachnospiraceae; genus SVEL01. Next base: position 7,691 of record CAZNKR010000054.1, on the reverse strand, counting down.
TGTATCTTGATATTCATCAACCATTATATATTTAAATCTTTCCTGATATGACGCAAGAACCTCTCCCGAAGTATCAAAAAGTTCTACTGTCTTAACCAATAAGTCATCAAAATCTAAGGCATTATTTTTCTTAAGCATATCTTGATATTCAGCATAGGCCTTCGCTACCTGTTTCATATGATAATCATTTGCTTCTCTCATAAATCTTTCAGGACCGATCAATTCATTTTTTGCAGCTGAAATATATCCAAGAATTGTTTTCTCTTTAAGATTTTTTGTATCAATATTTAGACGTTTACATACGTCTTTCATAACATTTTTTGAATCGTCTGTGTCATATATTGTAAAATTATTGTCATAGCCAATACGATCAATATATCTTCTTAAAATCTTAACGCAGGAAGAATGGAATGTACTAACCCAAATATGCTCAGATCCAAATCCAACCAAATCATCTACTCTTTCTCGCATCTCACCTGCTGCCTTATTTGTAAATGTAATAGCCATAATATTCCATGGATTTACTCCACACTCACTAATAAGATATGCAATCCTGTGTGTAATAACCCTTGTTTTTCCTGAACCAGCTCCAGCTAAAATAAGTAAAGGGCCTTCTGTTGCAAACACGCCTTCTTGTTGTTTATCGTTTAATGTATCATAAATGCTCATAATGCAAATTTCCTTCCTAATATCTCGTAGTAAAAATTATATCATAATTTACTTTTAAAGCAAACGTATATTCGAGCAAATATTATTTTCTACATTTTTACCAAAAAACACCCCCTTATTTTCTATATATTCCCTCTCGCTTTTTTCACTATTTTTTTGTAGACTAAAAATGTATCAATTTTTACAAACAGGAGAGTTAATTTATGAACAAACGATTATCAATTATTTTTATTCTAGCACTTTATAGTTTATTCCTTTCATCATGTTCTTTTCTAAATTCAAACGAAGATGATTTTTCATTATCAGAGTCTACGAAAGAACAATCATTAGAGAATTTTACACATTCTGAATTTACCATTCCTTATGAATCACCAAAAGATGAAACTACTATTGACTCTGACAAGGAATCTAGTACCACTGATATCTCCATGAATTCCTCTGATTTGTCTTCTATAGCTCCCACCGAGTCTACACAACCCACTACTACGCAGTATCAAACAACATTACCTCAAACTCAACCCCAAACCTCAGCGCTTCCACCATCCTTAGTTACAACTGCACCACAACCATCCACCACTCCAACCATTTATACAGGAGGTTATTATAGTCAAGAATATCTTGTTCGTGATGATATTCTATCCATTGCAAAAAACAATCAAACTACTTATTCATCTTATGTCCAAAGAATATTTGAATTAACTAATCAGTACAGAACCCAAGCTGGTGTTCCTGCACTCACCTTAGATTCAACACTTAACATTATTGCGTCATATAAGTCCGCAGAAATGAAAACCCTAGACTACTTTTCTCACGATCGCCTTGGCTTACCATTTTATTCAATTTTTTATGCATTTGGATATACTGGAAGTACAATGGGTGAAAATATTGCTCGTGGTTACGATAGCCCAGATAGTGTATGTGTTGGTTGGAAAAACTCACCAGGACATTACTCTAATATGATTTCCGAAGATTATACCTCTATAGGCATAGGTGTTTGTTTTGATCAATATGGGGTATACTATTGGACCCAAGAGTTTGGGAATTAATATTTATTATTAATTCATTCTCATATTAATTATCTTGCACATAAATAATTTATTTAAAAAATATTATCACAAAAAACACGCCCCATAGCTTAATCTTAGCAAGGAGCGTGTTTTTTTATTATTTTATTATTTTATTAAGCTAGTTTTGTTCCACAATTTCCACAAAACTTTGCCCCATTAGTTGCCGTTCCGCAATTAGGACAAAACTTTGGGACATCACCAGTTGGTACTGCTTGCGCATTAGGTGTTGACTGTGCAGCTGGAGCAGCTTGCTGACCCATGTTATTAACTGTACCTGACATCTGATTAACCATTTGCTGACCCATCATCATGCCCATTTGCATACCTGCCATCTGTGTAGCCATATTTCCCATACCGTTTCCGCCATTGCCACCTTTGGACATAGCATCAACCATACTTATCTGTGAGTATCTGTTCATATCACCAACCATACTCTGTGATGCTGCTTTCTTCTGCATAGCCTGAACTTCTTCCGGATAAGAGAAGCTTTGAATAGCAAATCCAGTAATAGAAATACCTATCTTGTATATTTCCATATCCAAATCTTCTTTAATGCCCTTTGAAATATCATAAGCATTTGCCTGAAGATTAAACATATCCTTGCCTTCTTTTGAAATCCACTTCATTAAAAGCTGATCAAGTAAAGCAATTACACGTTCTTTAACATCATCTACTGTAAACATCTGCTTGATTCCAGCAACTTTATCAATAAGAGCATCTCTATCTGAAATCTTACAGTTAAATGTACCGAATGCTCTAATAGGCATTCCACCCGGAAGATTTGGAGCAGGAATACTAATAGAATTCTTAGTTCCCCATTTTACGGTAAACTCTTTTGTATTAATAAAGAGAACCTCTGCTCTTATTCCTGAATTAAATCCAAACTTAAATCCTTTTAATGATGATAAGAAAGGAATAATCTGAGATTCAATATCAAATGAACCTTCATCTTCAAATACACCTTCAACTTTACCATTATACATAAATATTGCATCTTGGCCAGGACGTATTATTAATCTACTGCCTTTTTTAATTTCGTCATTGTTCCATTTCATGAACATAACGTCATCGCGAGTTTCCTGCCATTCTACAACGTTTGAAAACTGATTATTAAATAAACCCATGTTATTTCTCGCTTTCTATATTATTATTTGCCAAGCTGAGCCTTCAATGCTGCAAGTTCATCATCAACCTGAGCTGTCTGAGGTGATTCATCATACTTAGCTGTAAGATTGCTAATATCAGCTGCTTCTGAAGATGCATTAAGTTCTGACATAGCATTTGCCTGGTCAATCATCTTGTCTGCTTTAGCTTCCATTCTTGCAAATGCAGACATACTATTTTCTGCACCAGCTACACTAGAACCCATCTTGTTGATTTTTTCCTGAGTTTTTGCAACTGCGATCTTAGCCTTAATTGTATCTTTCTTAGCATTGAGTTCATTAATATCTTTAACGAGCTTATCATGCATTTGTCTCATTTTTGAAGCATTTGCTGCTGCAAGATCATATGACTGTGATAATGCTGCTTGTTTTTCAACTAACTGATTCTTCTTAACGATAAACTGACGAGCATCCTCATCATTTCCACTTTCAACTGCTTTTACAGCGTAATTCTGATATTTTGTGATTTCTGCATTACATTCATCAAGTTCTCTTTTTGCTCTTGTTTCTTCTGCCATAATTGCTGCAGTTTCAGCTTTTACTTTTCCTAAATCACTTTCAAGATTTCTTAAGTATTGGTCTATCATCTTTTCAGGATCTTCGCACTTGTCTAAAAGTGCATTAATATTTGCTGACATGATATCCTTAAATCTTGCTATAATTCCCATAGTATAAATCCTCCTTTAATCTATGTGATTTTCTTAATTTACGAAAATTATTATACTATATTTGGTTTTTTTTGTCATTATATTTGCGTGAATCTTTAATTTTTTTGAGTTAATCATTTTTATTGTCAAACATTTACATTGACTATCCCATATTTTTACAATATTATGAATTAAAGTACTGTAAAACACTAACAATCGTAAAGATTCGAAAGGAATTATATGAAAAATAAACACCGTAATATATTAATTATTATTTTATTTCTTATTGCACTAATCTTAATATTATTGTTTTCTTTTAAAACAAGCATTAACGAACTTTTAACTGGTCAAAAGAGTATCGAAACTATAGAAGTCTCTATCCCTGATACTCCGTCTTCTCTAAATATTCCAGATGATTTACATGTTGGGGATGATTTTATTTTAGGAGTAGATGTATCTAGTGTTATTTCTCTTGAAGAAAGTGGTGTTAACTACTATGGAGAAGCCGGTGATAAACAAGATATTTTTAGAACCTTAAAAGAAAGTGGCATTAACTATATACGTGTTCGTGTATGGAACGATCCTTACGACAGCGACGGTCACTCCTATGGAGGTGGTCACAATGATTTAGCTACTGCCACTAAAATTGGTATAAGAGCAACCACATATGGTATGCCACTTTTAGTAGATTTTCACTACTCTGATTTTTGGGCAGATCCTGCCAAACAAAAAGCTCCAAAAGCATGGGCTGATATGACGATAACTGAAAAATCAGATGCACTTTATCAATATACATATGATTCCTTAAAATCAATGATTAAAGAAGGCATCGATATCGGTATGGTTCAAGTAGGTAATGAAACCAACGGTTCTCTATGTGGGGAAAGTAATTGGGAAAATGTTTGTAGTCTTATGTCCTCAGGTAGTAAAGCTGTTCGTGATATTTCCTCTGAATACCAAAAAGACATTAAAATCGCATTGCATTTTACTAATCCAGAAGTCACAAGTAATTATTCTATAGTTGCTTCAACTCTTAAACGATATAACGTGGATTATGATGTTTTTGCTTCTTCTTATTATCCATACTGGCATGGCAGCATTTCCAATTTAACTAATGTACTAAATAAAATTGCCAGTACTTATGACAAATATGTAATGGTTGCCGAAACATCCTACGCATTTACAAATAACGATAGTGATGGTTCCGGCAATTCAATTAATTCATATAACTATACAAATCCTATATACTCTATTTCTCCACAAGGTCAGGTTGATAATATTTGTGCTATAGCATCTGCCCTTGAGAGCTTAGGTGAAAAAGGTTTAGGATTGTTTTATTGGGAGCCTGCATGGATTAGCGTTGGTAGTGATTATTCAAACAACCAGAAGATTTGGGAACAGTATGGCAGTGGATGGGCCTCAAGCTACGCTGCAAGCTATGACCCTGAAGATGCCGGTAAATATTACGGGGGTTCCTCTTGGGATAATCAAGCTTTGTTTGACAGTACCGGTCATCCTCTTCCATCACTTAGCGTTTTTAGATACATAAAATAACTTGTTGGAATTGGTTTGAGCTTTTGTGGTGGTGTT
>CAZNKR010000054.1:0-2455 GCA_964573715.1 uncultured Roseburia sp. | reverse complement strand
TCAGGAAGCATTGCACCGATGCAATACATTTTTTGATACAATTTCCCACGAAATGATGTATTTGTGCTATTCTTTAAAGATAATCTTACAATATTAAAATGTGTTCTATCCTTCATGTATCACCTCTTAAGCTTTTGTTATTATTTTTCACATTACACTTAAATAATAAACATGAATTGTTAGATTTTTTGTTTATCTAGTGAAGTTTAGGTTAAAATTTCATTCACGTAAATTTCATACTCAGATAATTTTTTGGACTTCTTGATTTTCTTTAATTCTTTTTCTCTGTGAGGAAAGTTTCTTTCAAGATAAAACCACATTTCTTTCATTTTTCTAAGTACGTTATTATCATCTTGCATCTCTATTTTGTATCCATTTATCAGCTCATTATGAAACTTTTTAAAAGTATTCATATTAAAGTCAGTATTTGGTTTTATATTTGTATTCAAATCTGGATTTAGTTTTATATTTGTATGTAAACCTGGATTTGTATCTGCACATCCATTAATTAAGTATTTAAGTTTAGCTGCTAAATTTGGATTTGATATTAATCCTCTACCTATCATTACTGCGTTTGTTTTAGGAAAATTATCTATTATATTTAAAAAGTTATTAGCAGAATTGATGTCTCCATTATAGCATGGTAGTATTTTTGAATATTCATATGCATATCTAAAACTGTCATATCGAATGGGATTCTTATAATAATCCGTTCTTAACCGTGGATGAACCACCAGCTCAGAAATAGGATACTTATTATATATATCTAAAATAGGTTCAAATTCATCTTCCTGGTTCATTCCAATTCTAGTTTTAATGGATATATTAACATCAGCCTGTTCATATATTTCGTACAAAAATATATCTAGCTTTTCTAAATCCGATAATAATCCTGCGCCCTTAAATTTCGTTACAACAGTACCTGATGGACAACCTAAATTTAAATTAACTTCTAAATATCCATAATTTTTAAGATTATCCACTGTATTTAAGAACATTTCACTGTTGTTCGATAATACTTGTGGTACAACATTAATACCCTTATTATTCTCAGGAAGAATATCTCTTAATTCTCGACTTTTAAATTCTCTTTTTATTGTTGGAACAATAAAAGGTGTAAAATACTTATCAATTCCTCCATAAATATTATTTATGGCATTCCTATAAACATAACCTGTTAACCCTTCCATGGGAGCTAAATAGATTTTATTCAATAATTCCACCGCCAATAACTATATCATTATCATATAGAACAACCGCTTGTCCCTTCGTAATTCCTCTTTGTGGTTCATCAAAAACCACTTTAATCTTATCATCTTTAAATTTTGAAACTGTAGCTGCTGCCTCTTTATGTTTATATCGTATCTTTGCTGTACATTTAATTGGATCATTTATTTCACTAACAGAAATCAAATTAATATCCCCTGCTATAAGTTCGTTTCCAAATACATCTTCATTGTCACCAAGAATAACCTTGTTGTTTTTAATATCTATCTTACAAACATATAGAGGACGTTTTGCTGCAATTCCTAAGCCTTTTCTTTGTCCCACTGTATATCTAATAATTCCTTTATGTCGGCCAAGAACATTTCCATTCTTATCTACGAAATCTCCATCTTCAAATTTTTTACGAGTGTATCTTTCAATAAATGAAGCATAATCACCATCTGGAACAAAACAAATATCTTGGCTCTCATGCTTATTTGCATTAACAAAATTTTGTTCATTGGCAATTTTTCTAATATCCTGTTTAGTAAAACCACCTAATGGAAATAACGTATGTGATAACTGTTCTTGCGTTAAATTAAACAAAACATAGCTTTGATCCTTTTTATCATCAATCCCTTTTTTCAGTTCAAATCGGCCCGTATTTTCGTTTTTTTCTACTCTAGCATAATGTCCTGTAACCACATAATCAAATCCCAATTCATTCATTCTAGACATCAATTTGTCAAACTTTATAAATCTATTACAATCAATACATGGATTTGGTGTTCCACCTGACATATACGTATCAGCAAATTTCTTTATTACTTTTTCTTCAAACAAATCCGAAAAATTGTATACATAATATGGAATGTCCATTTTTTCTGCAACAATTCTAGCATCATTTACGTCATCTAACATACAGCAGGTTTTTTCTGTACATATACCAACCTCTTCGTTAGTATACAATTTCATAGTAGTCCCCATACATTCATATCCTGCCTCTTTTGTAAGATATGCTGCAACCGACGAATCCACGCCACCACTCATTGCTATTAATGCCTTTTTCATTTATGTCTACATCCTTTCTTTGACTAATTATATTTAATATTTACAATTACTTATTAATCCAAAAGAAGCTGAAATATTGAATTTACAACATTTCAGCTTCTTTCTTCTTTAATGAGACATCGGGGATTCGAACCCCGGACAACTTGATTAAAAGTCAAGTCTCATAACGTCTAAAAGT
>CAZNKR010000053.1:0-11022 GCA_964573715.1 uncultured Roseburia sp. | reverse complement strand
TTTGAATTTCCTGTTGCGTTTTGTTTAGAAGTATAGTATATTTTCTTTGTTGGGAATGAGGTTCTCCCATGGGTTTAAATCCCTAAACCGCATTTAATGCTGATGACTTCTGCGAAATTATTACGCAGAAATTGTCAGCTTTTTTATTTCTGCGATTTAGGAGGTTTGTATGTTAACAAGTATTGCAGTGATTTTATTATTAGGTTTGCTGATAGGTTGGATTTTTTCAAAACTCAAATTGCCGAGTCTGCTGGGGATGGTTATTGTGGGAATTGTACTAAGCCCTCATGCATTGAATTTGATTGATGAGTCCATACTTGGGATTTCAGGAGAATTACGACAGATAGCATTAGTTATTATTCTTACAAGAGCAGGACTATCACTTGATGTTTCGGATTTAAAGAAAGTAGGCAGACCAGCGGTTCTTATGTGCTTTGTCCCTGCGTGTGTAGAAATATTAGGAACAGTGATTCTGGCTCCGATGTTGCTTGGAGTGACAATGTTAGAGGCTAGCATTATCGGAAGTGTAATTGCGGCAGTATCACCTGCTGTAATAGTTCCGAGAATGATAAAATTGATAGATGAGGGATATGGTAAAGCAAAAAGTATTCCACAACTAATTCTGGCAGGTGCTTCGGTAGATGATGTGTTTGTTATAGTAGTATTTACTGCATTTACTGCTTTAGCGTCAACAGGCGAGATGTCTGTAACTAGTTTTATCCAAATTCCAATATCCATAGTATTAGGAATTATGCTTGGTGGTTGTGTAGGAATTGTATTAGTTGCATTCTTTAAGAAGTGTCATATGCGGGACTCAGTAAAAATATTGATAATTCTTAGCATTTCTTTCTTGCTTTTGGGGGTAGAGAACAGATTGCAAGGTTATATTCCTGTCTCAGGACTGCTTGCCATTATGAGTATGGGAATCATCATAAAACAAAAGTATGGTGTGTTGGCATTACGTCTATCCGCAAAATATAATAAATTGTGGTTAGGTGCAGAAGTATTCCTTTTTGTTTTAGTTGGTGCTACTGTGGATTTAAGATATGTTGCATCAGCAGGTGTATCAGCAGTATTACTCATTTTAGGTGCATTATTATTTAGAATGACAGGTGTGGCTATATCACTACTCAAAACAGGCTTATCAAAGAGAGAAAGATTATTTTGTATGGTAGCATATACACCAAAGGCAACTGTACAGGCTGCTATTGGTGCGATACCATTATCAATGGGATTAGAATGTGGAAATATAGTCCTAACGGTTGCAGTGTTATCAATTTTGATTACCGCACCATTTGGAGCTATATGTGTTGATAATTTATATAAGAGATTATTAGAGAAGAGGTAGCGTGCAAATTTAAGTTTGTAGGTTTGTTGATAGACAGGAGACATCTTGCTTTGTATGTGTTAGTAGTATCTGAAAATATACTTAAAAAAATAAAGATTATTTACATAAGCCATTTGGACTAACCATCCAGATGGCTATTTTTTTACCCTTTTTTTGGGTAATGGATGTAGAAAGAAGGTGAGAAAATTGAAAATCAAAAAGGTCGATGACAAGCCTATGGTGATTCATACCAAGAAGAAAGCAAAGATTCATACACATGAACCAAAGAAAGCTTCCATCAAGGCTTCCAACATCTATACGGTTGACCGAAGTCCGAAGATTAAAGGGTCGAAGATTGCAACTACTGAAAACAAGAGGTTTCGGAGGAGTACAATTCATCCGGTTGATAAGGCAAATAAGGGAATGTTCAGGCAGTACCGGGCAGCATTGAAGGAATCTAAGCAGTCCATTAAGACAAAGAATTCTTCCATTAAGGTGGCAGGAGCAGCCGGGGCACAGACTGCGTTAAGCCAGATGGAAGGCGGTGAGGAAGTCAGGGATGCGGCAAATATTGCTTATGTTGCAACAAGACCGGTAACGGGAACTGCATCCAAGGGAGCAGAACTTTTCAGACGAAAAACACTGGCTGAGAAAAGAAAGCGTATTAAAAAGGTGGAAGCCGGGAAGAAGCTTGCCAAGAAAACAGCAAAAGATACTGCTAAGACCGCTGCAAAGGAGGCATCCAAAGAGACTGCAAAGGCTGCGGCAAAGGAAGGAGCAAAAGTAGCAGCAAAAGTGGGAACTACGGTTGCAGGGACAGCAACCGGAGCAGAGACAGGTCCGTATGCACCTCTGATTGGTATGGCTGTGGGTAAGGCGGTTGGAGATAAACTGGATAAAATGGATGCCCAGAGAAACAGCAGAAACCGAAAGATTAAGTTCTTTCTGGATAAGATGAAGGCAGAGGGTGAGCAGCAGGACAGCTTTGCAAAGCTTGTTAAGGACTTGTTTGTCAACAAAATGGCACTTCCGCTGAAAAAGATTATGGTTGCAGTAGGAGGATTTTTGCTGGTACTTGTGTTACTCATTGCGGTAACAGTTCTTCCGGTAGTAGCAGTAATTGCTATTCTCTACAACTCGCCATTTGCTTTCTTTCTCCCACCACTGGAGTCGGGAGATACGGTGACTACGGTAACAAGTGCTTATGTCTCGGAGTTTAACAGGGATATAAACACTCTGGCAAATGAACACACGGGATACGATACTGGGCAGATAGTATATGTGGATTTTGAAGGAGAAAGTGCAGGAAACTTCAATGATATTGTCACCATCTATATGGTCAAATATGGCGTTGGGGATACTGCTACCGTTATGAATGATACCTCCAAAAACAGGCTTAAAGAAGTATTTGACGATATGTGTTCCTACACAACAAGTTCCGGAAGTGAAACCACTGAAAATGAGGATGGTTCAACCACTACACAGACTGTATTGTATGTCAATGTGAAGCTGAAAACCTGTTATGACATGATAACGGAATACAATTTCGATTCGGATCAAATCGAACTGGTTGAGGAAATGATGCGGATGTTTGGCAGTACAAGCGGTGTCACACCGCAATCTGCTCTGACACAGGAAGAGGTGGATGCCATTTTGCAGGACATTACAGATCCGACACAGCGAACCGTTGTATCCTATGCACTGACAAAGGTAGGTTATCCTTACAGTCAGCAGTACCGGGACACAGGCAATTATTATGACTGCAGTTCCCTTGCCTACTATTCATGGAAAGCCGCCGGTATTGATATCAGCTACGGTGGAGCAAATACGGCAGCTGCGGAGGCAGAAGGTCTTGACAGTGCAGGTCACACAGTAGCTTATGCAGATATGCAGCCGGGAGACTTGATTTTCTACAGCTATGAGAGAAATGGCAGATACAAGAATATCAGTCATGTGGCTGTGTATGTAGGAAATGGAATGGTGGTAGAAGCTAAAGGTGTTGATTATGGCGTAACCTACAATGCAGTACCGAATGTTGGAAGCATTGTGCTCATTGGCAGACCACAGTAATCAGGAAGAATAATGTAAATACAGCATCTGGCAGAGCTTCGGTTTTGCCGGATGTTTTTGGTTAGGAGGGCAAAATGAAATTAAACGATATGATTTTTGTGATTGAGAACCGGAAGGGAACGGTTGAAGCCAACTTCCTTCTGACACTTGATGACACGATAGAAATGCTTAAGCAGTCCGGCGAGTATTCCATGAAAGAGACAGCAGCTATCTTTTCAGAGCTTGGAAGAACCATGACTGAGCCTGACTGGGCAGAGGTATATCTGGCAGGTAACAAGACTCTTTTCATGTGTTATTGCAGAGATGAAAGCCATCTTAGAGCATTTCTCAATAAGAAATTTAATGATGAAAATGTCGAAGATGTGCGTTTTGATTATGAAAGATGCAGTCTTGAATGTAAGGAAAAGATAAGGCTTTATGGGATTGCTGAAAATGGAGAGAAAGACAAGATGGTTGAGCATCATTACAGCCATATGGAACACCAGTTTAAGCAGGGTGAGAATCTCCACAATTTCAATGGCAAGGATTATAAGGTTTTGGAGCTTTTGTCACCAAGAAATCTGCTTCTTATGGATATGAGCAATGGAAACTTTGTGGTGGGACTTGGTACAAGCCTTTTTATGAGACAGATTAAGGGAGATAATGAGGAGCCTGAAATCGGTATCGAATGGGAGCACGGAGTATATCTTTCTTCCAAGCTGTCACGCATTGACTTTCAGGGCATACGGGAAGATTATGGCGGAACAAAGATGGAAAAAGACAGGGAGGATATCCGTCTTGAGCAGGAAGATTATTTCACGCAGCTTCACAAGTTAGCCAATAATCCACTTTGCAGTGAGGATATCAGGGAGCTTCTAAGTGAGATTATGCGTGCGGAATTCTGTACGGATAAAGTGGATAAGTTTCATCAGAATCTATCTGCCGGAATCTATGATGAGGACAGTGAAATGAAGGTGTTTCCTGTTACGGTTAGTAAAGATATGGAGAGTGTGCTAAATGTCAGAGGAATAGATCTGGATGATGCAATAGAGGTTGCAACCAATGTAATCAGTATGGCAGAAGTACACATGGATAAGCAGAAAGCGAGGTAAATTCTGTATGGCTAAACGAAAGGACTTTGATATTGAAATTAGAGAAGAGTTATCAAGAACAGTTACTGTGAAAGCAGAAACGCTTGGTGATGCCATTAACCAGGTAATGGATCAGTACAAAAGAGGCGAGATTGTTCTTGATGCTGAGGACTTTGTGGGAAAAACAATAGATGCTGCACCCACACAGCAGAATACAAGATAGACGGAGGAATATTGAATGAGCAGAAAAGATAATATAGAAAAGAACATGGAATTTCTAATCAAGGAATTGCAGAAGGAATGGGATGTTTCAAAGGAGACAAATCACAGAGTAACAATATCTGTAAAGGATGCCAGAAGGGTTCGTATTAAGGTGCAACAGCAGATTGCGGATATGGGCGAGATGCTTCATAGTCAGTCGGATATGAGCTTTAAGGAGAGCATGAAGCTTTGCAGAGCAAATTATGTCACTTTAAGAGTTGCAAGAAAGCTTATTTCAGGACAGAATGCAGCCGAAGCCGCAGGAGAAGCGGAATATACGATTGCCTTTGACAAAGAAGAGTTCAGTTGTTTCCGCAAGCTTGCGGCAGAGTAAGGGAGGATGTCTATGGGAGAAAAATTCAATATCATATATGCCGATCCGCCTTGGAAATTCCAGACGTATTCGGAGCGTGGCAGTCAGCTAAAATCAGCAGACTGCCATTATTCATGTATGAAGTTCGATGACATTCTCTCTCTTCCTGTGGAAAGCATTGCTGCGGATGACAGTATCCTGTTTTTGTGGGTAACATTCCCGCTTCTTAAAGAAGGGCTTGAAGTAATGAAAGCGTGGGGATTTACCTACAAGACCTGTGGTTTTAACTGGGTAAAAAGAAATAAGAAAGCAGACAGCTTCTTTTTGGGACTTGGTTACTGGACCCGTTCCAACTCGGAAATATGTCTGCTTGGAACAAGGGGACATCCGTCAAGGGTGTCCCGTTCCATTTCGCAGGTGTGTGATGCAAGAATCATGGAACACAGCAAAAAGCCGGAGGAGATACGGGAGAGAATTGTAGAGTTATGCGGTAATCTTCCAAGAATTGAGCTTTTTGCGAGGGAGAGATGTGAAGGCTGGGTAAGCCTTGGAAATGAAATTGATGGAAAAGACATCAGAGAAGCAATATTGGAGGTGTAGCATATGAGCGTAGATTATAAAGTCAGGCAGATTTATAACGTGGTTATAAAAGAAGTGACGGAAACACAGGAAAGCTGGAAATCAGTGCTTCGCCTTGCCGGGCAGATATACCGATATGAATTTGATAATGTTCTCATGGTATATGCACAAAAACCACATGCCACTTTGGTTGCTGACTTTGACACATGGAAAAAGGTAGGCAGGTATGTAAAGCGTGGAAGTAAAGGGATTGCAATTTATCCTTCCAGAGCGTTGCAGCCATATATGAGATATGTGTTTGATATCAGTGATACGGGTGGAAAACAGTCGGAGCTTACCTGGAATCTTGACGGAGATAAGCTGTCAGAGTTTATGGAATATCAGGTAGCACATGGGAAGTATCAAAAGTATGAAGGAGTGACAAGAGAAGATTCACTAATTGCTCTAAAGGACTTTACAAAGCGGGAAATCGGAGTCATAATTGAAGAGGAATTCGAGAACCGAATGACCGAATTATCACAGATTACAGGCAGTGTGATTAAGGAATTCAGCGAAAAACGTGAGGGCTTACACGAAGTACCGGACCTTGCAGAGCTTGCAAGAAAAGGGATTTTATATGTTGTAGGTACGAGATGCGGATTTGACTTGTCTGCTGAAGAACAGGATTTTAGTCAGATTGTAAAAGTGACGGATGAAGATACTATTTACCGTCTTGGTTCCCTCATATGCGATGTCTCCTGTAATGTTCTTAGAGCATTTAGTAAAGATTGCAGAACAATTGAGAATCAGAAAAGCCTTGGATTTTCTGGTGCCGTGCCGATGTCAGCGAAGCTGACAAATTCAGATGGAGGCACTGGCAATCCGCCGGAGGCTACAATTCTGAGGAACGAAGAATTGGAAAGGAGAATTGCATATGGTAGCACAACTAGAGTACAAGGAAGTGGATGGACTTCTGTATCCGGTACTGGAGATTCCAGACGAGAGGGAGAACTTAGCGAGACTGGGCAAATACGGACGTCAGGCGATGAAGTATCTGGAGGAGAACGAACCGGCGAGATACAAGAATCTGCTTCGCACGGGCAGAATGACAGAGAAGATGTTGGAAGTGGAGCAAGAAGCGAATCAGATGATGGAGCAGCTTCAGAATCAGTACCTGGAGAAGAACAAACCACAGAATCCAAGCAGTACGATGGAAATGTGGAAGCTGAGAGAACAGGCGAAGATGATGGCAGAAGAAATCGTTCTGGCGGAGATCGTCCTGAAGTATCATTAAATGATAACTCATATGATGAAGAATTAAATAGAGAACTTAATGAAATCAATTCATTGGGAGTAAGTAAGGAAGCAGGCGAATATGTGCAGGCTTCCTTTTTTGATGCCGAGTATGGTCTGCTTGATTCTTCAAAGAAATCACAAGCAGAACCGAATGAGTATATGCAGAAGATTAAACAGGAAATGGCAGATGCAAAAAGCGGGAAGTACAATTATCTCAATCCAAAGAAAGCTTCTGTTGTACCTTCTGAGTATGTAAAGGAAGTTGTATTAAGAGGCACAGGCTTTGTCGGTGGCAGAGGCAGAGTGTGCAAAATCTTTGAGACAGAGATTGATGCAGGAACAAGAGCCAAGCGGATTAAGGCAGAGTTTGGCATTGGTGGTTCCGGTTGGCCTATTGATGGATTAGGACTGCATGGATATGATACTTTTAAGGGAAACGGAATCAGATTCCAGTGGAGAGATGAGGAAGGCGAAGTAGAAGGATATGTCTCTTGGAGAGATATAGAAAAAGAGATTTCAGCGCTTATCCTTACGGGAGAATACCAGCCGGAGAAACCAAGACTGGATGAGATACAGTCTGACGGTATGCGTGAAGATGATGAAATTATTGACGCAGATTTCCGGGAAATGGATGACGTGGAGCAGGAAGAGGAACTGGATGAATTTGCCATTCCTGATGAGCCGGAAAGCTATGCCAGTGCAAGAAAATCATTGGAAGATGCATACGCAGAGGAAAGGGAGCTTACACCGGAAGAAGCAGCTTTGGAAGACAGACTTGTTACCATGGCGGAATATGGTGCAGAGTTGGAAGCAGAGGCAGACCATGAGCCAACTCCTGACCCTACACAAAAAACTTCAGGGGAATTACAGTTCATTGAGCCGATTAACTATGCCGAAGTGATTGCCAATATGGATGAAGATATGCGTACAGCCATGGAGATTCTTATATCGGAATGCAGTTGCTACACACCATTTAAACCGTTTCTTATGGACCTTGTGGCAACGAATGACCTGTTTATGCCTAACAAGCTTGAGTTTTTATCAGGCGTGGTGCTGAATGATAGAAAGGAACACAAGGCATATGCCAATAATCAGTACGGACTTGTGGAATACACCTTAAAGCCTTTTGAAATTGACATTAACTATAAGAACAAGGAGGGTGAGCGTGTCACAGTAACCACGGGATACCGTGAACTGTATGAGGTTTTAAGCTATATGGTCAAAGTTCCCCATTACTGCGGGGAAGATCATCTAAAGTGGTATAAAGATATGATTGCCGGAAGCAGGGTAAATATGGCGCCTGTTTATGTTTCGTTTCTTGAAAAACAGGAGGAAATCAGGGCAAACAGGGAAGCCACCAGACAGAGAGCACTTGCGAATGGATGGGAGACAACGGATAAAAGAAGAAACTTCCACTACAACCTCTGGGATTTACAGACCGGAGGGGCAAAGACCAGATACAAATGGAATGTGGAAGCCATAAGACTTTTAAAACAGCTGGAAAGTGAAGGAAGGCTTGCAACAGCGGAGGAACAGAAAATATTATCACTGTATGCCGGATGGGGCGGAATCCCGCAGGCATTTGATGATAAGAATCATGACTGGTCAAAGGAGTATGCAGAGCTTAAGGAACTGCTTACGGAGGATGAATATGTAGCTGCAAGAGCAACTGTAAACAATGCTTTTTATACCTCGCCTGTAATATGCAGCTGTATCAATCAGGCACTTGTGAACTTTGGTTTCCGTGACGGAAATCTTTTAGAGCCGAGTATGGGTATCGGTAACTTCTTCGGAAGTCTGCCCACACCAATGCAGAGAGCAAATCTGTATGGTGTGGAGCTTGATGATATATCGGGAAGAATTGCAGGACAGCTTTATCAGAAAGCCCATATAAAAGTGGGTGGATTTGAGCAGACCCAGTATCAGGATAACTTCTTTGATGTGGCAGTTGGAAATGTACCGTTTGGGGACTATAAGATATATGACCCTAAGTATAACAAGTACAATTTTCGTATTCATGACTATTTCTTGGCAAAAGCACTTGACCAGGTAAGACCGGGCGGTATTGTGGCATTTATTACCACAAAGGGAACACTTGATAAGAGCAATCCCACGATACGAAAGTATCTGGCAGAGAGGGCAGAGCTTATCGGTGCCATAAGACTTCCAAATACTGCATTTAAGGATAATGCGGGAACGGAAGTAACCAGCGATATTATTTTCCTTCAGAAAAGGGAGAAAAAGATTGACATCGAACCGGACTGGGTGCATTTAGGTTATACAGAGGATGGGATAGCGGTTAATTCCTATTTTGTGGAACATCCGGAAATGATTCTTGGTCGTATGCAGTACGACACAAGAATATACGGACAGGACAGCAGATATACAGTCTGTGTCAATGATGATCCGAACTTCAATATGTATGAAGCACTGAATAAGGCAATCAGCAATATGCAGGCACAGCTTACTGACTTTGAGCGTCTGACAGAAGAGGAGGAAACGAGTGAGGATATTATCCCGGCAGACCCGGATGTAAGAAACTTTTCCTACTGCTTTGTGGACGGAAAACTTTATTTCAGAGAAAACTCCCAGATGGTAAGAAGGGAGGTGTCAGATACTGTGGAGGAAAGGATAAAGGCACTTGATGAAATCCGAACCGTGACAAGGCATCTGATAGATATCCAGACAGAAGGCTGCAGCGAGGAAGAGCTTGCCGATGTGCAGAGGCTTCTTAACGAAAGATATGATAAATTTGTAGACAAATATGGAAGCATCAATTCACAGGGGAACAGCAGGGCATTCCGGGATGACAGTGATTATCCGCTTCTTTGCTCTTTGGAGGAAATTGATGAAGATGGAAATGTGAAAAAGGCAGATATGTTTTATAAGCAGACCATCAAGGCAAAGGTATCTATTGAGAGGGTGGAGACGGCGGTGGAAGCACTGAATGTATCCATCAATGAGTTTGGTACTGTGAATCTTGCCTATATGCAGAGTATCTACCATCCGGATATCAGCGATATAATCAAGGAGGTTTCTGAAAAGACTGAGAAAACAGAAGAGGAGATAAACTTATCCGGACAGCTGAAAGCAGACTTCGAGAGACAGAAGATGATTAAGGAGCTTGAGGGACTGATTTTTCTTAATCCTTCCGGCTATAATCCAAACAATCCAAACGCCGGATGGGAAGCTGCGGATGAGTACCTGTCAGGAAATGTGAGGGAAAAGCTTCGTGTGGCAAAAGCCATGATGGAGAATCCGGAACTCTCTGAGGAAGAAAAGGCACTGTTTACAATCAATGTATCAGCCTTGGAGCAGGTACAGCCAAAAGACCTTGATGCCTCGGAGATAGATGTCCGTATCGGTACGACATGGATTGAGAAAGAGGATTATGAAAGATTCATTTATGAGCTTTTAGGCACACCAAGAAGAGCACAGGCAGTAAGAAGCCAGTATTATAATTCCGGCATCCAGCTTAATCTTAACAAAGTGAATATGGAATGGTTTATAGAAAATAAATCACTGGATAAGCGTTCAGTGGCAGCTACCAAGACTTATGGTACAAGCCGGATGGACGCTTATTCTATTTTTGAGAGTACGCTGAACTTAAGAACCGTAACAGTCAAGGACCGTATTGATGACGGGGATGGCAAATATCATTATGAGGTCAACAAAAATGAGACCATGCTCGCAAGGGAAAAGCAGAACCTGATGAAGGAGGCTTTCAAGGAGTGGATATTCAAAGACCCGGAACGAAGACAGAAATATGTCAGCTATTACAACGAGACATTCAACAATGTAAGGCTTCGTGAGTATGATGGAAGTCATCTGCAGTTTCCGGGAATGAATCCGGAGATAGAATTAAAGCCACACCAGAAAAATGCGGTTGCCCGTATTCTTATGGGGGGAAATACTCTTCTTGCACATTGTGTTGGAGCAGGGAAATCATTTGAAATGATGGCTGCCTGTATGGAGCAGAAAAGACTTGGACTTGCAAATAAAACAGTTATGGTTGTTCCTAAATCTTTGATAGGACAGACTGCAAGTGAGTTTTTAAGGCTTTATCCGTCAGCAAACATTCTGGTGGCAACAGAAAGGGATTTTGAAAAGAGCAGACGAAAGCAGTT
>CAZNKR010000052.1:9485-11190 GCA_964573715.1 uncultured Roseburia sp. | reverse complement strand
GGTGTTCGTGCCGTTCAGGATTACATGATTCAGGAAGTACAGCGTGTATACCGTTTACAGGGTGTTGAAATCAATGATAAGCATATCGAAGTTATTGTTCGTCAGATGCTTAAGAAGATAAAGATAGAAGAAGGTGGAGATTCAGGTTACCTTCCAGGCGTTTCAGTAGATGTATTAGATTACCATGAAATGAATGAGAAGTTAATTGAAGAAGGAAAAGAGCCAGCAGTTGGTAAACAGGTTATGCTTGGTATAACAAAGGCTTCTCTTGCTACAAACTCATTCCTTTCAGCAGCTTCCTTCCAGGAAACAACAAAGGTTCTTACTGAAGCAGCTATTAATGGAAAGGTTGATCCACTTATTGGTCTTAAAGAAAATGTACTTATTGGTAAGCTTATTCCAGCAGGTACAGGACTTAAGAGATATCGTTCAGTTAAACTTGATACTGATATGGAAGAAATTGCCGTATTTGAAGATGAAGATACAACAGCAGATGATATCATCGAAGTAACAGAAGAGTAATTTATTTATGTTTTTATAATGTGTGTGGAGGCCCTTAGATTTTATCTAAGGGTTTTCCTATGCATTTTTTGTGACATATAAGCATATATTAGTTTACATGCATAAATGTACTATATTAAAAACGAGATAGTTAAAGAACAAGGATTGGTAAAAAGAAATGAATAAATTGTTAAGCCCTAATGAAATTGCAGAATTTACTGTAGAAGTGGGAATTAAGAAAGCAAGTATGAAGTGGTGGAAACAATTAGTACTTGGAATAATGGCAGGTATGTTTATTGCATTAGCAGGTAATGCAGCAAGTATTGCAGGCTATGGAGCACAGGCAGTAGGTATAGGAAAAATGCTTTCTGGAGCACTTTTTGGAACAGGTCTTATTATGGTACTTTTAGCTGGTGCTGAGCTATTTACAGGAAACTGTTTAATATCTATGGCTGTTCTTGAAAAGAAAGTCAAAGTAATGTCAATGCATAGGAACTGGTTCTTTGTATATCTTGGAAACATGATAGGTGGAATAGGCTATACATTCCTAATGAGTCTAACTACCCAACAAGGTATGGATGGTGGGAAATTAGCGGCATATGCAATTAATGCAGCTTATGGAAAATGTACTATAGAGTTTGGACCAGCTGTTATCATGGGTGTTTTTTGTAACGTTTTAGTATGTATAGCAGTATGGGTAAGCTACTCCTCAAAGGATGTAGTAGGTAAGATTGTGGCAATGTTTTTCCCAATATGGATATTTGTCGTATCTGGCTATGAGCATTGTATTGCTAATATGTACTTTATTCCGATGGGAATATTTTCAAAAAATAATGATGCATATGTACAGACTACAATATCACAATATGGATTAACAGCCGACCAAATATCACAGGTAAACTGGCAAAATTTCTTTGTTACAAATTTGATTCCAGTAACAATTGGAAATATAATTGGCGGAGTTGTGCTGGTTGGAGTTGTGTATTGGGTAGTATATTTAAATAAAAAGAAAATAAAAGAAGAAAAATAATATTAATAAAAAACGAGCATTTGGTAAAAAAATGCTCATTTTTTATTGACTATTAGAAAAAAAAGGATATCATAAAAAAAGAATTGGTAGTGCGCTTGTGAAATAGGAGGATAAAAATGAAAATTAAAGCGACTACAAAATTAGTTGTAATACTATCAATGGTAATAGCAATGT
>CAZNKR010000052.1:0-9385 GCA_964573715.1 uncultured Roseburia sp. | reverse complement strand
AGCAATGTTCTTGCAATTAACGCAACATACTATACAACGGGGGAACAATTTCTGTTCCATGGGAGTTTAGGAATGATGTGCAATATACAGCGGGAGGAACATATATGTATATGCCTGGCGGAGTTCAAAAAAGTTACTATTCATTTGATAACGTGACAATGAATGAAACAATATTAAAAAATGGTGTTAATAACGAGATAAAGTATTATACGTATAATGATGTTTATAAGTATGGTGAATCAATAATGTATTCAGGGAGCAACCAATTGGGGCAAGCGGTACAAAATGTTTCAGTATCAGATAATCATTATGGTAAAATAATTAACAAGTCAATAAGCACTTCAAAATAAGATAAATAAGTGGCACTATCAGTTCTATTAAATGTAAAAATTGAGAGGAAATAGTATGAAAAATAAAAGAATTATTGCATTTATTGCAATTGTTATTGTTCTAACTAATATGTACGGCTGCTTTAAAGAACCAGATAATAATCATAAAAATGAAATCGAAATAAATACAGACCAGAGTAATAATGCGGAATTAAATTATTTGGGTGGGCAGGGAGAGTTCTCTTCTTATAAGGCAACTTTCGGAAATGAATTTATTGCTGATAATAATACAGTGTATCTTAATACAAGAGAGAAATTAATTGCATTTTCAAAGGATGAAAAATTTAGACCAATATGCATGGATGCATCTTGTAATCATCAAGCGTTTTCGTGTATTGCGAATGTTTCCACACGATATTATTTTGTAATGAATGGAAATTTGTATTATGCTAATAGAAGTGACAATTGTATATACGATACAAGGACTGAAAAAAAGATGTATGAAATTAAAGTCCCTGAAGAATTGCTAAAAGGCTCCGATGCAGATAAATATGCTCCAGAGTTTTCTATAGTTGAATATATTTCAGAAGGATATATAAAGGTAAATGCTACTAAATTTGTATACATATTAGATGAAAATTTCAATACGATTATCTATCATATTAATACAGGTGAACAGTCGTGGGGAGCGGTTTTTGATAACATATACTATTATGTTAATGATTTAGACCATCTAGCGGCAATAGATTTAGATTTGAAAAAAGAAATTGATATAGACATTAATGAATTCATTATGTGTGTTAGCTCAAATGAAAATTATATTATGTTTTCAAATGAATTCGGTGAATTTTATAGATATGCTCCAAATAGTAAAACAATGGAGTTTGTTTGCGATAATATTGATTTATTCACATTATATGGAAAATACATATATTATGTACCTGAGTATATTAATGACAGTAGCAGGGAAATAAGAGCTACAGTTATGGATGAGAATGGAAAAAAATTAGGAAATTTAGATTTGAATAATGACTACGATATGTATTCTGGACTATATCTTATTAATGATAATGTATATGCTATAAGTTTTGATGAAAGCAAAATATTTATTTCAGATGTTGATGGGAAAAATTCAAAAGAGATTTCACTACAGGATAATATTAAGTAATATTTTGGAGGCTAATATGAGAAAAGGAAACTATAAAATAATTGGATTGTTAGTATTAATTGGGACACTTTTGTATGGATGTGATAATACATATAGTGATTCTGAAAGCAAAAAAGGAGAAATAACAACTGAGAGTGAGACAACCACAGAAATAATCGATGATACGAGCAACGATGAACAAAATGTCACGATTAGTATGAGCCCGTTGTTTTATAAGGCCAATAGGAATGGAATTGATAAATGGGGAAGGTGCGTGTATCCTGTTCCATACTTGAATAAACCAATAGAAATGTATATGTCAGTTAATTATATTAATTCACATATTGCAAATGAAAAACTTTCATTGATGATTTTTATAAATGTAAATGGTGAAATGATCCCTTTTAGTGTTAATGATTCTAATGAAGAGTTATTCAAGGTAGTTGATGTGAACATTAGTGAAAACGAAGATCTGATTTTTAAATTCACACCGAGCAATGTATTGATTGAAGAAAATAATAACGCTGATTTATGTTTCATAACATTTGGAAAGAATAGCGAAGCACATAATAGTGCTGGGTTTTCATCTGCAACATATAGATTTAATATTGCAACCAATGAAAATATTAGTAATAATGCCCAACCATCAGATGGAATTGTAGTTGAATCGGCTAACGAATACTATGAGGGGATGTTTGAGGAAAAGACTGGGGTAAGTGAAAAAGATTTAACTGGTGAATATTGGACAGACTTTATCATAGAAAATAATGAAACAATTACTTTTACATCAGTGAAAAATAATATTTTTGAACAGTATGGATTAGAAAATAACAATATTGATTATTCAACAATCTTGTTTTGCGATGATGAACCGTTTGCGGGCTTTGATGGAAATTGTTTTTTAAATTGGTCAATAAGTGGAAATAAGACAATACATAAAACTATAGATATAAGCACCTTAAGCCCAGGAAAACATACATTTTATACAGTTACGATTAACCATATGATAGATGGATTAAACACATTTTATTCTAATAAAACAGTAATTGAGACACATTAGATATGAAGAATTTGTGAGCGAGGATAATTAAATATGAAATATGAATTCAAAAAAATCATTAAATGTAAAGTAATATGGATAATATATGTAATTACAATAGTATTGTCATTATACAATTCATTAACTAATACGCATAATGATATTGAAGGTGCGAAAGAACAAAAAATCATATACGATAAGTATATGCACCTGCCGCAAGGAGATGACATAAAAGCAATGCTTGAGGCTGATTATAGTGAATATTTGAATGATAAAGCTACAAAACCACTCACAAATGGAATTGATATAAATGAAAGCGTATATTTGGAACTAATAAACAAAGTTAATTATTTTGATGATGTGAAGGAATATCGTAATAATGTTGTTAATGCATCTGAATACCTAATGAAATATAGTGATAATTATATTTCAAGATTAAACGCAAAACTGTATCATCAATATAACAAAGATTTGTCATTTTATTTGTTTGAGGACAAATACCTTCAAAGAGCTATTCTTTTACAAACCAGTTATTTAAGTGTAATAATGTTATTGGGAATATGTACAATAGCAATTTATGCATTTTATATTGATAGAAAAAACAATATTACAATATTAATGTATACGTCAAAGAACGGAAGAACAAAAACATATATAAATAAATTAAAAACCATCTTTGCTTTGATAATAATTTTGCAAATAATTACTTCAATTATATCGTTGATTCCTCAATTTGTTTTGGGTGATTTAAATGATTTTTTTCAACCAATACAATCATCGGAGCAGTTTATGTATTCGCCTTATAACATGAATTATTTAGAATTACTATTAATAGTTGTATTAATGAATATCACAGCTTGCTTAATTATATCAACTATAGCTATTATAAGTATTATTGCTATAAAAAATGTAATTGTTCCGCTTATTATTTCGCTTATAATTTCAGCATCGCTTTTTATGTCCTATATGCTTGTTGTCTCTCACACTTCAATATCTTATGGAGCTCAGCTCACAGCGTTACACTCGGATTTTTGGCTATTTAACTTATGTAAAAAATATTCAATTATATTTTATTTGTTTAATTCGTCTGTATATTTTGAGTTTTCAGAACAAGTAAATATATTAAATTTTCCGATTTCAAGACTAGTTATGACAATGGGGCTTAATTTTATAATACTCGTAATAATGATTATTGTTGGACTGAAATTGTACACAAAAAAACCAAGGAGGATATAGATGTGTTAGAAATACAAAATTTGACAAAAAATTATGGAAAAAAAATAGCACTAAATGATATATCATATAAATTTGATACAGGTGTATATGGGCTCTTAGGACCAAATGGTTCGGGAAAATCAACGATTATGAACATTATTGCCGATGTAATCCCAATGAGTCGGGGTAATATAATATATGAAGGCAAACAAATAAGTAAGCTTGGAGAAACTTATCGAGAATGCATTGGATATTTGCCTCAAAACTGCGGACTAATTAATAATTTTAGCGCTTATGACAACCTTAAATATTTTGCGTTATTAAGAGGAGTTCCAAAAAGTGAATTGGATAAGAGAACAGATTATGCACTTCAGTCGGTTAATCTTTTTGAAAGAAAAAAGGATAAAGTTGATTCATTTTCAGGCGGAATGAAAAGAAGACTTGCAATAGCTATAACAATAATTGCGGATCCTCAAATTCTGATTTTTGATGAACCAACAGTCGGTCTGGATCCTAAAGAACGCCATAGATTTAAAGAATTAATTATGGATTTAGGGAAAACAAAAACAATAATTTTATCTTCACATATTGTATCAGATATTAAAGAAACCTCTACAAAATTACTAATACTTAAGGAGGGAGTTCTAGTATTTGATTCTACAAAGATAGATTTTAATATTGAGGAAAAATATCTTGAATATTTTCCGGAAAATGAATAAGAGGCAGAATTAAAATGAAACAATTATTAGGACTAGAATTAAAAAAAACCTTTGTCACCAGAAAAATAATGTTTATTGTACTTTTACTATTAGTATCAAAGTCGATTTATACAATTATATCATTGAATGTGAAAGAAACAAATTTTGATAAAGAAATTTATGGCAATTATATGGATGAAATATCTGGAAATTATTCAGACGACAAATTGAATTACATAAATGATTTAATTGGACATTACAAAGATGCAATTGACAAAGAAGAACTATATAAAAGTAAATATTACGCAAATATGATATCAGCAGAAGAATATAGAAGTTACATAAATGAAATAGATTTAGGCAAGGTGAGACTACCTGTATTAACTATAATTCGGGAGAAATTAGAATATTTTTCTATGAGAAAAGATATAGTTAATAATATTAAATTGATAAATGATATAAATATTTCGGATTATATAGCATCTATAGGGATAGATATAATTATGATAATAAGTATCATCTTTATTGTATCGAGATTGTTTACAAATGATTATACTGACCATATAAATATTTTTGTAATTACTTCTAAATACGGAAGGACTAATATTTCAAACATTCGACTGGGTATAGCGATATTTTTTAGTGTTATCATGAGCATTTTATTACAAATAGTTGAATTTGTTACTTTTGAAATGATAAAAGGGTTTAATGATTATGATGCATCTATTCAGTCGATAACTGAATATTCCAATTTACCTAATTTGAGCATTGGAAACTTTATTTTACTAGTATATGGAATAAGAACTTTGTTTGGGATTATATTAACCATAATCATATCGTTTGTAGCTAAATTAATGCGCAGCTTTATAGGAGTTTTCATATTTACTTTGACAATAGTCTTTATACCATATTTTTTGTATGATAGCTTGCCAAATATTTTGAAAAGTATTTGTATATCAAAGGGGCTTTCTGGAGTAGGAATGTTTACCGATTATTACGAGATAGGCAGCATACCTAATAGCATTATAATGTTAATTTCAATGAGTATTATAATTGTCGGATGTTATATTGTACAAAGAAAGAGAACTAAAATCAGATGATTTTAGTTCTCTTCTTTCATAATAAATCTATTATCCATAGTCTTCATAATATCTTCAATCTGAAGCTTTTCATAAACCTTACGTTGACCTAAATCATAGATAGAATTTGTAGAAAATCCTAGAACTCTAGGCCTTAATAAATAATATTCGTTTTCAGTAAGGACAAGTCCTTTTTCACCATTGCTAAGCTCAACACAGCATCCTGGAGGAAGAATGTTGATACTTTCTGCTAATGCTTGAACTATTTTTTCGTCGTATTCATCTTCATGGTCAGCTAAAAATTTAATGGCTGAAAATTCACTCATAGGGTCTTTGTATACTCGCATAGCAGTAAGGTTGTCATAAAGTGCAGCAATCTTAAGAAGCTTAGTTCCTAGTAACAAAGTCTGTTCCTGCTTTGGATGATTAGGTATTCTGTTATATAGCTCAATACGTAATTGAGCTATATATCTTCTAATTCCTGCCGAGATAAGATAGTTGTTTTTTATGAGTTCATAACCCTTTAAGTCAGCATTACGTATAGTAGTCATTTCATCAGGGGTTAGACGTTCGGTTTTATTTATGATTTCACTAGGAGCAATGAGCTTACCTAAATCATGATAAAAAGCAGCATTTACTAGGTAGAATTGTTCCTTTGAATCAAGATGCATTTTGTTGGCAATGAGTGCACATAAAATAGCGGTGTTGATACAGTGCTTATAAACAGAATCGTCAGGACTTCTAAGTGCCTGAATAAAGCTAATTCTGCCAGGAATATGGCCATAATTAGCACAAACGGTGGTAGCCAGTTCTTCAATGTGTTTAGCTGATTCTCCATTTAAAATGCGTTTAAGGTCGTCTCTTAATGAATAGCAAGAAACGGTAGTAAAGCGCTCAAACTCTATGTCTTCGTCAGACATAGGTGGAAGTGGCTCAGCTGGTTCAAGAATATACTGTCCATATGTATTTAAATTGTTTAGATTCATAAGTACGGAATCGTTAACAATAGTATTTCTACCATAGAGCAAAACGCCATCCCTGTTGTAGATAGGCTTTGCTAATCGCATTCCAATACGAATATCTGCTTGCTTTACAAAACGCATAGACTCCTCCGAAAATATTTACGATAAATTATGAATCCATTATAATTAAAATTTACATAAAATTCAATCTAAATTTTTTCTTGATACGGAGATTTGTATCCTTTTCCAACAACTTCATTAGCTGAAGTTATGATAAAGAAGGCATTTGGATCAATGTCTCTTACCATATCTTGTGTTTTAGGT
The DNA here is from genome assembly GCA_964573715.1 of uncultured Roseburia sp. Lineage (GTDB taxonomy): Bacteria > Bacillota > Clostridia > Lachnospirales > Lachnospiraceae > SVEL01. The sequence continues at coordinate 2,592 of CAZNKR010000052.1, read as the reverse complement.
AAATTTTGCTTTTTCAAAACACACATGATAATTCGTTTATCGGCTTCGGTATAGGCCCCAGCTCCCTTTACATAGGTAACACCAGTATTTATATCTACCAAAAGCTTTTCTGCAATTTCTACATCCTTATCACTAATAATGAAAAAAAGCTTTGCACCATCGGTACCATACAAAACTTTATCCATAACAAAACTTGATACAATGACTGCAACAGCAGCGTATAAGGCAACATTAATATTTCTAAAAGCGATAGCTGAGATTGCAACTATCACAATATCGATGGACATAAAAAGTCGTCCAGTTTCGATGTGAGGAAAATGAAGCTTTAATACACGAACAATAATATCTGTACCGCCTGAGGTTGAACCTACCTTTAAAATCAGTCCAAGGCTTACTGCCACAAGTGCTCCACCAAAAAGCGCTGCAAGAATAGGTTCGGTGGTGAGTGGACCTAAAGGAGCTAGCATATCAACAAATGCAGAATTTAAAATAATAGTAACAATTGTTGAAAAAATAAATTTCAGTCCAAACTTATATGCACCCAATATCATAATTGGAATGTTGAATAAGAAATAACATATACCGGTGGACAAACCAGTGTAGTGGTTAACAATAATTGAAATACCTGTTACACCACCAGGTGCAAGATTATTTGGCTCTAGAAACAAGCTAATGCTACAAGCGTAGACAAAAGAAAAAACTAGAATAACCAGATATTTAATAAACAATTTTTTTGCAGTTGAATCATGGGGTTTCATAACAAAATCTCCTAACTTGGAATTTTAGAATTTAAGCCACTGTGATAAGATTTAGAACCAATACTTTTCATTAGTAGATTCAGGGCTTTTTCTTTATTTGTAGAACAATAATAATTATCTAATAAAAACATAATCATTAAATAACGTTCACGTGCTTGGTTTAAAAGATCAGGAACTGATTGGTTGGAAGAAATGGAAGTATCCCATGGATTAAACCATATACTGTGATTTAAATTAAGAGGATCATCATTTTTAGGATCATTTCCACCTGGAATAAGCGGGGCTAAATAGCGTTGCCCAACAAATGCATATTCAATGGTTCCGATAGCATTTTTCATTTTGCTAGAAATAAGTTTTAACACTTTATGTTCTTTTTGTAAAGATACAATGGCTAAGCGAATGCCTTTTTTGGTTATTCTGGAGTTGGCATAGGTATTACGAATTGCAAAATGAAGCATATCTGAAATAACATCCTTTTGATAATCAGAAAGTTCAATTTGACTGTTCTTAAAAAATTCCTTTGTGGTTACACCTAAATAAGTCTTGAGCAAAAGTATATCAATATCTGTTTCTAACGAGAAGTGTTTTTGCAAATAATCTTTACTTTTATTCATATAGTCCGTCATCCAATAAACAAAAGGATGAACCAAACAATCTAATACATAATGTGACAAAAACCCGGAAAGATAGGACATGGCAATATCTTTAGCTTTTCCATGAACTGTTTCTACATATTTGATGCAATAGTTAAAAAACTTATCGGTCTTTTCCGTATGCATTAAGGAACCAATATTTTTTCGGGCAGCAACTACTTCAGTTGCGTAATAAAAGAAAATATCAGGACCTAAAAGTCCTAGCTTATATGCTCCTTTTTCTTTATCAATATATTTTTTTATATCTAAATCAGGAATTCTTCTATAAGAATGTATTCCAAAAATATAGTGTGTATCGTAGCCTGGCATAATTCCTCCAAATTTCTGTATAAGAAGATAAGTAAAAATGTTATCGGTCAATAGTAATATTACCTAAGGTAACATTATCCCATACATTGTCAACATCTATTGTGTAGGTCTTACAAATTGTGGTATAGTAATCACCATTTACATTTAGTGCTTCTGTGGAATAATTATCTTCATCTGTTAAATGCTTAATATATTTACTGGCTAAGCTTATTTTGTAACGAATATTATATAAATCTTCTATTGTAAGATTTGTAGCATCTACCTGTTTGCCTGTAAGGTTTTCGTATATATAGGCAGCTTCGTCTGAAACCAGCTTTTCCTCCTCACTATTTAAGGAGTAATTGTTTTTTAAAGCCTCAAGGTAGTAGATATTATCCCGCTGACACATGCTCATACAGGTATCCTTTGCAATAGTTTTCATAAAGGTATTGCTAATGTAGAGATTCCAATAGGAATTGGTATTGTTTGAATTGTAAAGATAGGCAGTGTTATTAACATTTGCTTCACAAACCAGTATATAATATGAAAGCTCCTTTAAAGAAACATTGCAGCTAAGTGTAGTGGAACTATCCTGATTTGCTGCAGGAGTGATAGTTATAACATTTTCCTTTAAATGCTCATTGAATTTAAAGGATGAAGAATTAGCATTAATGGTGCGTATTACAAAAAATATTACAACAGATAAAATAATAGTAATAGCACATACAAGTATAATTATAGTTTCTTTTTTATTTAAAGGTTTATTCATATATTTGTCCTCAGCTTTTAATTAATGTTATTTTAGTATGATTGAATAAAAAAAACAAGAGATATGTAGTACTTGAGTTTCCGTAGTTTTATCCACAGTCCCTTAATTTAATCACATTCGTTAT
>CAZNKR010000051.1:6537-11281 GCA_964573715.1 uncultured Roseburia sp. | reverse complement strand
TTTTAATCGTTCTATGCCAATGGATGTAATGTTTGAAATATCTGCTTGCATATTCCACATCATTTGTATCAAGCTTTGAAATTAAGCTCATACCTTGTCACCTGCCTTATGGATTTATCCTCTGAAATCAATATTTTGTCCAACCATCTTCTCTTCCTTGGTTACCACATTATTACTACGTTGTTCAAGTGAATAGTCTTGTATTTTTGAAAGCAGCTCATCAATTGAAGATGCTGTAATGGTAATGGTTTCATCATCATCCGTATCTTTTTGATTATCCACCTTTGATTTATTTGATGATTTTGCCTCTGCTTTTTTTGCTTCTGCCTTTTTTGCTTCTCTATTTTTTTCTGCTCTTTTTTCTATTCTAGCCTTTTGAGCTTCACTGGATTTTTTAAGTACTGCAAAAAATGATGTATTTCCACCATCATTGACCTGCATTCCATACCCTTTAACATTTGCACCAGTGCTTTCTATACTTTGTTTCAAACTAGCCAGATTTGCTGTTGCGCCGCTGATAATTCCTTCATATTTTTTTCGGAAATTTTCATCTGTAGCCATTCTTTCAATTTTTTCTTCGTCGATAAGAACTACTGTTTTTGCTGCATTGGCATACTTAGAAGCATTTGCCTGTGCCTGCTGTTTCATATCGGAACTAACTAAAACAAAATCCATATTTCCAAACTTCTTTTTAAGTTTTTCATAGTATTTTGTAGCCTCATCACTTAGTTCTGGCTGCCCTACCGTTTTTCCATAATTGCTTTTTGCTGATTTTATCTGTGTTTGATTGGTTGTACCATATGTTGCATATGCTTCAACCTTAGAATTTAGATCTGTTTGATTCACACTCATTTTTCTACCTCCTTGTGTCGCTTAAATATCAAATCCTTTTGATATAATGCTTTCCATCCTATAATGGATATTTACTTTAAATATATATCGGCACTACCCACATATATATTAATAGCATTTCTAAATGATTTTTATTTTATACTTTCTAAATAATTCAAATAAAAAATCGAGTAGGCATAAGCCTACTCGACTAATTTTAATGAAATTCATCATCTAAATCTTCATCATTATCAACGTCTGCACTCATAAATTCCCTTGCAGAAACTCTATTCTTTCTTCTAGATGCTTCAACCAAATCCGATAAAAGCTCTTTAACTTTTTTTGAATTCTTAATTCTTTTTATATCAAAATCTGAAGTTGATTTATCTGAAGAAATTACATGAATTGTTCCTAGTTTAAAAATTCTTTCACGAAAGCTTCGGTTCAATGTCATATCCATTATTCTATATAAGCGTATTTCTTCTTCTCTTATAGAGAAAAATCCAGTTTTAATGATAAATTTCTCATCTGTTGTCATATATTTTGTAAATGTAAGAGGAAGACCAAAAATCGTTCTCTTTCTATCAAACCATTTGTATTCTACATTTTCTGCCATATGTCTTTTCCTCCTAGAGCATTGAATTAATCATTGCTAATACTTCTTCACCAAGCTTTGCGGACAATTCATTAGCATCCTCAAGTGATTTACCTTTTACGCCATAGTAAAATTTAACTTTTGGTTCTGTACCTGATGGTCTAACACATAACCAAGCATCATCTGTTAAATCAAAATATAATACATTTGATGATGGAAGTCCTGTTGGAGTAACTGCACCTGTAGACATATCCTTAATAGTATCAAGCTTATAATCTCTTGCTGATGTTACTGTATAGTTTCCAACCTTAACTGGTGTATTTGTTCTAAGTGTATTAAGAATATCCTGAATTTTTTGTAATCCTTCAATACCCTTAAGTGTAATAGCCTTTACATCATCCTTGTAATAACCATATTTATCGTACATAGCTATCATTGCATCCCACAATGTCATATTTTTAGTCTTATAATATGCAGCCGCTTCACATAATGCCATAGTAGCAACAATAGCATCCTTATCTCTTGCATGAGTACCTATAAGACATCCATAGCTTTCCTCAAATCCAAATAGATAGGTTCCCTTTCCACTTTGTTCAAAACCAAGTATCTGCTGACCTATAAACTTAAATCCAGTAAGTACTTCAATGAGATTTATATTATAATATTTTGCAATAGCATCTGCCATATTTGTTGTTACTATTGTTTTAATTAATGCTCCATCTGATGGAATACCTGAAAGCTCTTTAATTTGGCTAATCTCATATTCAGCTAAAAGACATCCAGACATATTTCCTGTCAAGGTAATGTATTCTCCGCTCTTAGAATCCTTAACGTAAACTCCAAGTCTATCTGCATCAGGATCTGTTGCTAAAACCAAATCTGCATCTACCTTTTTTGCAAGCTTAAGTGCAAGTTCAAAAGCTTCTTCTGATTCTGGATTTGGATAGCTTACAGTTGGGAATTCTCCATCTGGCAATTCCTGTTCTGGAACAACATAAACATTTTCAAAACCAAGCTCAGAAAGTACTCTTCTTGCTGGAATATTTCCAGTACCATGAAGAGGTGTATAAACTATCTTTAATTCCTTTGCCATAGCTTTTATTGCTTCGGGTCTTTTAACCTGCTCTTTAAGCTTTACCATATATGCATCATCAATAGCGGCCCCAATAACTTCATACAGACCGGCACTAACTGCTGCTGTCTTTTCCATTGTTTTAACAATAGCATAATCTGTAACTGCTTTAACCTCTGCCATAATGCCTCCATCATGAGGAGGTGTGATTTGAGCACCATCTTCCCAATATACCTTGTATCCATTATATTCAGGAGAATTATGACTAGCTGTAATGTTTATTCCAGCAATACATTTAAGCTGTCTTACTGCAAAAGAGAGCTCTGGAGTTGGTCTTAAGCTTTCAAATACAAAAGCTTTTATTCCATTTGCTGCAAGACAAAGTGCAGCTTCATCTGCGAATTCAGGAGACATTCTTCTTGAGTCAAATGCAATAGCAACACCCTTAGTCTGTCCACCAAGTTTAATAATGTAATTAGCAAGACCCTGTGTAGCCTTTCTAACAGTGTAGATATTCATACGATTAACACCTGCGCCAATTACTCCTCTAAGTCCAGCTGTACCAAACTCAAGTTCAGTATAAAAACGATCTTCTATTTCTTTTTCATCGTCTTTTATTGCCTCTAACTCAGCCTTTGTTGCAGCATCAAAATATGGGTTTTGTAACCATTGCATGTAAATCTCTTTGTAACTCATCTTTTTGCCTCCTAAAATTCTATTCATCTGTTTTTGTCATTTCTGGATATCTAAGAGAGATATCCTCTGTAGTTTTATCCAAATATAATGTATATACCTTTGAAACATATCCTGTCTTCATTAGCAAAACGGTATGCACTCCTTCAGTTTTAGAAACTGTGCATGGAGCGTTTCCTACGGATACGCCATCATAATATACTTTAGCACCTTCTGGAGCAGTAATATATACCTTACTGTTGTATGTGCCAATGCTTGTAGAATAATTTGTTTCTTCTTCTGATGAATTGTTTGACCCTTCAGTTGTTGTTTCTTCTTCAACTGTTGTTTCCTCTTCACCAGACATATCTATATTAATATTTGTATATAATGATGCAATTGTAATGGTTTTGGAATATGTGTCGTAATTATTTGATGTAAATACAATTCGGTGTTTGCCATATGACATAGATATCGGTTCATTATATGCGGTGGCAACACCATCAACATATAATATAGCACTTGCATCACTTGGAGTAACTGTAAAATTCACATCACCATATCTGGTAACAGCTGTTGCAAACTGACTAAGACTTACTATTAGTTCTTCGTCTCTGTTTACTGTTATCTCCTTAGTTCCTCCACTTCCATTCTTAGTAGCTGTAAGGTTGTAGGTACCTTCTGGTGCAACAATCACCATATCCTTAGTTATTATGGTCATAATCTTTGTACCCACTTCTATAAGTCCATCTACCATATTAGTATCATCAACTAGCCTAATATATCCATGACCTTTTTCAACAATAACTGAACAAACCTTATTGTCTATTCCTTTTACTATAAGTTCATCTACCCCGCTAACCTCTTCTATTGGAATTTTTTTACCATTAGAGGAGATAAAAATACTATCATCATACTTATAGGTTGTGCTACCAATTGTTATCTTTTGTAAATCATAATCCACCTTCCACTTGTTAACCAAAGTGTTCTCCCAAGCGGTCTTTGACTCATTCATTTCAATCAGTCTTTGACTACCTAGTACATAATATACATCCACCAATTCGCCTACGGCAATCTGAGACATTGTAAGTTCAACATCATTCTTTGAACGTATCTTTGTACCACCTGAATAGGATAAGGTGTATGTTGTTCCTTGACTCAAGCTAGATAAGGAAATATGCATTTCTTCCAAATCAATCCCAATAACAACAGCGGTATCTGTGTTATTATACCTTTGGTTAGCAGCTGTCTCTTCTATGGTTGTTGTCTGCCTGTTATCGGACTTCTTACCACAGCCACAAAAAGCCAAAATCATAAGTATGGTCAATATCATAAGATATCTGAATCTCTTGTTTTTTGTCAATTCATCACCATCTTCTCTGTTTTATCCGTGCATTCCGTCTTATTATAATATATTTGTATAAAAAAGAAAACACTAAATATTTGTCCTTTTGTCTATAATATTATATCCAAGCTCCAAATTCCAATTATGTTTTTCCAAAACTTTTCTTAAAAAAAAATAAAAATCTTTTATTTGCAATCCAGCACCAGCTTTTTCAAAATTTATTACGGCA
>CAZNKR010000051.1:0-6437 GCA_964573715.1 uncultured Roseburia sp. | reverse complement strand
ATAAAAATCTTTTATTTGCAATCCAGCACCAGCTTTTTCAAAATTTATTACGGCAACCTTATCTCCATTAAATATAATATTATGATAATTGTAATTCCCATGACAGAACTCTTTTGGAAGATGATTGCTTTCCATCTTTTCATAATCCGTTTGTGCTAATAATCTTTCTGCTTCTGCTGCCATTTCATAATATTCATCAAAATGTGACAATACATCAATATCACTCAAAAAAATCTCCCTCCATACTATAAGTCTTTTTACTTAAATAGTATGAAAGGATAAAAAAATATATTCCAAAATAAGACATGTATATATTTTAGATTTGATTATGTTCATCAATGATTTCTTGAGCAAGTTCTAGCAACGTTTCTTTATTGTTTAGTTCTGGATTATCTAGTATTTTTAGGAACAGATTATTGAGAATATCACCTATAAATTTACCATCTGGTAAACCTAATTCTTTTAGTTCCCTTCCGTGTATGGCCATATCCGCCATACATATACACTGATTTGAACTAATAATATCTTCGTATATTTCTGTTATTTTGTCCACGTCACTAAGAGAAACATTAGTAATAACCTTATGTTTTATTAGTGCTTTGATATATTCCAAATAGTATTCCTTGTATATATCTTTACCAATAGCCACAATACTTCTTCGCACATCTGCTTCATTTGTAGATAATGGATAATCTTTATTGTTAACAAGCTTTGCAACATTTTTGATTGTTTTGTTGTCAAACTTAAGTGCTCTTAACACAACATCTGCATTACTCTCAAACGTAAGAAGTCCAGCATATCTTAAATAATGGAATGGTGGTAAATCCAACATAATATCTGATACCTTTCGATAAAGTGAATCATCACTAGCTTTAGCTAATAAAGTATCAGCAAATACGTATTTACCAAGGGAAAGCTTATAAATGTCCATTATTTTATCTGGTCTAGGACTAGTGATTAGCTTTGTCATTTCTTCTTGAATACGTTCCCTGCTTATTTGAGCAAGATTATCAGATAGCTTATAAATAGCGCTATATGTTGTTTCATCAATATCAAAATCCAACTGCGCTGAAAAGCGTATACCTCGAAGTATTCTAAGGGCATCCTCACTAAATCTTTCTGTAGCTTCACCCACACATCTTATGCGCTTGTGTACAATGTCATCAGTTCCACCAAAAAGATCTATTACACCAGTTTTGTTGTTATAGGCCATGGCATTTATGGTAAAATCACGTCTCTTTAAATCTTCTGAAAGATTTGATGTAAACAAAACTTCATTGGGATGTCGTCCATCTGTATACTCACCATCTATACGATATGTGGTTACTTCGTAGCCAACTCCCTTAATCATTACTGTTACTGTTCCGTGCTTAATACCAGTATCTATAGTTTTATTGAATATAGCCTTTACCTCTTTTGGTAACGCCGAGGTAGTTATATCCCAATCATGTGGTGTTCTGCCCATCATGGCATCACGTATACAGCCTCCTACAGCAAAAGCCTCATATCCATTTTCATATAGCTTGTCTATAATAAATGCCACATATTTTGGTAACTCTATTCTAATATGCTTTACCCCAGTATACCATTGCCTTTGCAGGCTTTCCACAGCACACACATACATCGCTTAGCTGTTCTTGTTTAAATGGCATACATCTTGAAGTTGCTGTAGTATCTTCCTTTATCTTATTCTCACATGCTACATCTTTACACCACATAGCCTTAATAAATCCTGGCTTAGTAGCAACAGCTTCTTTAAACTCTTCATAGTTTACAGCTGTTGATGTATGTGAATCTCTGTGATTTCTTGCTCTTTCTAACATATCTGACTGAATTGTTTCAAGTAGGTTTTTAACCTCTTCCTCAATATTATCTAAAGAAACTACATATTTCTCTCTAGTATCTCTTCTAACAATAACAGCCTGATTTGCTTCTATATCCTTTGGTCCAATTTCAACACGAAGAGGAATACCTCTCATCTCCTGCTCTGAAAACTTGAAGCCTGGAGTTTTGTCTGTAAGATCAACCTTAACACGACATACATTAGAAAGCTTTGCTTTAAGCTCATTAGCCTTTTCTACTACGCCTTCCTTTTTTTGCATAATAGGAATAACCATTACCTGTGTTGGAGCAATGTGTGGAGGTAAAACAAGTCCGCTATTATCACCGTGAACCATAATAACCGCACCAATAAGTCTAGTTGTCATACCCCATGATGTCTGATGTACGTACTTAAGCTTATTGTCCTTATCTGTATATTGAATATCAAATGCCTTTGCAAATCCATCTCCAAAGTTATGGCTAGTGCCTGACTGTAATGCTTTTCCATCATGCATCAGTGCTTCAATAGTATAAGTAGCTTCGGCTCCCGCAAACTTTTCTTTATCTGTCTTACGTCCCTTTATCATTGGGATTGCTAAAACCTGTTCACAAAAATCTGCATAAAGGTTAAGCATCTGTATAGTTCTTTCTTCTGCCTCTTGTGCAGTTGCATGTGCAGTGTGACCCTCCTGCCATAAAAATTCTGTTGTTCTAAGAAATGGTCTTGTTGTTTTTTCCCATCTACATACAGAACACCACTGATTATATACCTTTGGCAAATCTCTATAAGATTGAATAATATTGGCATAGAAATCGCAGAATAATGTTTCAGATGTTGGTCTAACGCACATTCTTTCTGCAAGTGGATCATTACCACCATGTGTAACCCATGCTACTTCTGGTGCAAATCCTTCTACATGATCTTTCTCTTTATTTAGTAAGCTTTCTGGTATAAACATTGGCATATATACATTTTCTACACCAGTTTCTTTAAATCTAGAATCTAATTCTTTTTGAATCATCTCCCAGATAGAATATCCGCTTGGTCTTAGAATCATACATCCCTTAACAGAAGAATATTCAATAAGCTCTGCCTTTTTTACAACGTCTGTATACCATTGTGCAAAATCGTCTTCCATAGAAGTAATAGCTTCTACTAATTTCTTATCGTTAGCCATAATTAACCTCTTTCCATATAAATTAGTCTATTTGTTAGTTTACTAGATACATTTTTAAAATGCAATCATTTTTCCTTAAAATACATTTGGAAATATACTATTTTCGGGAGTTACCGAAAAAATCATCTGCTTATTATCAACAGGATGAGTAAATGAAAGTTCATAAGCGCATAATGCCACTCCTTCACGTTGACCATTGTCTAGAGCATGGGAATTATACTTTGTGTCACCATATAACGGGGCATCTGCTCCGGCTAGTTGAACTCGAATCTGATGATGTCTTCCAGTTAGTAATTCAACTGATACAAGATAACCCATAGTGCCCTTATATTCAATTTCCTTGATAACCTCATATCTTAGCTTTGCAACCTTTGCATCCTTTGTTTGTTTAGGTACGATTGTGGAGGTTCTAGATTTTCCATCCCTAACTAGATAATCCACCAACTCTCCTTCATGCTTACCTTTGGGCAATCCCATCGTTATGCAATAATACTTTTTTGTAAATCTTCCCTCGGCAATATCTAGGCTTAACTTAGATGCTGTTTCCTGATTTAATGCATATACCATTACACCAGCTACCGGTTTATCAATTCGATGAACAACATATACCGAAGGTGGCATACCCTTTGAAATAAGATAATTTCTTATAAGGCTTGGCATATCATATCTACCACCACGTTCTTCTTGTGAGGAAATACCTGCTTTTTTGTATACCACTAAGATATTGGCATCCTCATATATTACATTTAATTTCATAATAATCCTTCCCTGCACTTGTTTACGAGTTGGTTTCTAATAGTTTATGGCAAATAAATGTATTTTTCAATACATATTTTAATTGTTTTTTACCAAAACTATTGATTATCCTTATTATTATTGCATTACTATGTACCATTGGTTTTGTTATACTAAAAAATCCCTACTCTATACTTTATGGTATAGTAATAGGGATTCTTGATATAATTCCGTTAATCGGTGCAGGCACTATACTTGTACCTATTTCCATATACTACATGCTACGGGGAAATGTTTTTGCTGCAACAATAGTATTTATCGTTTTTATTAGGGAAATCCTTAAGCTGCTACCCCAAGAGGAAAATAAACCTATACCTTAAAACGATATCCAACGCCCCAGATTGTTTCTATATATTGAGGCTTGCTTGTTTCAAGCTCTATCTTTTCACGGATTTTTTTAATATGCACAGTCACCGTGGCAATATCACCTATGGATTCCATATCCCAAATCTCTCTAAAGAGTTCTTCCTTTGTATATACATGATTTGGATTTGAAGCAAGAAATGTAAGCAAGTCAAATTCCTTTGTTGTTAATATCTTTTCTTCTCCATTGACATATACACGTCTAGCAGTTTTATCTATTTTAATTCCTCTTATCTCAACAATATCGTTTTCTACAACATTACTATTGATAAGTCTTTCATATCTTGCCAAATGAGCCTTTACTCTTGCAACCAACTCACTTGGGCTAAATGGCTTAGTGATATAATCATCAGCTCCAAGGCCCAATCCTCTTATCTTATCAATATCATCCTTCTTAGCCGAAACCATAAGAATAGGATTATTTTTATTATCTCTTATCTGCTTGCATATTTCAAAGCCATCTACACCAGGTAACATCAAATCTAAAATAAACATATCAAAATCTTCTGTTAATGCCCTCTCTAATCCTTTTAATCCGTCATTTTCAATCTCTACAGTAAAATTGCTAAGTTCTAAATAATCCTTCTCTAGTTCTGCAATACTATGCTCGTCTTCTACTATTAATATCTTGCTCATACAGACCTCCTGCTCAAATAATTTTTCTTAAAATAAAGTGAATTGTTGTTCCGCTGCCTTTTTTAGATGAAGCCCAAATCCTTCCTCCGTGTGCTTCTATTATTTTCTTTGCAATCGCTAATCCAATACCGCTTCCGCCTTGCTTTGAATTTCTAGAAGCATCAGTTCTATAAAATCTATCAAATATATATGGTAATTCGTCTGCTCCTACGCCTTTACCATTGTCCTCCATCTCAACATGAACAAAATCATCTTCATCTTGAATACGGATTCCCACAAAGCCTTCTTGTTTATCCATGTATTTCACGGAATTGCTAATTATATTATTGATTACACGCTTTAACTGTTCCGGATCAGCTATAACCATTACATCGCGCTCAACGTAATTGATATAAGTAAGCTTTATACCTATTGCATCTAAATCAGTATTTATTTCATCTACACAATCATTAAAGTAATCCTCCAGATTAAGTTTAACAAAATTGTATGGTATTTTATTGCAGTCGATTCTAGAATATATGGTTAGTTCTCCTATAAGTCTATCCATGTCATTGGCTTTATTATAAATGGTTTTTATATATTTATCCATCTTTTCAGGACTATCCGCAACTCCATCCATAATACCTTCAACATATCCTTTTATTGCTGTAATAGGCGTCTTTAGGTCATGGGATATATTGCTGATTAGTTCTTTGTTTTCTTCATCATTGTGTATATTTTCTTCAATAGACAGCTTCAAGTGCTTTCGCATTTCCTCAAAAGCCTCACTAAGCTCGCCAAATTCGTTATTCTTGTATTGCTTTATTTCACAATCTAGATTTCCTTTTCCTATCTCATTTGCTGCTTTTTTAAGTACCTTTACCGGCTGTAATATTCCCTTATATATCCAAAGCGTTAACACTACTCCCGTAAATATGGTAATAACTACAAGCATAATAAAGAATGCCGTAATCATCTTTCGTATTTCTGGAAGAGAATTATTGATACGAGATATAATGTATACCACCCCAGCAGAGTTGTCATTAAATTGAATAAGTTCTGGCTTAACCAAATACTGGGTTTGTCCACTTATGTACAATGTCTCTTCTAAAGAATCCATTGCATCACTGTAGTCGGGGATAATACTTTGAATATTACTATAATCATCGTCAAGGCCATTAAATATTAATTCATCACCCTTTCTAACAATTATATACGTATATTTTCTTGTAAGCTTATTGTTTAATTCCTCAAGATATGCAGTATCTAAAAGTTTATCTGGATTATCTTCCTTAATATTTTGAATGTCACACCTTACATTATTTGTAATCTGATCCAAAATCCCAACCGAATTGTACAAGTTCTCATAGCTTCCAATTTCAATATCGTACTTGTCCTCAATAAGATTAATTTGGTATCTTCCCACACCAATAATCAAGCAGAACATAACCGTTATTGGAAACACAGCAATAATCATGAATGAAATTACTATCTTTTTGCTTAATTTCATATTTTACCTCTATTTAATGTTTATTCACATAAATTCTAATTACCTTTTAAAGTATACACTAAATAGCAAGTTAAAAACAATTAAAGAATGGTAATAAGTATTAATTTTTCATAAACGAGCATAAGAAAACGCCATATGTTAGTGTGGCAGATGAA
>CAZNKR010000050.1:10481-11760 GCA_964573715.1 uncultured Roseburia sp. | reverse complement strand
TACTGAAAAATGTCCTATACATATCATTGATATATTTGTTGCATACCTGTTGCATACGTGTTGCATGTTGATAACAATCCAACACTTCCAAGCAAGTTCCACAACTTCTGTAACCCTTGTAAAATGGGCTTTTCGAGGTAACCTCGTTTCCGAATAATTATCTCTTTGAGAACTGTGGTGCTCTTCTTGCTGCTTTGAGACCATATTTCTTTCTTTCTTTCATTCTTGGATCTCTTGTTAAGAAACCAGCTTTCTTTAATGTTGGTCTGTAATCGTTATCTACCTGTAATAATGCTCTTGAGATACCGTGTCTTACAGCACCAGCCTGGCCTGTATATCCACCACCGTGAACATTTACGATAACGTCGAACTTATCAACTGTTTCTGTAGCTGTAAGTGGCTGACGAACGATAACCTTTAAAGTTTCAAGACCAAAGTATTCATCAATACTTCTCTTGTTTATTGTAATATTACCTGTACCAGGTACTAGGTAAACTCTAGCGATACTCTTTTTTCTTCTACCTGTTCCGTAGAACTTTCCTGTTGATTTAGCCATTGTAATTTCCTCCTTCCAGTCCTAATTAAAATGTTAATGTCTCAGGCTTCTGAGCTGTATGTGGATGCTCTGCACCAGCATAAACGTGAAGCTTTGTGTACATCTGTCTTCCTAAAGGTCCCTTTGGAAGCATTCCTTTAACTGCGAATTCAATTACTCTTTCAGGGTGCTTATTGAGCATTTCTCTAAGAGTTGTCTCTTTTAAGCCACCGATAAAGTCTGAATGATGATAATAAACCTTCTGATCTAACTTTTTGCCTGTAACTTTAATCTTTTCAGCATTGATAACAATAACATTGTCACCTGCGTCTGCATGTGGTGTATAAGTAGGTTTGTTCTTTCCTCTTAACACTTTAGCGATTTCTGATGATAAACGACCTAATGTACATCCTTCAGCATCAACTACATACCATTTTCTTTCGATTGTTTCTGGACTTGCCATAAAACTCTTCATGGATTTTTCCTCCTGTTAACTTGATTAATAAACTATTCTTGGCTTTTAAAATTCTATCTATAAAGTAGAAAATTAAAAACCCGAACCGCACATTGCGATTCCTCCAACTTGTCTGACCAGCAGACATTAGGTATATGCTCATCCCATATGGCGATAATCAGTCGCAATACAGGCTGTCACAGTTAATCATTATATAACACTTACAAGCTCAAGTCAACTTTTATTTTTAAAACTTTCGCTATGTATATTTTTAAACTTTCACTGTGTAT
>CAZNKR010000050.1:0-10381 GCA_964573715.1 uncultured Roseburia sp. | reverse complement strand
ATTTTTAAACTTTCACTATGTATATTTTTAAACTTTCACTATGTATATTTTTAAACTTTCACTATGTATATTTTTAAATTTTCGCTATGTCTTTTTAAAACCTTCACTATGTCTTTTTTACTTTGATTTCCTTGAATTACCTATATATAACCTGTCCCCCTAATGCTACTTACTTTTTCTTCAAATTATTATCTATATAATGAAAATAAGGCTTTTTATATACCTGCTCTTCATTACCCTTGTACCAACCAAATGCCTGCTTTATTCCCTCCGCTAATGGTGTTGTTTCCTCTAGTATTTCACCTGTCCGTCCTTTGGAAGATAAAATTTCCTATTTGCAAGAGCACAATCAAATACAAAGGTTTCTCTATACACTATGTTCATTGGTCCATATAAATACGGTGGACTAAGAATATATGCATTTGGATTTTTCTTTAACAAAGTTTCTTCATCTTCAATTTTATCGGTTCCATACTTTCCCCAATATTTATTAACTCCTTTCAGCAATAAAAAGACAGGTCAGGGACCTGTCTTATAAACAATCTATTTACTATAATTTTTTTGTTTCTTTCTAGTTAATGTTAATACAGTCATAGACGATAGAGCTAATAATACGCATACCATTATTGGTGTATTATCTGCTGTCAATGGTACTTCAACATATTCACCATCACTATTCTTTGTGCTTGTTAAAATATCTACCTCTCCTTCATGATTACGATATATAACATAATCTGAATAGAAATTAAATTACTGTTAAATTCTCATTGTAAAACTAACTTTAAATTCTCATTAAATCCTCATATTCTATCCCCACCAATGTTAATCCGCATGCTGGAGCTTTAGGACCAGCCACATTTCTATCCATTGCTTCTACAATTTCCTTAACATGCTCAGGTGGATAGACTCCTAATCCAACCTTAATTAAGGTTCCCACTATTATCCTTACCATATTATACAAAAATCCATTACCTGAAATGGTTATATGAATCATATCCTTTTCCTTTGAAATATTTAAGGAATACACACATCTAACTGTATTTTCCACCTGACTTCTGCTTGAGCAAAAGCTTTTAAAATCATGTTCTCCAACAATATACTGGGTAGCCTCCTTCATTTTTTCTGTATCCAAAGGCATAAAAACAAAATGAGAATACAATCGCTCCATAGGCATAGGAAACCTGGCGTTTAATATTTTATATTCATAGGTTTTTGTGGTATTACAATATCTCGGATGAAAGTCTGATGATACCTCAAATGATTCCTGAATTCTAATATCTTGGGGTAATCTTTGATTTAGAGCATAGCATATTTTATTGGCAGGTATTTTTGTTTCTGTATCAAAAACTGCAACGTTTCCAATAGCATGAACACCAGAGTCAGTTCTACTAGCTCCAATAACAAGAATATTTTCATTTAAAAGTGCTGATAATTCCCTGTTTATTACCTCTTCCACAGTTATTCCGTTGATTTGCATTTGCCATCCACAATAATTTGTGCCATCATATGCTATCTTCATAAAAACTCTTTTCATTGCTTTTCCTTTTCAAACTCTTGATAAATTTAAATTCTATATTAAATCCATATACATATCTTATTTACAAATCAATTTCTAATTACAAATGTATTTCAATTCCAATACTATTCCATAGTATATTAGTTCCAATCATTATTAACAGTAATATAAATAATGATAAATATCCAATTCCATCTATTCTTTTATATTTTAATGGTTTCATTTTTGTCCTACCCTCGCCACCTCTATAGCATCTAGCTTCCATTGCAGTTGCTAAATCCAATGCTCGTTTAATTGAAGATATAATTAAAGGAACTATAAGAGGAACCATTGCTTTGGATTTTTTAATGATATTTCCATTTTCAAAATCAGCGCCTCTAGCCATTTGTGCTTTCATTATTTTATCTGTTTCCTCAACAAGTACAGGAATAAATCTAAATGCAATGGAAATCATCATAGCAATGTCGTGTACAGGTATTCTAATAACCTTTAATGGGGAACATGCTTTTTCTAATCCATCCGCGATATCTGTTGGAGTTGTGGTATATGTAAGCAAAGAAGTTCCCATTATAAGCATGCACAATCTTGCGGTAAGCTGTACGCCTTTAATAATACCCTGTATTGTAATATCAAATATTTCTAAATCAATAATCACATCACCTTCGGTAAAAATTACTGAGAAAAAAACACTGAATAATATTAAAATAACGATTGTTTTTAACCCTTTGAGAATATATTTTAGTGGAACCTTAGACATTTTAATAATAACTGCTAAAAATATTCCTGCAATGACATATCCAATAATATTGTTTGCTATAAATAATGCCGCCATATATGCCACTGTTGCAAACAATTTTACTCTTGGGTCTAAACTATGAATTTTTGATTTTTCTTCGTAATATTGACCAATTGTTATATCTCTAAGCATTTTATTCCTCTTTTTATTTCGTGTTGATTATCATAGAAACAGTTTCTTGTACAGACAAAGCTTCTCCACTGATATTTACGCCTTTTTCCTTTAATTCATTTACTATGTATGTTACTGATGGGGCACAAAGTCCCATTTCTTCTAATTCACGGTAATGCGAAAATACTTTTCTAGTTTCATCCTCATAAACGGCAAATCCATTATTCATAACAAGTATCCTATCCGCATATTTTCCCATATCTTCCATACTGTGAGAAACAACTACAACAGTGATGCCGTCTTCTTTTTTTAGTTTAAGCAGTAATTCAAATATTTCATCTCGGCCTTTTGGGTCTAATCCAGCAGTTGGTTCATCTAATACCAGAACTTTTGGATTCATTGCCAATATTCCTGCAATTGCAACCCTTCTTTTTTCCCCGCCTGACAATTCAAATGGACACCTTTCATAAAAGTCCTCTCCTATGCCTACCATCGCTAATGCTTCTTTGGCCTTCTTTTCTGACTCTATCTTACTCATTCCTAGATTCTTTGGTCCAAAGCATACATCTAGAAGCACTGTGCTTTCAAAAAGCTGATATTCGGGGTATTGAAAAACTAATCCTATATTTTTCCTAATATCTGATATTTTCTTCCCTTCTTCATAAATATTTTCACCATTAAATAGAATCTCTCCACTTGATGGTTTGAGTAAACCATTTAAGTGTTCAATTAAGGTTGATTTACCTGACCCTGTATGTCCAATTATTCCAAGTAATTCCCCTTCAAATATCTTAAAGCTTACACCTTTTAGTGCGTGCTTTTCATAGGTAGTTCCCTGACTATATATATACTTTAAATCTTTAATTTCTAATATAGACCTTTTTGTTCCATTAACTTTTCTTTCTACTTTATCTGTATTAGCTTCACTACTATCTATATCAGTTTCACTTCTATCTATATCATCTCTTGTAATATTATTGAGTATGATATTTATCAACTCATCTTCTCTTATTATTCCCAATGGTATATCAAAGCCTTTTTTTCTAAGCTCATAAGCAACCTGTGTTACTTGAGGAACATCAAGACCAATTTTTTTAAGCTCTTCTACTTTTGAAAATACCTCTTTTGGTGTTCCACTTAATGCCACCTTGCCTTTATCCATCACAAAAACCTTATCAGCATCTATTACTTCATTCATGTAATGTGTCACAAGAATAATTGTAACCTTTTCAATTTGATTAAGTTCTTTTATTGTTTTAATAACTTCTTTACGGCCATTAGGATCAAGCATCGCTGTAGGCTCATCTAAAATTATACATTTAGGTTTCATTGCTACTACTCCAGCAATTGCCACTCTTTGTTTTTGTCCTCCTGATAATCTGTTAGGTGAATGTTTTCTATACTCTTGCATATCCACCGCGGTTAATGCCTTGTTTACTCGTTCCCATATTTTGTCAGTAGGTACTCCGATATTTTCTGGTCCAAAGCCAACATCCTCTTCTACAACCGTAGAAATTATTTGATTATCAGGATTTTGAAACACCATTCCCGCCTCTTGCCTAATATTCCACAGCTTATCCTCATCCTTGGTGTTCATTCCATCTATATTAACATCACCTTCACTAGGCAAAAGAATAGCATTTAAATGTTTAGCAAATGTAGATTTTCCAGAACCATTGTGCCCTAATATTGCAATAAATTGGCCTTGCACAACATCTAAATCTACATTATTCAAGGCAAATTTTTCTGAGATAACATTTCCTTCTTCATCTCTATCAATAAATTTATGTTTAAGGTTTTTAACACTAATAATTTTCATTCCAAGCTCCAGCATTCAAATCTATGCATTAGTTTAATAACAATAATTAAGATCACTAGCAATGATTAAATGTCAATTAAATTCTTTGTATTGGTTAACAGAAATTAATTCTAACTTATAACCATATATTTTTCAAGTTATATCCATCTACAAACAAAATAAATATTATATTCAAAATATAAATATAACTAAATTCATAACATTATAAATAATTAAATTCATAACAATAAAAATAAATTCATAACAATTAAAATAAATTCATAACATTAAAAATAAATAAATTCACAACATTAAAAATAAATAAATACATAACATTAAAAATAAATAAATACATAACATTAAAAATAAATAAATACATAACATTAAAAATAATTGTAATAAAAATAAATTTATACTATACTTACAAAATATAAATTATTCTTTACAGAGAGGAATTGCAAACACTCATTTGTTTGCTATGGTAATAAAATGAAATCCAGATATTCTTACCTTTTTGCATTATCACTTAGCTTCGTAGCTCTTTTGTTATGCTCATGTAGTGATTCATCAGCATCTACAAATGTTTCCAATGGAGTTAATAATTCCACTACCAATCAAGAAGATATTACTTCCAATACCAATACCAAACCTACTACTGCAGAACCTACTACCGAAGAACCTACTACGGTATTTTTAGATGATGGTACACGCCCAAATGTTGTAAATTTCTATATATTCCAAGATAGCACTGGCAGTCGTGATAAGCTCACTGAATTTTATGGTCCTTTTGAAGAAGGAAAAGATATACGCACCTTTGCCTCTTTTTCATCCGATGATGCATCTGTTTATGGAAGTCGTTTTGCCGACATGTGGTTTCCACAATGGCAACGTTTTAGTGCTTTCTCAGAATGTAAAATCGGCTATAAAATACATATCTATATGAAAGATGGAAGTGTTATTGAACACCGTATTATTTCACCTGATGATGTTGTTTATGATTACACACAGTTCGTAGAAACATGGATATATGATGATGTACATCATGCTGCAGGTGAATGGTATAGCCATTTAACACCACCTGACATGAATGACGATACAGTCATAACTTCAGTAAAGCTTACTTGCGGCCCTAGAATTGAAGAAGTTGATTATGTGGTTCTTGATACTTTTATATACTACAATGACGCTCAATTTGATAGTAATGGTGACTATATCGGTCCTATCAAAGCAAGCGTCAAGGTTTCTAGAGATTCTTACGAGCATTATGTAGAGTAAAATTATCAAATAAGTAATTTTAATCATCTAATACTCTTTTAGATTATATGCTATTATAGAATTCATACACTTTTATATTAATTCTATAATAAAAATATTTCTCTACTATGTTTATTAATCTTATATAAAAATTTTTTGTTTTTTTAGTTTCGTTTTTTATTTATTTTGTTTGAAAATATTTTGTTTTACATTTTTTGTTTTAGATTTTTTTTTTTACATTTTTTGTTTTACATTTTTTGTTTTATATTTTTTTGTTTTTTATTTATTTTCTTGTTATTAACTCTCTTCTTATGCTTTTTTGTTTTTGCAAAGAGCAAATAATATATACAAAACAAAACTACAAATACAGCCAAGACAATCCCAAGAATTACGAATTTGCTTGAGGATTGTTTTTTTTCTTCATCTTGTTTAGCAATTTCTGATTGTTTCTCAAGCTCTGCAAGTCTACTCTCTTCCTCTGCAATAGATTCACTTTCTTTTATTCGTTCTTCCTCTAGTCTTTTGCTTTCCTCTTCGGCTTGCGTTTTATAGTCAACAATATTTTCCATCATATCATTCAAACTATCAATACCGACAGTAGTTCTATATAATCCAAACTTTGCACAGCTATATTTGTATTCATCATCTACGTAAAACCAACACCACTGTTGAGATACATGCTTTTTATAGCTTTCTGCAGCAACTTCCAATGCCGTTTTTCCATCAAATGCGGTTAATGGACTTCTGCAATCTAAGAATATTTGATTTTCACCGTACAAATGAATATATGTTTTTTGAACATCCCATATACCATATTTTGTTGCAGAATCTGGATATTTTTCTGCATCCATACTACAGTTTACAGCTTCTTTAGTAGCATAGGAAGTAAGCATATGCGCTCCATGACCATATTCTCCATTTTCATCCTGAGCAACAATAACCTGTGGCTTGAATCTTCTAATCATTTCCACAATAAATTCAATGGTTTCATTTTCATCGAAGACAGTTTTTGCTGTTTCTAAATCCTCTGCATATAGATCTGGAAAATCCCCAGTAATGGGATAATTTCTAACACCTGCATGCCATAATCCATCTAGCTTCTCGTGTTCTCTTATCTTTGCACCAGTCCAATATTCAGAAAAATAAACCACCTGTACTTCTAACTGTTTTTCCCCTGCATAGGTTGGTAAAATACCTCCAAAAAACAATAATTCATCATCTGCGTGGGTTGAAACAAGTAATATATCTGCTTTTTCACACTCTGGTTTCCAAACCTGTACGTCCTCAGGCAATTCACCTTCTCCATAACAGTACAAATCTGTAATTGTATTACCTGTTTCACACTTAATACTAAACTGTGTTATGGGAATATCAAACTGTATATATTCATGAAGAAACCCATTATTTCCTCTAGTTTCTTCCTTATTTTCATAAATCAAGGTCCATTTTTGAACAGGGCTTCCCCAAATTATATATATTCCTTTAGTAGGTTCATCCAGTGTAACAATAATTTCATCACCTGAATTTAGTACTACCTCTGTATCATAGCTACCATCTAAAATATTATATCCACTATCTCCATTTGAAAAAACCACATGAGGAGTAACTGGTTTTGCCGTTTCTGCCTTTGCTACTATATTATTTGATATAACTATTATTAAAATTAATGTGATAATAACACCTAATCTTTTCAATGCTGTTTTCATTTGAAATTAATCCTCACTATTGTGTTCAACAAATAATTTACTCAATGTAAATATGTTTTAACAATTTTTACAATTTTCTTATATTCTAAAAAAGAACGAGAGTAAACCTCTCGTTCTTAAAAACCAAGTAATACTATACTAATTCAAGTACAACTTCCATAGCAGCATCGCCTTTTCTCTGGCCGATCTTGATGATTCTTGTGTAACCACCATTACGATCTGCATACTTAGGAGCATATTCATTGAATAACTTCTCTGTTAAATCAACAGTCTTTGTATTCTTCTTTTTACCAGCATTAGTTGTAGGTACTTCCTTAACTGTGTAAAGAACTTTTAACATCTGTCTTCTTGCATGAAGTCTTGAAGGCATATCCTTTGAGATCTTCTTGTCAACAAGTTCAAACTTAGTAACTTTCTTACCGTCAACAACTTCTTTAACTCTCTTACCATCTTTATCTTTAACAGCAACCTTAGCCTGAACAGTAACTTCTTCGAAGTTATCTTTTTCCTTAACTGCTAATGCGATTAATCCTTCAGCAACCTTACGGATTTCTTTAGCCTTAGCTTCTGTTGTAACGATCTTTCCGTTAGCAAGTAAGCTTGTAACCTGTGCTCTAATTAATGCTTTTCTTTGTGCAGATGTTCTGCTAAGTTTTCTATATCCAGCCATTATGTTTTACCTCCATTTGTGGAACACTTAATCAAACTCATCGGTATTACTGACTAAATGCTTTAATTCCATAAATTAATTGTTATTGTGTGAGAACACTACTGTTCATCACCTGAGCTTAACTGTAAGTTTAACTCTTTTAACTTAGCAAGTACTTCTTCTAAAGACTTACGACCTAAGTTTCTAACTTTCATCATATCTTCTGATGTCTTGTTAGTAAGTTCAGAAACTGTATTGATTCCAGCTCTCTTTAAGCAGTTGTATGAACGAACTGATAATTCAAGCTCATCAATATTCATTTCAAGAACCTTTTCTTTTTCGTTCTCTTCCTTCTCCATCATAACGTCAACTTTCTTAGCGCTTTCTGATAGGTCAATGAAAAGACTTAAATGCTCGCTTAATACCTTAGCTGCAAGGCTAACAGCCTCATCTGGAGCTAATGTTCCATTTGTGTATACATCTAAAGTAAGCTTGTCAAAGTCAGTAATCTGACCGACACGAGTATTCTGTATTGATAAATTAACTCTTTCAACAGGAGTGTAGATTGAATCAATAGCAATTACGCCGATTGGTAAATCATCATTCTTGTTCTTATCTGCGCCAACATATCCTCTACCTTTAGTAATAGTAAGTTCCATATAGATCTTGCTATCTGCACCGCCATTAAGTGTTGCAATAACCAAATCAGGATTTAAGATTTCGATATCTGAATCTGCCTGAATATCTGCTGCTGTAACAACACCTTCTCCAGAATATTCAATATATGCAATCTTTGGTTCATTTGTCTCGCTATTATTCTTAATAGCAAGACTCTTGATATTCATAATCATTTCAGTTACATCTTCCTTAACACCAGGAATTGAGCTGAATTCATGAAGGACACCATCAATTCTAACCTGACTAACTGCGGCACCTGGTAATGAAGAAAGCATAATTCTTCTAAGTGAATTACCAAGTGTTGTACCATAGCCTCTTTCAAGAGGTTCTACTACAAACTTACCATATCTTTTATCATCTGAGATTTCAACTATCTCAATATTTGGTTTTTCGAAATCGAACACTATAAAGCCCCTCCTTCTATGGATTCGTCAGTCTACTCTATTATTTAGAATATAACTCGACGATAAGCATTTCATTTACTGGTACATCGATAACTTCTCTGTTTGGTATCTGCTTAACAGTACCCTTAAGATTTTCATGATCTGCTTCAAGCCATTCAGGAACGATTCTTCCTTCTGTAACTTCAAGAACATCTTTGTATCTCTGTGAAGCTTTGCTCTTTTCTCTGATTTCGATTGTATCTCCAGCTTTTACAATGTATGAAGGGATGTTTACGCACTTGCCGTTTACTAAAACATGCTTGTGATCAACGATCTGTCTAGCTTCTTTTCTTGTTCTGCCGTAACCTAAACGGTACATTACATTATCAAGTCTAAGTTCAAGTAGGATCATAAGGTTTTCACCTGCCATACCCTGCATCTTCTGAGCCTTCTCAAAGTAATTTCTGAAAGGTTTTTCTAATACGCCATAGATAAATTTTGCTTTCTGCTTCTCTCTTAACTGAAGACCATACTCACTAATCTTTCTATTAGCTCTCTTTAATTCTCTATTTGACTTTTTGTCAATTCCTAAATAAATTGGATCTAAACCAAGTGATCTACATCTCTTAAGTACGGGAACTCTATTTACTGCCATCTACGTGCACCTCCTATTAGACTCTTCTACGTTTTGGTGGGCGGCAACCATTGTGAGGAACTGGAGTAACATCTTTGATACTTGTTACTTCAATACCACATGCTGAAAGAGCACGGATTGCTGCTTCACGTCCTGAACCAGGACCTTTAACCATAACATCTACTGATTTTAAGCCGTGTATTAAAGCTGCCTTTGCGGCAGTTTCAGCTGCCATCTGAGCTGCATAAGGAGTAGATTTCTTTGAACCTCTAAATCCAAGACCACCAGCACTTGCCCATGAAAGAGCATTTCCTTCTGTATCTGTTAATGTAACGATTGTATTATTAAAAGATGACTGAATATGTGCCTGTCCGCGTTCAACGTTTTTCTTTACACGCTTTTTTGTCACTTTCTTTGTAACTTTAGCCATTTTAAACTAACCTCCCTTATGGGTTCTATCGATTATTATTTCTTTTTATTTGCAACAGTTCTCTTAGGACCTTTTCTTGTTCTAGCATTGGTCTTTGTCTTCTGACCACGAACAGGAAGTCCTTTTCTATGACGAATGCCTCTATAACATCCGATTTCCTGTAATCTCTTAATATTAAGAGCGATTTCTCTTCTTAAATCACCTTCTACATGGTGACTTTCATCGATTACAGCACTAATCTTCTTAACTTCATCATCTGTTAAGTCTCTAACACGTGTATCTGGATCAACGCCAGCAGCTTTAAGAATCTGTGTAGCGCTTATTCTACCGATACCATAGATATAAGTTAATCCGATTTCAATACGCTTTTCTCTTGGTAAATCAACACCTGAAATACGAGCCATGTGTGTATTACACCTCCATCAA
>CAZNKR010000049.1:0-11867 GCA_964573715.1 uncultured Roseburia sp. | reverse complement strand
TTGTAACTGCAATAGCATTTGCGAGAACACCCCAAGTTGAACATCCATATCGAACGACATTATTGTGTCACGAATTTGTACCAACAGGTTGTTTCTAAGATATGCTTGTTGTGACATACCATTGAGGTACGCTTCGACCGCAGATGCCGTTTCCTCGCTTACACCAGCAATGCCTTGCTGTAATGCCGACAAGTTCTTTTCTTGTTCAGAATTAACACCAAATGCTATTCCCAATGCTCCGTACAAATTGGCAAGGTCATCGTTAATTTGCTCGGCAATAGACTTGTCGCCTATCAAGTTTTTCAATCGTTTTAATTCGTTCATTGTGATTTCCGCACCTCCTTCGGACTTTTCGTCCGTCAGTTTGTCAACCTCGTCAAAAATCTTTTGTAAGCGTTTGGAAACAAGATAAGATGCAACACTTTTTGCTATCATGTTGTCAATCATATCATCAAACTTTTCATTTAATGCATCCATCGTGTCACCACCTTGTCTCCATGCGTCAACCCATGTGGAAACGAATTGTTCTGCCGCGTCCTTAATATCGCTACCCAACAAATTCGCAACAACATCTTTTTTCAACTCTGCAATTTCAAGTTCCAAGTCTTGTATTAATTCTTGATATTCCTTGATTTTATCATCGTCGCGGTCTTTTGAACGTTTGCTTTGTTCAAGTTGCATTTGGCGTTTCAGTTCCTCAACTTGCCTTTGCTTGTTTTGGATTTGTTCTCGCCTTGCTTTCAATTCTTGTGCGCCCATAGCGTTATTAACCACAGCATCCAATTCCTTGTAAGCCATGTTTAATTGCCTAACGGTTTCAACGGATTTTGCTATTTCTTTGTTGATACGCTTTGTTCGTGCGCTACCGTCACCAAACAAACTTGCAATGCCATCACCGATGCCAGCGAACACATCAACCACGCCATTCACGATGCCGAACACGTCGCCGCTTTGTGCGCTTGATACCGCGCCACTAATGCCTTTGCCCATGCGTGCAAGCCCATCAATAGCACCGTTAATAGAATCGCTAAATTCAAAGCCGAATGTGCTTTGTAGGTTATCGCGTAGGTCGGCCAACGATTGCAAGTTTTGTCCGATTGTTTGCAATAATTCGGCGATTTCGTTTGCTTGTTCCTTGAACAATTTTGTCATCATGTTATACTTTTGCGCTTCCATGTCGGCGGCGTTAAGTATTTCCTTTAACTTTGCAAGTTTATCTTCCTCTAACCCTAATTGTTGTGCAAGTGCTTCGATAGCCTTTGTGTTGGTCGGTTCCTGTGCTTTCTTTTGTTCGTATTGTTCTTTAAGTGCAGCAACAACCTTTTCTTGCGCATCGTAGTTACGTTGCGCCGTAATAAAGTCTTTTTGCGCTTGTTTGCCCGTCTTACCAACGGCTTTCATATAGTCTTTGGCGTGTTTGATTGCGCCCTTGAAAGGATTACGTGACATCAATTCCTTTTCAAGTTTGGTATATTGCGCAGTTATTTGCTTTAGTTGTTCGGGTTTAAGATTGTTCATAGAACCCTTAACCTCGTCCAACTTTTCTTTCATTGCCATTAACGCGCCAGTCGATGCAAGTTCCAAGTTTTCAAACAATTCCACATACAGTCTTGTGTTGGTGAAGTTATCCCATTTCGCTTGCGACTTTTCTTTGGCAGCTGCAGTATCAATTGCTTGTCGCTTGCGATTGTATTCGGGACTATTGCGCATCGCATCGGTGTAATAAGCCTCGTTAAGTTTCTTTATCTTTTCAAGTCTGTCCGCCTCGATTTCGGCAACCTTATCCGAATAATTGCCGTACTTCTTAACGTAACCGTCAAGCATCTTTTCGGTTTTCACCATGTTTTGCTTGAACATCTTACGCCAAATATCTTGCCACTTGATAAGTTCTTTCAACGGTTCGCTTTTGATGTCTATGCCATTCCATAACCCGTTTTCGTCTCCTTTAATGTTCGTTTTCATAAGGTCAAAGCCATCAATGTCAAAAGTCCCGTTCATGGACTTTCTTAATTCCTCGAGTTTACTCCTTGCAATAGTAACTGCGCGGTCGTAAGCCTCGCCGAACGTGTGCGGCAAACTATCGGTGTCAATGCCAAACATATCCGCAAACATATTGCCAAGTTCGGGATTTGCGTCCAATTCGATAGCCAACTCGTACTCGTCCTTTATCTTTCCAAGTTCACTATTCAAACCGTCAGTGACTTTTTTCATGTCGTAGGTCTTTGCATCAACGGTAAGTTTTTGTATTTCAACGTCCAATGCTTGCAAAGACGATGTTTTCACCTTACCGCTTGCTAATAGGGCTTTCCGTTGTTCCTCTAACGATTGCAACAAACTGCGCACGTCCTTTCCTGCGAAATTAGCGGCATTGAACTTGTCTATACCGAATTTCGACAGAACTTGATTGATACGTATGATAGTTGCCTCGTAGCCCTTTGATGCAAGGTCGATAGCATCCATATTGGAAACGCCAGACTTACGCAACTTGTCATAGTTGCTTTGCATCTCGCGGATAAGTTGTAGTTCTTGCTTTAACGCTTCGGCTACAACGTCCTCTGGTTTACGGTTTCCACCTTTACGGCCTTCCTTTTCCTCGGCATATGGTTGGTGGAACAAATCAAGCAAATTCTTACGTTGTTGGATTTCGCGGTTATTTGCAGCAATCTTTTCCTTTGACCATTGCGAATTATCAAGCGCATACTTTTTGTTTTCCTCGCGCAATGACTTAATTGCTTGTTGTTGTGTCTTAACCCATGATGAAAGATTGTCGTTGTTCGTAGGTAAGAAAGCACCACCGCCAAAGTCTAATATCTTTGGCGCATTGGCGATACGTTTATTGACCTCTTTTTGGAAATCAGTAGCATTTGTACCACCAAAGGTAATACCAATCTTTATGCGCAATTGACTTGCGTCGCTAACCATCTTTGCAACTGCATCATAGGCATAAGGCATACTGTCCTTAAAATATTGCAAGTTTGCGTCAACGGCCTCTTGTTGTTCCTTTGATAATGCTGTATTTTTCTTAATCCATTCGTCATTTATGTCTTGGAAAGCGGAACTTGAATTGTGCTTCAATCTTTCCATAAACATATTCCAAAGGCTTGCGTTACGGTCAACCGCACCATTGGTAAGTTCATACATCTTTTGGTCTAACGAGATGTCGAAAATCTTAGCGGCCTCGCCTTTTATTTCGGGGTTCTTTGCTTTGATTTGTGAACGTACACGTTCCAAAATCTCGTTGATTTGCAACGGGTCAGTTATATTATAAGCACGAATAAAGTTGTTGATGCTTTCTGCTGTATCATCAAGTTCTTCGAGAAATTCTTGCCTTGCACCTTTAACAACACCAACTTGGTGCATCCATTCAGCTGCAACCTCGCCAGCCATTTGATTGTTCCGTGCTATTTCGGAATATTTTTCTATGTAGTCGGCATAGTCTTTAAGGTCGGAAACCAATCCTTCGCCAAACATACCAAACCAGCCAACATCTGTATTAACCTTGATGGAATCATCTTTAAGGTCTTGCAATGCGGCTTGCGCCTTTTTTATTCTTTCGGCATAGTCAAAACCGACACGCACACGTTCGTTAACGTCCTCGATTGTCAATAATTCGGCAATAAGTCCGTTAGCGGATAATGCGCTTTGTTCGATTTGTTGTTTAAGACTTTCCCACGCCCTTTCACCTTGTTCGGCAGTCAACTTGTTTTGTTTTGCAAGTTCAAATGTCGATTTATTACCCTTGTTGTTCAGGTAATTCAGCATGCTTTCACTTGCCTCGCTTGCGTTATCGCGGATTTCTTGGTTAAGTTCGTGCATGGCCTCCCTTGCGGCGTTTGTTTGACGCACAAGGTCGATAACTGCCATAATACCAACAAACACCCACGTCCAAGGATTAAGGAAAAGGGCTTTTAGTGATGCGCCCACAGCCTTAATGCCGTTTGCTAACCATCCCATTTGCTTTGCCGTAGCACCAGTAGCAGTAGCCCACGCCCATTGTTGACGAATAGCAACCATTTGCAAGGCTTTCCATCCAATGAACGTGTAAAGCATGGATTTTAGAACGCGGTCGATAGTTTGCCAATTTTGTAGCAATGCCTTCAATCCGCTAATCGGCAACGTCAATAAGCCTTGGTTAGACTTACCGATGTCGTTAAGCATATTGTTCCATGCAAGGTTAAGGTTGGCCATTTGAACGCGCAACGTTTCGGCTTGCTTGGCTTGGAACTCAAAGAACTTGCCGCCATCGTCGGTCATCTTGTTTAAGACGGCCATAACATCGGAGTACGACACCATCTTCTTTCTCATACGGTCGTAAACGTCACCCGTAGTAACAATCTTTCCTTCAAGTTCCGTAAAGTGTTCGGCCAACGATGCAACGATAGGCAAGCCAGCGTTTGCAAAGTCACGTGCATCTCGCGCCGTCAGAACGGTTTGCGCACGTATCTGTCCTAAGTTATACGTAAGACGTTCCATCGGTACGCCCAAGGCCGCAGAAATGTCCGCAAGACGGCGTGTAGTGTCAACCACCTCGTTTGCCGCAAAGTTGTATGCCGTCAATTGTTTGGCAGCACCAGCCAATTCCATAAGAGTGAACGGGCTTTCAATGGCCATTTGGTTCAACTCTTGGAATATTTGAGAGCCACGTTCAAATGAATTAACCAATACGCCAAGGCTACGCTCTAATAATTCGTATTGACCGCGAATTTCGTACAATTGCTTTGTGAACGATGTAATCGCGCCCAATGTCAAAGCATAAACAAGTCGGTTACGGATATATCCAAAGGATTGTGCAAGATAGTTGTTACTGTGCGTCGCTTGGATATTCTGACCCATCAGTTCGGCTTGCAGACGCTTTAGACGTTGGTATTCATCGCCTAATTGCTTGACTTGTGCAGTATTTTGTGGGTCAACGGTCACTTTCTTTAAAGCGGCCATTTTCTTTGCAATAGCATCAACACTCGACTCGTCCATACCCAACACATCTTGAATAGACGTAGGCTTCTTTTGGCGCAATTTGTCTATTTTTTCTTGTGTGGCTTGGATTCGTGCGTTAAGGCGATTCCATTGCGTTTGGTCGAGAATACCCTTGCCTTGGAACTTTGCCGAAAGACTTTGTAATTGTTGCAATTTCTTTTCAGCATCGGCCAATCCACGCGCTGGCATGGTGAATGCCTCTTGCAATTCCTTTTTGGCGGCTTGTGCTGCCTTTACTTGGTCGCTTGTGGTTTCACCCTTTAACTTGGTCTTTTGTTCCTCGATAAGTTTGTTTTGGTCACGCAAGGCATCACTACCAAGTGTCATTTCCTTACGGCGTTTTTCCTCTAAGGCAATGATTTCTTGCAAGTGGCCTACGGTATTGTCGGCATATTGTGAATTACCGCCACCCGTACCGCTATTATTTCCGCTACTTGTGGCGTTTTGTTGAGCCTTTAGCATAGCATCGAAAGATGCAGACATTTGTTTCCATGCGTCTTGCATCAAGTCAACGCTAACCTTTTGAGTTATGGCAAAATCTTTCATGGCCGATTTCATCTTTTCCATAGCCACGTCGAATTTGCCAGCCATTATGGTTGTCTTATCGCCTACGTAATCTACTAACTTGTCTATTGAATCGCGTAATTCCTTATCGGAAAGCGAGCCAACAATGATTACATCGTCATTACTTGTATTTGGCATATCTCAGGTATATATATTGTCCGTAATAAACTACTTCTTTTCTTTCTTTTCCGTTCCCTTACGACGCACGGGGATTTCAATCTCCTCGCCTTCTTTAAGGTCATCGTGAACGCCCAAGCCAGACATAAAGTTTTCCAACTTTTGTTGTGCATCGTAAGCGGCTTTGAAGTCGTTCCACGCTTTTTTGTCAGAACCTTTAAGGTACTTTGTATGGGTGTTATCCACCGCCATGAATTGTATTTGCGCAATGCTAAGACGATATAGGTAATCATCAAGGCGATATTGCGTGAACACTTTTAGGAAGTCTGCGGCGTCCGCAATGATTGTGCTTCCATAAATAGTGATGCTGTCTCCTCCGATTTCCGCTTCCTTGTCAGAAGTGAAGCCGAAAGCGTACTCACCGATTTTTTGATTAAAAAAAAACCAGACAAGTCTATTGACTTGATAGCACCTAACACGATAGCCGCCCATTGGTTCGTGTCAAATGTACTAAGCATGACCTTTGCTTTCATCACTTGTATCAACTTGTCATTGCGTGACATCGTTTCGTCAACGTCATCATAAGTCTTAATCTTATCGGGCGTAAACAAATGGTTGCAAAGCACAATGGCCATGATTTCCGACATAGCATCCAAATCGGTGCATAAGGCCGTTATAACCTTTTGGTCGGTATCAAGCGTTTCATCTGCCTTGCGCATATCCATGACAAGCCTACAAATGCGATATAACGAATAATAACGCATATCCTTAACACGGTATTCCTTATCACCAAGTTTAACCAAGGATGGCGTATCATTGATTATATCCAATATGTCACGTTGTACGTCTATTGGAAATTCGGGTAAAACTCTTTCTTTGATTTCTTCTTGTTTCATCTTTCCCTATTTGGATTTCGTAAAATTCAAAAGGGATGCGCCACTGGGTGACACCCCAATAAACGCACCCCTTACGTTTCCGTGTTTAGCCTTAGACTAATCGAGCACAATTTAAGCCGAAGTACGTCCTACGAGCTTATACATGTGGCCAACTGCCTCTGCATCAGTTCCAGTGGTGTGAACCAAAGCGGTAATGGTAACGGAATAGTTCAATGCGCCGTCGGCATCCTTCTTGATAGTGCCAATCGTCAAGCCCCTGTAGATGTAGAGGGCTGCATGGCCACGGCCGAAATCAAGTTGCCAAGAGTGCTCGCTTGTGTAAGCGTTGGCCGCGCCCTCGTACTCCTCGGGTTCTTCTGTGTAAGTACCACCGAACAGGGCAGGCAACTCGGAAAGTTCGTAGTTAGCCAGCTCGAACGTCATAGTAACTGGGTTGCCATCATAGAAGATGTCAAACGGGCTGTCGTAGAACTCGGCCTCGATTTCCGTGCTTTCAGGAGCGTCCTGTCCGACAGAAAGACCTTTCAAGACACCCATCAACTTGGTAGTTGCAGGACCGCCAGCTGTACCGTATGCAAGGCTAACGGCTTTTACGGTTGTTTTTCCCATAATTTTTTCCTTTCTATATTTTAATTTGACAAATAATATTTATTCTTCGATACCGTCTAAAACGATAACGAATGATTTTACGTACACATGATATTGGTTTCCCTTTTGCGTCGTTTCGTCAACGTCCATTGAAAGGACACTATCACCAAGTATGTAATATTCTTGGTTATCACCGCTTGCAATGGCATCTTTGACAACTTGATTGATAGATGTTTCAAATGCCTTGTATAACGTCTTATCTAAGCGTCCTCGTGATTTCTTTGGAACGTAGGCCGTAATCGTACAACGTACCCAACCGTAGGCATCACAATCAAATTCCGAATCGTCATTCATGTTACCCACTTTCAACACTACAAAACCATCTTTAGAATCGCTTTCCGTCGTTTCGGTCGGTTCGCCCATACGGTAAACGTTCTTCGTAACAACGTCATAAACGAGGTTATAAAGATAGTCGTAAACGTCTATTCGTGAATCGTTGAACATAATCCTTTATTTTCTTGTTTTAATACTTTGGTTGGTTTACCTCAAATCGTACACGGCAAAGCGGAGATAATGTCTGCTTGATATGGTCGTACCGTTGCGACATAACATCGAATTGGTAGCGTTTGCCATGAAACATAAATCCACCTTCAAGATAAGCACCGTAGGGGGCGCAGGCTGCAAAGACGATTTCCCATCCTTGTGTTTCGTCGGGTTTATAGATTTGAACGAATTTACGCGCTAATGCACGTCCGTTTACATCTACGCTAATCGACGGGCTATATTCGTGCAAAATGGACTTACCCTTTGCCATCTTATTGCCGTAGTAGCCATGTTTAGCCTTCTTTCCATTGTAATAGACCGCCCACACATAGGAATCTTGCAAGTTGATTGTTTGGTTTGTGAAAGCACGGGTTTCAACTAAACGAATAATCTCGCTTTCTGCAAAGGCTATAAGCCGTTCTGTTTGCTTATCGGCTATGTTGTTATACATTTGCCTTGCCAATGCCTTTTTGTTGAATTTAACCCTTGTTTTCGTAGCCATAGTTACCAAGCCTTGCGTGTAGAATATACACTTACACCGCCTAATTGTGACGGTTCAGCGTTATCTACAACAAATTCCAATGTTTCACCAAATCGGACTAACGAAATTTCATCACCTTTGCGAGGAACGATGTAGTTGCCTTTATCATCTTTCGTCAACGGCATGGAAATAACATAGGACGCGGTTTGTAAGGTGTGACCCTCGTCATCCGTAGTCATGTGTTCATCCATAACGCCCTCGTAGATGACTACATCAACATCATCTTCGTCACCTTGACCCTCTACCTTGCGTCTTACAACGCCCGTATAAGGATATTCGGATATTTCGTCGCGTAATGCCATAGTGATTATAATTTGTCAACGTCCTCAATGGGTATAAACTTAATCTTGCGTCGTGCGCTTTCTAAGATACCTGCACGTTCATCACCGTACATCGTATAGATACGGATTGCGTACTTAATCTTTTCGTCTTGGTAGAAATCCTGCTCTTGGCCAATGGTCTTTTGATAGCCGTTGTGAGATTGCGACAACGATGCGGTATTTGAAGGTGAAAGGAGAACGGCGGTGAAAATAATATCAGCCTCCATCAAATCCCTAAGACGCTTGGTAACGTTAGCACCATACACGTCATCGTCGGGCTGAACGCCACGGTCAAGGGCAATAACCTCAAAGTTACCTTCCTCGAAACTGTAACGTGTTTTCTTTTTCAACCATTCAAGTACCGTCATCGTCGTATCAATCTTTTATAATGAGCAAAATCTTTTCCCAATTCTAAAGGTTTAGTTGTCCGCAGTTGTGGTGTCAACGACTACGTGATACGGGCTTTCGTCAAGCACGGTAGCGTAACGTCCGATGACATCGGTGTGGTAGGACTTCAACATACCATTAGGCGTAACCTTGTTGATAACGTTCAAGAAACCTTGCACCTTTGCCAAAGAGAAGTCGATACCCTTGTTGACCTCACCGCTCTTCATCAGTTCAACGTCGGCGACCTTTGCGTGTACCAAGACACCTGCATAGCCAAGAGGACGGAGAACAGCCACACCAGGAGCCCAACCCTTAACGGTAGTGTAGGTAGTGATACCTTGCACCACTTGTTGCTCGCGCACGATACGGATAGGCGAAATCTTGCTGATGGGTGAACGGGAATAAAGCACCAGTTGCTCGTAGGTAATGGTGTCAACGTTGGTAGTCGAGCTGCCGTTGGTGACAACGATAACCTTATCGGGCGCATAGAGGGCAATGTAGCGGTTTACTTCCTTGATGAAAGCGGCGTTCTTCAAGAGAACATTCACTACGATGTTCCAAGGAATATCCCACTCGAACGGTGTGCCGTCGGGAATGTAGTTAGCCTCCTTGAAATCAGCCTCAATCTTACGCATTTGTTCGGGAATGTCGCAATCAGCCGCTGTCCATACCTTAGTACCAGCCTTCTTGTAGTTGGCAAGGGGAATGTATGCGCTTTGGTTAGCGACAACACCGCTAAAGCCTTGTGTGGTAGTAGTGCCACCAGCAACGTTTGTGACGTTGATAGTGTTACCGTATTGACCACCGCGAGAAAGTGTCATAGCGGCCATGTGCGAAACGCGCAGGTTGTGCGTCTTTACAAGGTCGGCGACACCACGAACAAAACCGACAACAAGGTTTTCGTCGGTACCCAGCTCGCGAAGACGTGCTTGGAGTTCCAACTTAGACATAGAGGTTTCAAACAAGCCCTTACCATATTGGTAGATAGAGCCAGTCTTTTCCTCCATACCCTCGGCCTCAAGTTGCATGGTTTCGGACAGCGGAGCCATAGCGTCGGCCATAGGCACGGTACGCTTGATGCCTTGCTTAACCGTCCAAGCAGGGTTCTTTTTGAGGTCGTTACGGTCGATGTCATACTCGTTACCTTCGACACGGAAGTGCTCTTGCCAGAAGAACGCATTTTCCTCGATTTCGATGGTAGAGTCAATCAGTGTTTGGAGGAAGCCTACATTGGCCCCATCCATAAAGCCCCTTTGATAAAGTTTTTCGATGGCCTCATCTGGGGTGAAGTGGAATTTAAGTGCATTTGCCATATCTTGTTTCCTTTCTTTAATTACGTGTTAATAATAGCGACGATGATTAAATCCAGAAGATACCGTCAATAAGCGACTTGTTAAGTGCAAGCACGTACTTGGGTAACGGTTGCATCTTAGCAATCCACGCCTGCTTGTTATAGACACCCGAAACGCTATAATTAGCATTTTGGAAACCATAACCCTCGGTGGGAAGCATATCACGGTCTACCTCGTTGAATACGTTGGGCTTCGGGCAAAGAACGGGTGCAGAACCAGTGCTTTCGGTGTCTTTGGCCTTGTCAGCCTCAACAAGAATAGTACCTGCATCAATCTTAGCGGTCGAAAGTTTGTTTTCAAGAGTGACCTCGAACTTTTGGTTTGTTTCGTCGTAAGTAACGCCCGTAACCTTTGCGTAAGTACCAGTGTAAGTGGTCTTAGTAACGGTAACAGCGCCTGTTTCGGTGTCGGCCTCCATAGATACAACCTCGGTAGCATCGGGGGCAACCATAAGGTATTGACCTACCTCGGGTGCGTCCGAATAACCATCACCATCAATGTAGATAGTGGTAGCGTTGGCTGCAGCATCGGCCTTCAACTTAAACGAGCGGAAAATCAGCATAGGTTGGCCAGGTGTGTACTGCATAAGTTGTGCAGCCCAAAGATGGCCAAATTCCTTGTTGGGGTTAGCGATAGTACCGCCAAGGAGGATATTGTTACGGTTTTCGCCGTTGCTATCCTTAACCCACACCCAACGACCGCCGCGAAGTTTCTTAGCGGTCTCGAAAAAGTATTGGAGATTCGTAACCATAATTTTTTGTTATTTAAGATGTTATTGAACTTTCACTTTCTTTAGCGAAGCAATGAAGTCCTCGTCGCGCTTTTGCGTTTGTTGAGGTGCCAACGGTGCAATGTCGCCAATGGAATCTTTAAAGATTTCCTTAAAGCGCGTCACAAGTGCGTCGGCTTGCTCCTTGTCTTCCTTATCCAACTTAACATCATAATCCGTCGCAAATTTCTCAAACGACGCATGCAGATTTTGTCGGATACCTTTCTTGGCCAATTCCATGATGTTCTTGAACTTGGTGGTTTTCTTTTCACTGTCCATGAACTTGTCATAAGCATCCAACTTGTCTTGAACCTCTTTAGGGAGTACAACCTCGTTGGGCTTTTGATTAGGTTTTGGCACTTTCTTTTCCAGCTCAGCGATTTGGGATTTGTAGCCGTTTTCTTTCGTCTCAAATTCCTTGGTCTTATCCGTGATAATAAGGCTTGCACCGCTAAAAGCGGAATTAAGCGCAAATTTCATGTCGCCAAGTGCCGTTTCATCGTCTGCTGCTGCGTCGGGATAACGCTTTGCGAGATGTTCAGCAAACTTGTCTTTAAAACCATCGGTGAGTGTCGCGTTGGTGTAACTTTTCTCGTTACAATAGTCGTTTACTTTCTGTAAAGCCTCTTCTTTTGTCATAGTTTTCTACTATTTAAAATTTAAATAAACAAAATGTTTGGAGCAAAGATACTATAATTTATAATATTCAAAAAATGTGTATTTATGTTTTCTCTTTGAAAATCCTCATTTTTCAAATACTTTTCAAATACGTGGTCAAAAAACATTGAAACAATGTGTACCTTTGCAACAAGAAAT